>JAOAPO010000357.1 GCA_025462945.1 Bryobacterales bacterium
CAAACGGGACACCCTTCGTCGGCGTGACCGCGATGGCGACGACTTTGTCGCGATCGAATGTCAGCAGACGCTTATCACGCAGATCGTTGACGGACCTGTCGAGGTTGGTTTTCGTCGAAGTCAGCACCGTATAGACGCTGGGGTTAGCGGCCAACTTGACGTAGGTGGAACTGCCGGAGGGGTTTTCAAGCCCGAACAGCACTTTATTGACGGTGCCGCCCTGGACCGTTACGTCGATCTCTCCCTTGGGCTCATTGAGACCAAACACCGTAAGGTCTGGCGGATTCTGTTCAACCAGTCGGTCCGACTGCAGGCTTGCCAGGGTGGTAACCAGCCCCTTCGCGGCATCCTGATCCGCGGGCAGAGGCGTCGGTGCGGTGATCTTCCACTGGTCGCCAGACTTCGCCAAAACGATTGGCTCGCCACCGGGGCGGACCAGCCGTATGCCTTCGATTTGGTCCGCCCCGAGCGCCAGAATCTTCGGGGCGTCAGGCGTTGTGGGCTCAACCTTCCTGGGGTGCTGCTTCGTGTACCAAACGAGGCCGCCGAGCACGGCGAGAACGCCGCAGGCAGCCAGTAATCCATTGGGTTTCATACGGGAACTACCTCCGCTTCCACCAAACAGAAACACCTGAGAGGATCACGAACAACGGCAGTCCGATGACACTGAAGAAGAACATGCTGCGAAGCGCGCCGCCGGTTACAGACAGGCGGCGATCTTCAGGCTCTTTCGGACGGATCGAGATCAGTTCCTCGTCTGAAGTGAGCCAGTTCATCACGTTCATGGCGAGATCGCGGTTGGCAATCGGCGCGGACAGCATGAAGTTCGCCATCCAGTTGGAACTGCCGACCACGACCACGCGTCCGGCGGTGTTGCCAGTCCCGATCTTCGCGGCAACGCCAATCAGGAACGGACCCCTGGGACCCTTCTCGAGTTCTTCCTGCTTCATCGGCAGTTTCGGATGAGTCAGCGAGTAGCTGGATTCGCCCGTCGAGAACAGCTTCTCAGCGGGAGACTTCGCATCCAGCGAACGTGCCAGAGGCATCACGCTCGCGTTGTCGCCCATCACCCTTGTGATCGGGTGAGACTCATACGAGGCCACCACGGGTGAAACCTGGCCAAACAGCCGGCTCGCCGAACCGACGTCGACGATTACGTCGCCTTTCGGTGTGATGCCCCAGCTGGCCACGAGTCCGCTCAGATTCGGCGTGTCGCCCATTTTCTGATCAGGCAAATCGAGGACGGCGTCGAAGTTAACCACTGCGTTTCCGCCGCCCGCAACATAGGTCTTGATGGCGTCCGCGGCAGGCTGCAGATAGTCGCGCTTCGGTCCGCCGACTAACACGATAGTGCACTCCTTCGGAACGTCAGGCTTCTCGATCAGTGAGATGGTTTGGGTCTTGTAGTTGTTCTTCTCGAGCGCGTCTTTCAGCGCCGAGTAGCCATCGCGAGCGGTTTCCGTGATCCGGTGTTCGCCCGAACCCTCCACGAAGCAAACCGTACGCGTGCCGGTCTTCAGCGAGCGAATCAATGCACCCGTGAGCTCTTCTTCGGTGAGAGCTTTCGCAGTTTCCTTCTTCACACCGCTGTCCACGATGATGTCACCGAAGTTGCGCATGCCCTGCAGGCGCGCCACGTCCGGCTTCTTATCCGGATCGACGTAGTTGACCTTGAACTTTGAGTTCAGGTTGCGATAGCGATCGAGTATATCGCGTGCCTGCTCGAAACGATCGGCCTTTTCAAAGTAGTAGACATTGATGTCTTTCTGCAGGCCGCCGACGACTTTCTTGGTCTGGTCAGAGAGCGTGAAGCGCTTGTTCGCGGTGACGTCAACGGTCTTGTTGTAGTCCTTCGCGAGCCAGTTCGCAATACCCAGAATGGCGATGACGAGGACGACGTAAATGCCGGCCGTCGCGCCCTGTTTTGCTTGACGTGATGCCATTACGATCTCCACCTCAAAGATTCAAGCGACCGCTTGGTCAGGAACAGCCCAAAGAAGATGACGGAGAGGTAGTACACAACATCCTTCGTATCCAGAACGCCTTTGGCGAACGGTTCGTAGTGGGTCGGGATGGCCATGTAGGCAATCACCTGCGCCCAGCCTGCTTCGTTATAAGACGTCACCCAACTCAGGACCCAGAGCAGCAGCGATACGGCGAAGGTGGCTCCGCCCGCGATGATCTGGTTGCGAGTTGTGGTGGAGATGAATGTGCCGATGGCGAGCAGGCAGCCCCCTTGCAGCGCGAGGCCCAGAAGGCCGGTGGCGATGGGGCGCCAGTCGGGCGAGCCCCAGATGAAGAGCATGGCAATGTTCAAAGCCGAGACGCCCAGCACGCACAGGTACATAACGAAAGCGCCGGCCCACTTGCCGAGTACGATTTCCCAGTCCCTTACAGGAGAGGTCAGCAGAAGTTCGATGGTTCCGGAGCGCATTTCTTCAGCGAACAGGCGCATCGAGATCAGCGGAATCAGGAACAGGCCGACCACGCTCGAGTTTCCGAGCAGCGGGGCGATCACATATTCGTTGACGCTCATCGGCTGCTGGCTGCCCATCATCTGCTGCCGCATGCCGCTCATCACAAAGAACGCCGTGGCGCTGTAGAAGAAGTAGCCAGAGATCAGTCCAAAGAGCCCCAGCAGGAGATAGGCGATCGGGGAGACGAAGTAGCCCTTGATTTCCTTCGCACAGATTGTCAGTACGTTTTTCATTTCGTCACCACTTCAACTTCTTTCTTTTCGGCGCGGGTGAGCTCGAGGAAGATGTCTTCCAGCGACTCGCCCACGGTCCGCAGTTCCGTGAGATGCCACCCGGCATGCACGATGCTGCGTGCGAGGTCGGGCCGGATGAACGAGTTCTCCAGGCCTTCTACTTCGAACGCGGCATTGCCTGACTTGGAATCGCGAGAAACGACCCGCGCGACACCGGGAACCTGCTCCAGAGCCTGTTTGATCTGAAAGGAATCGCCCCCCGCCACTTCGATGGCCACGACTTCGGTGGAACGGCCGCGTTTGTGGAGAGCAGCCACGGAATCGACCGCGACGATGCTGCCTTCATTAATGATGATGACTTTGCTGCACGACTGCTCCACTTCCGAGAGGATGTGGGTGCTGAGGATAATCGTGTGATCGCCCGAGAGGCTGGCTACGAGCTGCCGTACATGCAACTGCTGTTCGGGGTCGAGGCCGGAAGTCGGCTCGTCCAGGATCAAAACCGGCGGGTTGTGAATGATCGCCTGGGCAAGGCCGACGCGCTGCCGGTAGCCTTTGGAAAGCTTGCCGATGATCTTGTACTTCACGTCGCCGATGGCTGTGCGTTCGCAAACCTCGTCCACGCGTTTGACAATATCGCCGCCCGAGATGCCCTTCAGTTTCGCTACGAAGCTGAGGTAATCCCAAACTTCCATTTCCGGGTAAAGCGGGGGTGTCTCGGGCAAATACCCGATGTTTCGTTTGACGTCCATGGGCTGCTCGAGAACGTCAAAACCGGCCACGCTGGCCTTGCCTTCGGTGGGCGGCAGGAAGCAGGTCAGAACCCGCATCGTCGTCGTCTTGCCGGCACCGTTTTTGCCGAGAAAGCCGACGATTTCACCTTTGCCAACCTCGAAGGAAATGTTCTTGACCGCGACATTACGCGCGTATCGCTTCGTCAAACCTTCGACTTTGATCATAGTTATCTTGTTTAGACGGATGAAACCGGAGGCCGTCACGCAGCCGCACACTGGACGGAGAACGGTGCCGCAGGCCCATCTGCCAGTTTATGATACTACCCGTGCACCAGGCACGCTCTCTCGGTCGCCATCTGACGAACAGGGCTGCGGAATTAGGCAAACAGGCCACGCTACCATTGAGGTTGACCTCTCCCGGCATTGAAGCCCCCCTCGCGGCCGCAGCTATCGCAATCCTGGGAGCCATCGCGGGCATCTTCTTGGCGAACCGACGGCACGGGCTGCTGGTGCCGCTCAGCGGCGCGATCCTGGTCGCGGTCACTGTTTTCGGCCTCGTTCCGGAACTGATCCGCCAAATTGGCTTCGTTCTTCCTCTCGCGCTGATGGTCGCTGCTTACCTCTGTTTGACGGTCCTCGACCGGATGGGTTACCCGGTGTGCCCATCCTGTTCGCACGGTGAAGCTTTCGCAGTGACATTGATTATCGCTACAGGCCTGCACGCGTTCGTCGATGGGTGGGGCATGACGGCGGCCGAAACGGACCACGCGGTCCCGTATGCGATTGGCGGGGCGATCCTGTTCCACAAAATCCCTGAGGGACTCGCGCTGGGAGGGCTGCTCCGCGGAGCGGCTATCTCGCCCGGTCGGGCTCTGCTGCTCGCCGCTATGGCTGAACTGCCGACCATCGCGGGTGGGTACCTTGGCCTCCATGCCCAACCGGGGCCATGGACCACCCATGCTCTGTCGGTCGCTGCCGGAAGTTTTCTCTTCTTCGGTATCCACGCGATCGAGGGCTGGCGTGCACGCGCAAATTTACATTCTGCCCCACGGTTGCCGTGATACGCTGAGTCCACCGGAATGCTATGAGGCTTCGAACGGTGGTTGCGGCTGGCAGTGGCCTGTTGATTCTGATTGGCCTCGCGTACGCGGTCGAGGCGCCGCCCAAACCGTGGCGGCAGTATCAGGGCCGCGAGTACAGTAGTTTTGCGATTCCCCCCGACTACGCTGAGAAGACGGAGTGGCAGTTTGCCCGCCTGATGTACCCCTCCGGCGGGCGTCGTGGTGGCGGCCGGTTTGGGTTCCGCGGTGGTGGTGACTGGCGCGAAGGCGGTGGGAGCTGGACCACCGATTACCCCAGAGCCGACCGGCACATGGCACCCGCGCTGAAACGCCTCACTCGCGTTCACGTTCGCTCCGTAGAACAGGCGATCAATCCTGACGACCCTGAAGATATCTTCAACTACCCATGGCTGTACGCGGTCGAAGTTGGCCAATGGGACCTAACGGACGACCAGGCGAAGAAAATCCGGGAATACCTGGACCGCGGCGGCTTCCTGATGGTGGATGACTTCCACGGGACCTACGAGTGGGCGAACTTCATGGTCAGCATGCTGAAAATTTACCCCGACCGTCCGGTGGTCGACATCCCCGACTCAGACCCGATTTTCCATACGATTTACGACCTGTCGAAACGTTACCAGGTGCCGGGTGCGATGTACCTCAGGCGAGGCGTCACGTATGAGAATGATGGCTACGAGGCTCGCTGGCGAGGCATTTACGATGAACACAACCGCCTTGCGGTAGCAATTTGCCACAACATGGACCTCGGCGATTCGTGGGAGTGGGCTGATGACCCGGCGTATGACGAGAAGTTTTCGTCGCTCTCGTTCCGGATCGCGGCGAACTACGTTATCTACTCGATGACGCACTGACGGGCCTTAGCTCAACAGATCCTGTTGAGCTAAGATAGGGGTATGGTGCAAAGAAGGCACGTCGCGCGTTCCTGGAAACCTCTGTTCAAGACCATCGTTTTTCGCCCGGAGGCTTCGGGCCTTGCCGATGTCTCACCTTTGTTGGCCCGCATCGTAGATGCACTCGGCACCAACGCCACCTCTCGGATGCTGGCTGCGGACCGCGCACAGGTGTCCCGCTGGATGTCCGGCACGGAGGCAATCAGCCTCGAGATGGGGCGGCGCATTGTGGACCTTCACGACGTCCTGACACGCATCATGCGTGTCTACCCGGCAAATGCGGCAGCGCTGTGGCTGGTGGGTTCTGAGCCTCTCCTCGGCGGCGCGCGCCCGATTGACGTGGTAGTGACTGAGGGCGCCGCACCCGTGATCCGGGCAATTGACGGGATTGCTCAGGGCGCGTTCGCCTAAAGCTGGTGCTCCTTTATCGCGTTTTCCCGTGGCGGCCCACGGCCGGTCCCGCGGAGCCGGGCAGTCCGCTCTACGTGCCTCCGCAAGGTGGCGGTCGAATCGATATCCCCACTGCCTACGCCGTGTTCTATGCCGGAGACACGGCCGAAGGCGCTATCGCCGGAGCGTTCGGGAGGTTCCCGGAGTGGTCTCCGGCGATCCTCGCAGCAAGCCCGGCGTTGCCCGGCAGTACACGGGCGATTGCCACGTACTCGCTGCTCGAAGGTGCCGGGATTTGCGACCTGAACGACGCCAGACAGCTTCTGGAACTCAACCTTCGGCCATCGGATGTGCTCACCCGTGACTACGCGCGCAGCCGCGCCTGGGCGCTCGCAATTCACTCCCAGCGTCGCTGGGCAGGCATCCGCTGGTGGTCCTGGTACAATCCGGACTGGTCGAGCTTTGGCCTGTGGGACACAAGCGGGCTAGTGTTGCAGGATGCCGCCCGGTTGAATATCGATACGCCGGCATTTCAGCGTGCAGCGCGGATGATCGCTCGCCCGATTGCGCCCTAAGGAGCGGACGGCGTGAGCGAACCAACCACTTCCTGCACGAAGTCGAGTGCAGCATCTACCATCCAGAAGCGCTGCCCGGTCTTCGAAAGAAAGCCGAGGTGTCCCCCGTGTTCTGTCACGAGCAGCCGGATCATCGGATTCTCTGCGATAGCAGGGTCGCAGAAAGCTTCGAAGGGGATGTAACTGTCGTCGCGGGACTGGACCAGCAGCGTGGGGACTCGAATGTTCGGGAGAAACACCTTGGCGGATTGCGTCGAGTAGTAATGTTCCGCGTCACGGAAGCCGAACGAAGGCGCGGTGACTTTGTCGTCGATGTCAAAAATCGACCTTAGCGGTGCCAGCGTCTCGGCGGTATATCGTCCGGTGGCAAGCAGTCGCTTCTTCATACGCTTGACGAAACGACGCTCGTAAATGAAGTTAACGGGGTCGCCGATGCGCCGGGCACTGGCTCCGAGGTCGATCGGTGTGGATATGGCGCACGCACCGGCAATGAGGTCGGTCTCGCCAAGCTCGCCAGCGAGCTTCAGGCCGACATTTCCGCCGAGAGAATAGCCGATCAGGAACACGGGGAGGTGCCGTCCCTCAGCAGCATTCTGCTTGAGAAAAGCATGCAGATCGCCTGTGAGGCCGGCGTGGTACAGCGTCTTGCAGAGGTTCTCGGTGCCGCCGCAGGTCCGCATATGAAAGCGGTGCGCGACGAACCCGCACTGGAGAGCGTGCCAGGCAGTGCTCACGCAGTAACCGGCATCGCCGCCGCCTTCCAGACCGTGCAGCAGGACGACTTCGCCCACTGCCTCGCCTTTCGGAAACTGCGTCTGGACAAGTACCTGCGTGTCGGCGTCCGTCTGGATGAGGCGGCGCTGCATGGGGTACTCGGAGAAATCGTACTCACGCGGCCAGAAGTTGGCCGTAATGGTTGCAAGGTGAGGGTTGCGAAAAAGGGGCTCGAATGGCCGCATCAAGCCCCTATTCTCGCAGCCTTACATGATTTCGTAGTCGTCGCGAATTGCCGGAGGCTTGCCGGGCATGGTGCCGCCCTCTTTGTCCTTCTTATTCAGGTCGTCGGCGAGGATCACGGCTTCCGCCAAATCGCGCATGGAACGGCGCAGGCGGCGGCTTTCGTTGCGAAGGCGAAGGTAAGCTTCTTCTTCGCTCAAACCGTGGCGCGTCTGCAGGATGCCCTTGGCGCGTTCCACGAGCTTGCGGGTTTCGAGAGCCCGCTTCATCTCCAGCGTTTCCGACATGAGCCGGGCGTTCTGGATGGCGATTCCGGCCTGACCCGCGACAGCCTTCAGGAAACCGATCTCTTCATCCTGAAACGACCTCTGCTGGCGGGTGTAGATGTTGATAGAGCCAATCACCTTGCCCTGCGAGAACAGCGGAGCGGACAGCGCGGAAGTCAGACCAGTGCGGCGAGCGAGTTCCGGGTAGCGATACTTTTTGTCGTCCTGAATGCGATCGACAGCGACTGGCTGGCCGTCACGGAGAACCTGTTCGATCAGCGAGCCTTCCATGCGGATCGGCATGCGGTGCATGTAGTCCGGCGAGGAGCAGCGAGCCGCGGATACGGTCAGTTCTTTGGTCTCTTCGTCAATCAGCAGGATCGAGCAGATCGCGCAATCGAGCGTTTCGGCAACCATCTCTGAGATCGCCTGCAGAATGCGGTCAAGATAGCTCTCGGCACCGATTGTCTGTGCGACCGCGGCGAGGGTTTCGATCCGGCGGGTCGCGCTGAGGGACTGCTGTTGAAGCTTCGAGCGCCCGATGAGGCCGCCCATCTGTTCGCCGATGAAGGTCAGAAGGGCGACTTCATCAGAGGAATGCTCGTGCATTTCCACATGCTGCACGTTGATGACGCCGATCAGTTCACCGCCATTGACCAGCGGGACCGAAAGGAAGGCCTCGAAGCTGTCTTCGGGCAGGGTAGAAAAGCGCTTGAAACGCGAGTCATCGGACGCCTTACGCGGGAGGGCAACGACGGCATTATGCGCGGCGACCCAGCCCGTCACGCCTTCGCCCATCTTGAGGCGCACAGTGCCGATTTCGGCAGTGTGCTCAAGCTGTGACGCTCTGAGCACGATCTCGTCGGTCGCATGGTCAATCAGGTATACCAGGCAGGAATCGGATTGGGTTACGTTGGCTGCCAAAGCTACGAGTTCGCGGAGGATCGTTTCCAGATCCTGGTCAGAACTCACCATGCTGCTGATTCGGTGCAGAAGGGCGATGTGGCCCCCTGCGAGACTACCGTTGGTTGCCATTGTAGGTGTCATCTTTTTTGGCAGCGGAAAAGGCTGCCTAATTCGTAGTTTAGGGGCCGGAAAACAGCCTCGTCCAATTCATTTTTTGGATGGGTGGGATGGTCGGTTCCACTTCCTGCGCGCGCTGCCGAAGGCGCCCGGATACAATTTCGACTTATGGCAAAACTTGGATTTCTTGGACTTGGCCTGATGGGTTACCCGATGGCCCGAAACCTGTTGAAGGCTGGACACGACGTGGCCGTCTGGTCGCATACCTCGGCGAAAACCGCGCAACTGGCCGCCGAGGCCGGTGCCAAACCGTGCGCCACGCCCGCTGCCGTGGCAGCCGAAGCTGACGTCGTCTTCGTGTGCGTCGGAAACACGGAGATGGCCGAAGCCGTGATCACCGGCCCGGACGGTCTGAAATCGGGAGGTAAGGCCGGCATGATCGTGGTCGACGCCTCCACGATCGGACCCTCTTCCAGCGTGCGGATCGGCAAGTCGCTGGCCGAAGCCGGTATCGAATTCCTGGGCGCTCCCTGCACCGGTTCAACGCCGGGTGCCACCAACGGCACGCTGACGTTCATGATCGGCGGCCCGGAGTCTACTTTTGAAAAAGCGAAGCCATTCCTGGAAGTGATGGGCAAGAAGCTCTACTACTGTGGCGGCCCCGGCACCGGCCTGCACGCGAAGCTGACGCAGAACCTGGTTCTTTCGAACATCCTGCAGGCTTTCAATGAAGGCATCGTGCTCAGCACCAAGGCCGGGGTTCCTCCCGCTCTGATGCTCGACATCCTCTCCAACTCGGCTGCCAAATCCGGTCTGATCGAGTACAAGGCTCCGTTCATCTTCCGGCGCGACTTCACCACGAACTTCTCAGTGAAGTGGATGCATAAGGACATCGGCCTGATGCTGGAGTCCGCAGCCGAACTGAATGTGCCGGTACCGCTCACGGCGCTCACCCGCCAGATGTTTCAGGCGGCGATCGCCACCGGGCATGGCGAAGAGGATATCTGCTCCACAATCAAGGTCTTAGAGGGCCTGACCGGGGTGGAAGTCAAGGGCTAGCAGTACTACCGAAAGCGCTACCGAAAATAATATCCATTTTTCTGTTGCATTCCGTTTTCGGGTATTCTATTATTGGAATCAAGCCGGGGAGGAAAAATTAACTCCCACCAAAGCGAGACTAACCTCTAAACTGAAAGACCCCTGAAGCAACCTCCCCGGCGCCCGCAAGGGTTTGGGTCTCGCAAAAAAGTTCCTCGAAAGCGTACCGATAACCACCGTGTTATCCTTGTACTAAGCTCTCGCTCCCAGCATGATCCACCGCACCCTGACTGTCCTCGGTTCTACCGGTTCCATCGGTGCGAACACTCTTGACGTTGTCCGTCAAAACCCCGAACTTTTCACGATCTTCGCCCTCGCGGCTGGTCGCAACGTCGCACTCCTTGCTCAACAGATTCTGGAATTCAAGCCCGCAGTCGTGGTTCTCCCCGACGAGGCTGGCCGCGCCACACTGAGCCAGATTCTTCCAAAAACGGAAGTTCCGGAGTTGCTGGTCGGCCCTGAGTCGCTGGTGCGCATCTCTATAGCTCCGGAATCCGACACTCTGATGTCTTCGATCGTCGGCGTGGCGGGTTTGGAGGCGACGCATGCCGCTGCCTGCCACGGCAAGCGGATCGGGCTTGCCAACAAAGAGTCGCTTGTCTCCGCCGGGAAGCTGATGATGGCTGCCGTCGCACAGAATAAGGCAGAGCTGATCCCCGTCGACTCTGAACACAACGGCGCTCACCAGTGTCTGCGAGCCGGACGCCGGCGCGAAGCAACCAAGTTGATTCTTACCGCCTCAGGTGGTCCATTCCGGAACACCCCGGCGTCCGACCTGGACCGCGTGACTCCCGCGGACGCTCTCAAGCATCCAACATGGAAGATGGGCAATCGCATCACCATCGATTCCGCAACGCTGATGAACAAGGGCTTCGAGGTGATTGAAGCTCATTGGCTTTTCGGCTTTTCACCGGACGAGATCGAAGTGGTGGTTCACCCCCAAAGCTCGGTACACGCCATGGTCGAATTCGAGGATGGCAGCGTAATTGCCCAAATCTCTGCGACGGACATGCGGATGCCCATTCAGTACGCTCTGACGTGGCCGGATCGCGCGTCAGCGCCTGTTCCGAAAATCGACTGGTCGCAGACCAGGGCCTGGGATTTCCACGCGCCCGATCTGGACAGGTTTCCACTGCTCCGTCTGGCTTACGATACCCTCCGCGCGGGTGGCGCTGCCTCGTGTATTCTCAATGCTGCAGACGAAATCGCGGTGGAGGCCTTCCTGGCCGAAAAAATAGGTTTCACGGGTATTGCCCGTGTTGTAAGAGAAACGCTGGAGAAGATGCCGCACGCCGAACCTCAATCAATCGCCGAAGTCCTTTCGGTGGATCTGGAAGCACGCCGCGTGGCGCGCGACATTGTCGCTGAGAATGCGATTCTGGTCGGAGCCAAAGGTTAGTCCCAAATGAACATCCTTTCGCTCTTAACGCAATTTTGGTGGCTGCTGGTTCTGATCGGAGTGATGATCCTCGTTCACGAACTTGGGCACTTCTGGGCGGCACGCGCGTTCGACGTCAAAGTCGACATCTTCAGCTTCGGTTTTGGCCCGCGCCTGTTCGGTTTCCAGCGCGGCGAGACAGACTACCGCTTCTCGCTGTTCCTGTTCGGCGGCTACGTCAAGATGGCGGGTGATCAGCCCGGCGACGAGGGCGCAAGCGACCCTCGTGGCTTCATGGCGAAACCCCGCTGGCAGCGCCTGATCATCGCCTTCGCGGGCCCGTTCATGAACATTGTCCTCGCTGTCGGCGTCCTCACCGGACTTTTCATGGTGAAGTACGAGAAAATCATCGACGACCAGGGCGCCACTATCGGTCACGTGATGCCAGACTCTCCGGCCGCCAAAGTCGGGATTCAGGCCGGCGACAAGATTGTTCGTCTAAACGGAACGGACAACCCGAGCTGGGAAGACATCATCACCGAAGAGATCCAGAGCGTCGCGCGGCCTCTGACCGTGACCTACGAACGCCAGGGCCAGCGCCGCTCCGTCTCCGTCACACCGACGCTGGACGAACGTTCGGGTCTGGGTGACGCTGGCTGGGAAGGCCAGAATAAAATTCAGGTGGGTGCTGTCACTGACGGCATGCCAGCCGCATCGGTGGGCCTTCGTAAGGGCGACCTCCTGGTGAGCGTGAACGGCGTTCCGATCCACTCGCGATTCACGCTGACTGAAGTGATTCGTAAGAGCGATGGCAAGCCGGTCGTGCTCGAATACGAGCGGGGCGGGACGATGCACACCGTCTCGATCAACCCGGTCTATAAGACGCTGGAAGGGTCCACACGGTGGATGATCGGGGTTTCATCCGACGTCCGGTGGAACATTCAAAAGACGAAACTTTCGTTCCCTGCGGCGCTGTCCGAGTCGTTGCGTATCAACCGCCGCTACGGCATGTTGATCGTCGAACTCCTGAAGGGCATCGTCGAGCGGCGTATGCCCGCAAAGAACCTGCAGGGTCCGGTTGGGATTGCTCAGCAGGCAACGCAGGCTGCGCAGGAAGGTCCTGCAACTTTTCTGACTCTGATGAGCATGGTCATCCTCAACCTTGCCATTCTCAATCTCCTTCCGATTCCGATCCTCGACGGTGCCATGATCCTGACACTTCTTGTGGAGATGATCATGGGCCGGGATATCAGCCTCTCGGTGAAGGAAGCGATGCTGAAGGTGGGCTTCGTGTTCCTGATGATGCTGATGGTCTTCGTTCTCTACAACGACATCGTCCGGCGGATTACGCCCGGGCTTTTCCTGAATTAGTTCAGAAACCCGGAAGCTACATGCGTCGCGGGCGCATCTGATAACCTGAACCAAGTCGCCTGAAACCTACGCTATGCACTGTACGTGTGTCCGCCATGCGGACCTTCCGAATACATCCCGGCTCTACAGTGACCTCACATCGCATTTCGATCGGGTAGCGGATTTATACCCGTACCCAACGAACAGCCTGGACGCGATTCGTCGTGCTGCTGCCTTTGACTTCCCGGCCGAGCGGCGGAAGGCTGCGGTTGAAGCGCTTCGCCCCCTGAATGCCGGCAACCCTTCGCTGGATCGGCTGGCTGAACCTGGTACCGTTGCCATCATCACGGGGCAACAGGTGGGGCTTTTCTCCGGTCCCGTTTACACGATCTACAAAGCTCTCACCGCCATCCGCATCGCCAGCGATCTGAACGCGGCAGGCATTGCGGCCGTACCGATGTTCTGGCTCGCGACCGAAGATCACGACTTCGCGGAGATCGACCACGGGTTTGCTTTTGGACCGGATCACCAGCCGATTCGCATGAACATTCAGGCCGACGGCGGTGCTGCTCCAAGGCCCGTAGGCGAGCGCCATATTATTAGCTCGCCGATCGACGAACTTCGAAAAGTTCTCGCCGGCTTACCCTTCGCGGACGAAGCTGTCGACCTCGCCACCCGCGCTTACGCACCGGGGCGAACGCTCGGCGCCGCTTTCACCACCCTTCTTCGCGAAATCTTCGCGAAGTGGAATCTTCTGTTCATCGATCCCATGCACCCGGCAATCCGGGCTCATGCCGCTCCTATCCTCAGCGAAGCTGTCACGCGGATGCCTTCACTTGTCAGGGGCGTGATGGATCGCAGCGCCGATCTCGTTCATCGTGGCTACCACGCGCAGGTCTTGGTTGATAACCAAACTTCCCTCGTTTTCGCGCTCCGCAACGGGGAGCGTATCGCGCTTCACCGCGCTGGCGATGGCTTCACCGGGGCCGGCCGCAAGTGGACAGCCGAGGAACTTGCGGAGGACGGTTCGCACCTTTCGCCGAACGCCCTTCTGCGCCCCGTGGTGCAGGACTACATGTTCCCGACGGCGGCTTACGTGGGAGGTGCTGCCGAACTGGCGTACCTGGCCCAATCCGCGGTGCTGTATGACAACCTGCTCGGCCGTCAGCCGGTTTCTTTCCCGCGCGCAGGTTTCACGGTCATTGATGAGCGTGCCGCGAAACGCATGGGGAAGTACAGGCTCAGCGTCACCGACCTGCTTTGTACGGAACGCGAGTTGCGTGAGAAGCTGGCTGCGCGTCTGGTCCCCCCGGGTTTGAGCCAGCGTTTAACAGCGACACAGACGGCGGTCTCCGCGGCCCTCGATACTCTCGATAAAGAACTGGTCCGCTTCGATGTCTCCCAATCGAAAGCGCTGGCTACCAGCAGACGCAAGATCGAGTACCAGATGGCCAAAATGGTGCGCAAGACGGGCATGCAGCTTCTGGCAAAGAGTGAAGAAGCCACTCGCGATGCCGCGTCACTGTCGGGCCTGATCTTCCCCGACGGGCATCTGCAGGAACGCGTCTACTGTGTGCTGCCATTCCTCGCATCATTCGGACCGGAGTTTGTGAACGACATCTACCAGCAAGTCCGCGTAGAATGTCCCGACCACCAGTTCGCTGTGGTCTGATTCCAGCGAACTTTCGCCTGACGTCCACGTATAGTCTGTGTAACCACTGCCACCAAGGGGAGTTGTACAGTCATGCAGGACATCCGTTACGCCCTCCGAGCACTTTGGCGCGACCGCGGCTTCACCACGACCGCGATCCTCATTCTCGGCATTGGCATTGGCTCCAATACGGCAATCTTCAGCATCGTGAACACGCTGCTGTTCCGCCCTCCGCAGGTTCGCGCGGCAGAGCGGCTCGTCTTTATCTCGAACGTGGGTGGCGACGGGGGACTCTCTTCCCAGACTTCCCGGGTGGCGAACTACCTGGACTGGAAAGCCGGCACGAAGACGATGGAAGACATGGCGGCCTACTTCGCCTTCTTCGATTACGGCACTTACAGCATGATCGGGTCCGGTGAGCCAGAGAGGCTCGTCGGTGTTGATGTCTCGCAGAACTTCCTCGATTTCCTCGGTGTTCAGCCCGTGCTTGGGCGCTGGTTCAATGAACAGGAATCGAAGTGGAACGGTACGCCGGCAGTCGTGCTGACCAATGGGCTCTGGAAGCGGCGATTCGCCGGGGATCCAAAGATTGTTGGCCGCAACATCACTCTGAACAACAAGTCCAGGCACGTGGTGGGCGTGCTCCCGGCCTCATTCGACTTCAGCACGATGTTTACTCCGGGTTCCCGAGTGGATATTCTCGTGCCTTTTCCGCTGACTTCCGAAACGGACCGGTGGGGCAATACGCTGGCAGTGCTCGGTCGTCTGCGGCCAGGCACCACTGTCGCTCAGGCACAAGCGGAATTCACCGTGATGTCGGAGCAGATTCGGCAAGAAAAGAAGGGGCGCTGGAAGTTTGGGGCCAAAGTTACGCCACTGACGGAGCACCTCACAGGTCGGTTTCGCCGAGGCCTGTTCATCCTGCTCGCCGCAGTCGGAATGGTACTGCTGGTCGGCTGCGCCAACCTCTCCAGCCTGATGCTTTCACGCGCGGCATCGAGGCGTCGCGAGATGGCGATACGCTCCGCATTGGGCGCGGGCCGCGGACGCCTCGTGCGTCAAATGCTCGTGGAGAGCCTCATCATCGCCGTTCCGGGAGCCGTGTTTGGGCTTGCTCTGGCGTGGCTTGGCATTCGCGGACTAGCTGTTGTCCACGGCGTGAACATTCCGCTCTTGCAAACCGTGAAGATCGACGGATCAGCGCTGCTGTTCACCATGCTCGCGACCGTTCTGACGGCCTTGCTGTTCGGACTCGTACCCGCACTCGAAACCTCAGGCAGGCGTGATGCGAATGCGCTTAAGGAGGGCGGCAGGTCCGGGTCAGAGGGGCGCCGTTCCGGCTTCACCCGCAATGCGCTGGTTATCTCTGAAGTGGCGCTTGCGTGCGTGCTGCTGGTGGGCGCGGGCCTGCTGATGCGCAGCTTCGTGCAGGTTCTGGACGTGAAGCCGGGGTTCGAACCGGAGCAGGCTGCGGCGTGGCGCATCGACACGGCGGGTCACTATGACCAGAACGCGTCCCGTCAACTCTACGAGCGTCTGGCGACCGCCATCGAAGCCGTGCCGGGCGTGGAGTCAGCGGGCGTGACCGACGCGTTGCCCCTGAGCCGCGACCGCAGTTGGGGCCTGGGTGTGAAAGGGCGGCAGTATCGAGACGGTGAAATGCCGCTGGGTCATCCACGCATCGTGGACTGGCGGTATCTCAAAGCAATGCGAATCCCGTTGATCGCCGGCCGTGAATTTACAGCACAGGACGACCAGACAAAACCGGCCGTCGTGATGATCAACCAGAAGGCGGCCGGGCAGTTGTTTGGCAACGGCGATCCAATCGGTCAGATGCTTACGGTCGGCGGTCGGGACGGCTCGCGCGTGATCGGAGTGGTGGGGAATGTCCGGCACGAATCGGTAGAGGAAGAAGGCGGGCTGGAGATGTATCTGCCGATCACGCAGAACCCGATGCCTTCTGTCGAGTTGGTGGTGCGAACACGCGTACCGATTGCAAGCGTTGCCCCTGCGATTCGAAGAGCGCTGCGCGAGGTGGATTCGAACCTGCCAACCGTCGAGTACCGCGAATTGACTGACCTGATAGCCAGGGCCGTCTCGCCACGGCGTTTCATGGTGTTGCTGCTGGCCGGATTTGCGGTAACCGCGCTGCTGCTCGCCTCGATTGGGATCTACGGTGTTATGTCGTATACGGTGGGGCGGCGCACCCAGGAGATCGGCTTGCGCATGGCTTTGGGTGCATCCACCTTCCGCGTACAGAAGGAGATCATGGCCCGCGTGGTTGGACTGGTTTCTGGTGGTATCGGGGCCGGGATTTTGGGATCGGTGGTGGTTGCGCGACTCATGGCTTCGATGTTATTCAAGCTGGAGCCGACCGATCCGGCCACGCTGGTCGGCACTGTTGCAGTCTTGTTGGGCGTTGCAATGGCGGCAGCGTATCTGCCGGCGCGGCGAGCTTCGCGCGTGGATCCAATGAAGGCCCTTCGCACGGAGTAGACGGCAAGCCGTGACGAACCGGCTAGCGGCCGCGGATCGTGCAGCGGAAGCTGGCGGCTTCTTTGACGTCGCCGACACCATCCCAGACGGCTTCGGCCGGGTGGGGACAGAGCGGCCTGGAGAAGTCCACCGAGCCCGGAACTGAATGCTGCGCAATGACCCGCTCCGGTGCTGCGCCACCTTCTACCCATGCCTCAAGGGCGCCCACCATGCTGAACTGCGTGGCGCCCGGACCGCCGCTGCAGTGCTGCATGCCCGGCACCATAAACAGGCGGTAGAACTCTTTGGTATCGCGAAGGCCATGGTTGCCACCGTTCGCATTCAGGCGCACGACGGTCTCGTAATAATCGATGCTGTTCAGGGGCGTAATGTCGGGGTCACTCCAGCCGTGATACTGAATCAGCTTGCCGCCTCTCGCCTTGAATGCCGAAAGCTTGGGGTTGACGGCATTGAAGAGTGCTCCGAGTTTCTCGTCGGTTGTATCCACGTCGCTTGCAACTCCGTCTCGTGCCTCGAAGCGGAAGGAGTGATAGTCCCACTCGGGGTCATTGAACACCATGAAGCGATAGAACGGGATTCCAAGGTTCAGGTGCGCGCTCTTGCCTGGCGTCAGACCGGTAATCCAGTTCTGCCACCCTCCGGTGCCCCCTTCGCCGCCGGGCACAATACCGGGGTAAATCAGGTCGCCATGTTCATCGCGCAGGCCGCCCCAGACCTTGTTGATCCCCCCCACCTGTGCCGGGGTGAGGCACGTCGGCGCATCGGCGCCGGGACAGAGCAGGGATTCCGGGCGGAACTGGCAGCGGCGGGGATCCGTGAGAACGCCGTCTGCCACTCCATCGAGCAGGTCGCACTGGTCATTTACCTTCGTGGCCAGAAGTTGAACCTTCTCGGGGGGCATAAAGGCGTCGCCGTCCATGGCGAGACCGGTCCAGAGGTGGCCACCGGCATAGTGCCGGGTCCAGTTGTTAGCGGGGTCTCCGGCGATGATGCCGTCGAAGTCTTCCGGGTAACGTTGCGCCTCGATCAGGGCTTCATGGCCCCCCTGGGAGCAACCGTTGAAATAAGAGTGTGCGGGAGCGCCGCCATAGAAGGCACGCAGAATGGCCTGGTCCGCGACGGCCAGCACGTGAATCGCCCGGTCAGCGAAATCGCGAACGCGTTCCGGGTGGCCCAGCGCCCAACTGCCATCGTTGGTGCTGGCACTGGAGTGACCCGTATCAGTACTGCTGGATGCGTAGCCACGGCGCAACGGGGGAAGCATCTGGGTGTAGTTGATGGTACCGGCGAGTCCGCCATTGCCGACGACCATCAGCTTGCGGTTCCATTTGGCGGGCAGCCAGAGTTCGAAGCGGACCTGGGGCTCTATATTCCCGATCACGCGGCAAAGGCCGTCGATCTCCAGTTGCTGCGGCCCGCGCCCGCCCGGAACTTCCACATGGTCGGTCAGGCTGGCTGAAAGGGTGGTGACGCCCGGGAAACTCAGGGTCGGCAACTGTTCGCAGGGCGTCTGCGCAAGCAGCGGCACGGCTGCGGCGAACATAACAATCCAGCGAAACGGCATGGCAGGGATTCTCTCACGTGAGCGCACTGGCGGTGCACGTTTTAATGATTCCTTCATCGGCTCACGTACAGCTTCTTACGCGAAGAACGCGTGGCGCTGCCGGGGAGGTGGTTCGTTACCCCTTCGCCCTTAAACTTCATCCCTTTCGTTGTGTCGCGCATCAAATGAAGGATAATGGTTAGGCCACCGATGGGAATCTCGCAAGAAGTCTATTTAGCAATGCCCCGGAGGATTGCTTGAAGCGCACCGGAACCGATGATACGCTTCGCTGTTCCTTTTGCCACAAGAGTCAGGACGTTGTCGGCAAACTGATCTCCTCGCCGAGCGAGTACACCCGCGCATACATTTGTGACGAATGTATCGCTGTTTGCAATTCGATTCTCGACGATGACCGCCCGGAACCAGTCGCGACCGGTCCGAACAAGATCCCGAAGCCGCTTGAGATCAAAGATTTCCTCGACCAGTATGTGATCGGCCAGGAAGCGACAAAGCGGAAGCTGGCGGTCGCGGTCTATAACCACTCGAAGCGGATCCACATGAACCGGATGCGGAACTCCGAGGTGGAACTGGCGAAATCGAACATTTTGCTGATTGGGCCGACCGGGACCGGTAAAACCCTGCTGGCCCAGACGCTCGCGAAGGTGCTCGATGTGCCTTTTGCGATTGTGGACGCCACGACGCTGACCGAAGCCGGGTATGTCGGTGAAGACGTCGAAAACATCATTCTGAAACTGCTGCAGGCGGCGGACGGCGATGTCCAGCGATGCCAGCAGGGCATCATCTATATCGATGAAATCGACAAGATTTGTCGAAAAGACGAGAACCCGTCGATCACCCGCGATGTGTCCGGCGAGGGCGTGCAGCAGGCACTGCTGAAGATTCTGGAAGGAACGGTTGCCAACGTTCCACCGCAGGGCGGCCGGAAGCACCCTCACCAGGAATTCACGCCTGTCGACACGACCAACATTCTTTTCATCTGCGGCGGCGCGTTCATCGGGCTTGAAAAGGTCATCGAGCGCCGGATCGGCAAGAAGTCGATTGGCTTCATGCATGAAGAGAAGTCCGAAACGGCGACGAAGACGGTCGGGATCTCGGAGCGCCGCGATGTGGAACTTCTGCATCGCATCCAGCCTCAGGACCTGATCCGGTACGGCTTCATCCCGGAATTCATCGGGCGTATGCCAGTGGTGGCAACCCTGGAAGATCTCGACAAGGCGGCGCTGATCCAGATCCTTAGCCGTCCACGCAACGCGATCATCAAGCAGTATCAACGCCTGTTTGAATACGAAAACGTACGTCTTCGGTTCACCGATGACGCACTGGATGCAATCGCAGCCCTCGCGCTGGAGCGCAAAGTCGGTGCTCGCGGTCTGCGTATGATCATCGAGGACCTGATGCTCGACCTGATGTACTTCCTGCCTTCCTATAAGAAGGTGAAGGAGTTCCAGGTGACGCGCGAAATGGTTGTGGCTCAGAAGATCGCCGTCAATCTGCTCGAAAAAGCTGGATAACCACCGCTGGTGGTGGTTATCCACCAGCCCGGTTTCTGGCTTCTGGCAGCTTAGTGCCGCATTTACAATAGTTTAGGTTTGGCAATTCGACTGCAATCCCTTGTCACGGAAGGAGTCGGATGATGAAATCTCTACTTTTAGCAAGTGCCCTGTTGCTTGGAAGTCTCACCATGGCCTGCGCCCAGCCCCGCTACGGCGGTTACGTGGGTGGCGGCTACTATGGCGGCAATTACGGAGGCTATTACGCGCCGCCGCCCCCTCCTCCCCGCGTCTATGCCCGTGTTCCGGCACCCGGTCCTGGCTTCTTCTGGGTTGACGGCTACTGGAACTTTCTGAACTCCCGCTACGTTTGGGTGGACGGCTACTGGGGTCGGCCGCCTTACCGGGGCTCCTACTGGGTTGCGCCGAGGTACTACGGTCGGCGGTATTACCCCGGGTATTGGGGACGTCGCCGATAGTCGCTCACGCCAGCCGAAGAAACCCGCGCTCGTATACTCAGGGGTACGGCTCCTGAGTCTATGGGTATTGCGGCAGATTTCGTCCTGATAGTGCTCGCGGGTTTCTGCGGTGCGGTTCTCGCCCGCGTTCTCCGCTTGCCTCTGCTCGTCGGCTATGTCGCGGCTGGGGTTGCAGTTGGACCCTATACCGGCGGTCCTACGGTTGGCCAGATTCACGATCTGGAACTACTGGCCGAGATCGGGGTTGCGCTGCTGCTGTTTTCTCTCGGGCTTGAGGTGTCCATCCGGGACCTCAAGCCTGTTCGGAAGATCGCGATGATCGGCGGTCCGATCCAGGTTCTGCTCACGGCGGCGGTCGCGGCTCTTGCGGGCGCACGCTTAGTCGGAATGCCGTTCACCGAATCGCTCTGGTTCGGCTCCATGGTGTCGCTTTCGAGCACTATGGTGGTACTGAAGACCCTTTCGGCGGCCGGGGTTACAAACAGTCTGGCCAGCCGCGTCATGATCGGCATGCTGGTGATCCAGGATCTTGCCGTTATTCCTATCCTGATCGTTCTGCCTCAACTCGGCGATTTGGACAACGCCCTGCCGAAACTCGTGAAAGCCCTCGGCATCGCCGCCGTCTTCCTGACGGCAATTGTCGTCGTGGGGACGAGGCTACTTCCAGCCATACTGAAGAGGGTGCTGGCGTGGGGTTCCAGCGAGCTTTTCCTTGTGGCGGTGGTGGCGATCGGCGTGGGGCTCGGCTATGCGGCACATATGGCCGGACTTTCGTTTGCTTTGGGCGCTTTCGTGGCCGGTGTGGTTCTGAGCGAATCCGAATTCAGCCACCAGGCACTGAGCGACGTGGTTCCGCTACGCGATATCTTCGGTCTGCTTTTCTTCGTTACTGTCGGCATGCTGTTCGACCCGGCCTTCGTTGCTCAGCACGTGACGCAGATTTGCGGGGCCGTTGCAGCCATTTTCATCGGAAAGGCGCTGATCTTTGGCGCCATAGCCAGATCGTTCGGCTACGTCAACATGGCACCGTGGATTATCGGCCTGGGGTTGTCGCAAATCGGCGAGTTCAGCTTCGTGCTCGCCCGCAGCGGCCTCACCAGCGGCGCTGTTTCGCGCGATACCTACAACCTGGCACTCACCTGCACGATCGTGACAATGGCCCTCTCGCCTGTTGTGTCCAGCGTTGCGCTGCCACTGGGACGAGTTTGGCAGCGGGTGAGGAAACCGGCTGCTGCCGCGCGTTCGATGGAACTGCCGCCGATTGAGCTTGAAGATCACGTAATCGTAGCTGGCTACGGGCGCAGTGGGCGTGCTGCCGCACGAGCCCTTCGGGCGTCCGGCTTACCTCTGCTGGTGGTGGAATCCAACTACGCTCTTTACGGCGACGCCGTTCACGAAGGTCTGCCGGCAGTCTGGGGTGACATCACGAGGGAGCCCATTCTCCACGCGGCCGCAGTGGATAAGGCGCGCATCCTGTTGCTTGCGGTACCAGACAAAAACACCGTGCTCCAAAGCGTGGAGGGCGGTCGCCGCATCAACCCGAACCTGATGGTGATCGCGCGGGCGGCTCGCGACGGTCATGTGAATGAGCTTCGCAAGCGGGGGATCGACGTGGCGATTCAGCCCGAGTTCGAAGGCGGAGTGGAGATGGTCCGACAGGCTCTGATCCTGTACCCGTACGACGAGGCGAAGTCCGCTGAGTTGGTGAGTGCTCTGCGGCAGGACCTGTATCGCTACGACAAAGATCCGGCCAGCTGAGGTTCACCCGCTTCTTCGACCATGCGAACCATCCGTTCCAGTTCTTCGCGACGAGGATAGCCGCTTTCCGCGCGGCAGTCAGAAGGAACGCGGAAGTCCGAGACGATGCCCTGGCCAGGACCGAGTACGACGACGCGCGTACCGAGGTAGATCGCCTCATTGAGGTTGTGCGTGACGAACAGGATGGTGGTGCCGGACTCCGCCCACAAGGTTCGCAGCAGCCTCTGCATGCCGCTGCGCGTTGCAGGATCGAGGGCGCTGAAGGCCTCGTCCATCAGCAGGATCTTGGGGCGCATGACGAGGGCCTGCGCGATGGCGACGCGCTGCTGCATGCCGCCGGAAAGCTGATCGGGGTACTTGTGTGCGTCCGGCGCATCGAGACCCATCTGCTTCATGAGCCCATGAGCGGTTTCGCGCAACTCGGCGCGGCGCCGGAAGAACTTCGGGGTCAACCGCCCGAAGATACTAAACTCTTCCATTTCCGGACCGAAGGTGATGTTGTCGATCACGGTCTTGTCCGGGAAGAGCGAGTATTTCTGCGGCACGTACCCTCGATGTCTGTCGGGGCGGGGAAGTTCCTCGCCTTCGATCAGGACGCGTCCCTCGGTCGGCCGCTCGGCGCCCAGAATGAGGCGCAGCATCGTCGATTTGCCGCAGCCGGTCTGTCCGCAAACAGCGACGAATTCGCCGCGTTCGATCTGCAGATCGAGTTCGGAGAGCACCACTTTGGAAGCATGGCCGTGCACCGGATAGGTGACGCCCACCTTGTCGAGTCGAATGAGTGCGCTCATGGTTAAGCCTCCCGGAACCATGGATGCAGCCGCCTGTTGGCGATGCGCATCCCGAAGTCGACAAGGAACAAAAGCAGGGCTACCCAGAGCACGTAAGGAATGATCACGTTCATTCCCATGTGCCGCCGCAGCAGAGCGATGCGGAACGCGAGGCCGTCCTGCGAGGCGATCATTTCGCCTGCGAAGAGGAAGAGCATCACGGCTTTCAGATTGAGGCGGATGCTGTTCAGTACGCGCGGCATGATCTGCTTCATCACGATGCGGTAGGTTACGCCGAAGTCATGGGCCCCAAGGGTGAAGCCTTTTACGAGCTGCTCCTGCGGCACGCCTTTGGTGAGGTTGAAAGTGTCCAGAATGATGGTGGGCGTCACTCCGATCACGATCAGCATGATCTTCGAAAGCTCATCGATGCCGAAAGCGATGAACAAAATCGGCAGTACAGAAAGCGCCACGATCTTGTCGAAGAACAGGATGAAGCGGAGGAAGAGCTGCCCGACTACCGGGAACATGCCCATATGAAGGCCGAGGATCACGGCCGGAACCAGCAGGAGCATGGCCCAGACAAACCGTTTGGCGGATGCCAGAGTGTCTGTCCACAGCATGCTGGTGAAGAACTTTGTCGCGATGGAGGCATTGGCGAATTCCTCCGGCGCTGCTTCTTCACTGTCAGGGAGCAGGAATGCGTTTGACATGCCCTCGCGAAGCTGCTGCAGGCTGGGGATGACCTTGTCGTCGGGGTTCTCGATGTGGCGTTTGTTCGAGGCATAGAAGTACATCGCGATGCCCGCTGCAAACAGAAACCAGGAGAGCGTGAAGGTGGAGACCCGTCCGGGTCTCGCGTCGATGCGCCAGAGCATTAGAGTTTGCCCTCCGCCGCCATTTTCATGAATGTGGTGTCGAAGCGAAGCCGCACGCGATCGGGCTTGCCGAGTACGCTGCCATCGGGGAATTTGATGGCTACGTCGTCGACGGATTTGGTGCTCGCGCCGAGCAATCCGTGGGAGTAGCAGAACTGGCGGACAAGGTTCATCTTCTGCTTGAAATCAGGAGCTGAGGTGAAGGCTACCGCCGCGGGGGCCGTGGCGAACAGGTTCGTGGTGCTTAGCTGCTCTTTATAGGAGGCGAGTGTGTCTTCCGAGGCGGAGGCGATCGCCTTGAGCACCACATCGGTGGCCGCGCCGGTGCCGGTCATCTGCTTTGTGGTTTCGTACCAGGCACCGGCGAGCGCCTGTGCGAACTTCTTGCCCGAGCCGTCGGGGCGGTTGAGAATTTCTGTCCGCACCACCATCAAGTCGACGATTTCCCCCGGGATTTGGGACGAATTGAAGAGCATCTTGACGCCCCTGGTTTTCGCGATCTGCGAGACCATCGGTTTCCAGGTCACGACCGCGTCCTGCGCCGTGTCCGCGATGAAGGCCGTCGCGATGTCCGAATCGGACGTATTGACGAGCTTTACTTTCTTGATCTGACTTTCGAGACCGTTCAGCGTCATGGCGCGTTCGAACAGGTATTCGGAAACCGTCTTCTGCACGAGGAGAGTCTTCTTCCCGGCCATCTGCTGCATGGTGAGACCGTTCCGTGCGAGCAAAGCATCATTGCCGTTCGAATAGTCGCCCGTGATCACGGCCGTGGTGTCGATACCGGCAGCGGCTGGCATGTCCAGCGCTTCCATGTTGGTCATGGCGCAGGCGTCGATGTTCTTGCCGACGAATGCGTCCAGTGACGGTGCGTAATCGAACCGCTGCACCTTGATGGTGATGCCGTATTTGTCTGCCCACTTCTTGAGGATGCCCGACTTACCCATGTATTGCCATGGATTCCAGCCGACATATACGGACCAGCCAACGACGAAGGTCGGCTTGTCTGCGGCAGCGCCCAGAGGCGCGAATGTATTGAGGAGTAATGCGCTGGAAAGGAGAAGGGAAGTGATTTTCGTGGTCAAGTCGGTGCCCTTTGGGTCTACACACCTGGTAGAACGAGGGGGCTTACATGGCCTCCGGATACGACGGGAAACCATGATTGTAGCGCGGAACCAATCGACCAATCCCGTATAGCGGTCATCGAATTTTTCGATTGTTGCTATCGCCAAAAGTCTGCGATAGTCCTAGTATGTTCTCCCCAAGGCGTATGCAGGCTGAGCGCAAGATCTCTCTTGCCGTCCTTCTGCGCCTGACTTCCATGGACGTCTGCTGCGGCCCTCCTCGCGACTGAAGTACCCCCGCATATTAAGTCCGATTCGTACCACCAAACGTCCAAGACGATGACAAGGAGAGGTCTATGTTCCTGTGGGAAGACACCGTCCACGGCGGCGCCAGCTGGTCTTTGCACCTGCGTCGTGGCAACACACTGAAGATTGAAGACATGGAAGGCGGCGCGAATGTTGCCGCTCTCATTTATAACGCCGATTACCCGATCGAGCGCTACAACATGCCGGATACGCTGAAAGCGCAGCACATTGCGCACCTGACGGCCGGGTTCGTTATCTATTCGGACATGGGCCGGGTGCTGGCGTCCATCACGCAAGATTCCTGCGGCTGGCACGACCCGTTGGCGGGGTTCAATAATGCCGCAGCCGTCACCTCGAAGTACGGCGAGGCCAACTATCAGGACCATCGCAACGCCTGGCACCAGAACTCGCACGACAATCTCCTTCAGGAAGTGGCGAAGTATGGTCTGGGCCTGCGGGACCTCGGACCCAGTATCAACTTTTTTTCGAAGGTGCAGGTGAGCGAAGACGGTGGCATGCACTTTGTGCCGGGTAATTCGAAGGCCGGGGATTCCGTGGAACTGCGGGCCGAGATGAATCTGCTGATTGTTCTGGACACGGGGCAACACCCTCTCGATCCGCACCTTGCCTACGCTCCGAAGCCAGTGAAGATCACGGTGTCGAAATCGACACCTGCTGCCGAGGGCGATCCGTGCCGCCGCTCGCGCCCCGAAAATGCCCGCGGGTTCATCAATACCGAGAGGTACTTCGCCTAATGCCGACACTTACTGAAAGCACGTTGAAGACCGAGGACGCAGTCTACAAGTGCGTCGTCTTCGCCGGCGATTACTGGATTCACGAGATCGGCGCCGGGCAAACCTTCCGCATTATTGATCTGGGCGGCAACCAGGCTGTGGACACACTCTTCTACAACGCGGTGGACACGTCGGAGCGTTACAGCGCCACCGATACGATCGTGGCGCAGCGCAACACT
>JAOAPO010000413.1 GCA_025462945.1 Bryobacterales bacterium
CAAAAAGGAATGTACGAAACCCCGGAGGATCATGAGGCGGTGGAGGAGGCGCTCGAAAGGACAGGCATGGTGCCGTTTCGCGATCGTGAGTTTCGCACGCTGAGCAGTGGCGAAAAACAGCGCGTGCTGCTGGCTTCGGCGCTGGCACAATCTCCGGAGGTTCTTTTGCTGGACGAGCCCGCCGCACATCTTGATCTGCGGCACCAGGTTGAACTTCACCAGTTACTTCGGGAACTGAGCCACGGTGGCCTGCTTGTGGTAGCGATAACCCACGATCTCAATCTTGCGGCTGCCTACGCATCAAGGCTAATCGTCATGCACAGAGGGCAGATACGCGCCAATGGCGCCCCCGCTGAAGTTTTGCGGACCAGCCTGATCGAAGAAGTGTTCGAAGTGCATGTGGCGATGCATCACACGCCTTCCGGGCAGCCCTGGATGCTCTATGGCGAATAGCCGCCGCAACGCGGGGTGGATCGCAGCAATCATGTTCTCTGCGGCCGCCGCCATCCTCGCCGGGTTGACAGCCGTTCTTGTGGGCTCGCACAACTTGAGCCTGGACCGCGCGATGAAGGGCCTCGCTCCAGATCGCGACATTCTGATTCAGTTGCGTTTGCCGCGTGCGTTGCTGGCGCTTTGGGCGGGTGGCGCGCTTAGCTTAGCGGGAGTTCTGTTTCAGGCTTTGATGCGCAATCCACTGGCGACCCCGGACACGCTGGGCGTTTCGAGTGGTGCGGCGCTCGGAGCCGTGGTCGCGATCGCTCTGGGCTGGAGTTCCGGCACCGCAATTTCCGCCGTGAGTATAGCCGCGTGCGCCGGTGCCGCGATAGTGCTGGTGCTTGTGGTGGTGATCGCCTCGAACCGCGGCTCCATTTCGTCAGTCGGCCTGTTGCTCTCAGGCGTCACTATCAACATCATGTGCGGGGCGACCATCGTGTTCATCGCAAGCATGGTTGGATTCCTCAAATCGTTCGCCGTGGCGCACTGGTTGATGGGCGGTCTGGATGCGCCGGAGTATTCGACGCTCGCCTGGCTGACTGCTTTACTGACGCCCGTTTGCCTCGTCGTGTTCTGGCATGGACGCGAGTGGAATCTGTTGGCAGTCGGCGACACGTGGGCAACAACGCGAGGCCTTTCCACTAGCCGTCTGCTGCTGATCGGCTGTGTCGCGGGTTCGCTGCTGACGGGTGCCGTGACAGCCCTGACCGGCCCCATCGCGTTCGTCGGCTTAATCGTTCCGCACGCGCTGCGCATGTGGCTGGGTGCGGACCATCGTATTCTTGCCCCGTGCGCCTTCCTGTTAGGTGCGGCGTTTCTGGCTCTGTGCGATGTTTTCTCTCGCACTATATTGGCGCCAGTGGAAGTTCCGGTCGGCGTGATCACCGCGTTGCTGGGTGGTCCTTTCTTTATCTGGATGCTAAAGAGTAAACGCGGAGGGGTGACGCTTTGATTCTGGTCGGAGGCGGGAGCCGCAGCGGTAAGAGTTCGGCGGCTTTGCGTATGTTGAGAGCAGCAGGCCCGCGAATGGGCTTTATAGCTACGGCGGAGTCCCGAGATAACGAGATGCGCCAGCGTATCCGGGTTCATCGTGAGGAACGCGGGCCGGACATCGTTACGTGGGAAGAACCCTTCGACGTTTCAAGTCGTATCGACGCAGAAGACGGTCGCTACGACGCCATCGTGGTCGACTGTCTTACGTTATGGCTCACAAATGTTATGTTGGCGGAGAATCGCGACGTGCAGCAGGAGTGCGGGCGTCTTATCGCCTCTGCAGCCGCGGCTCGCACCCAGGTGATCCTGGTAAGTAATGAAGTCGGCTGCGGAATAGTGCCTGACAATGCACTCGGTCGCCGCTTCCGCGATGCAGCGGGCGCGCTGAATCGGTTGGCCGGTGAGCAGGCATCCGAAGTACACTGGATGATTTTCGGCATGGGACTGCGGCTCAAATGATAGATCGCTTTCTGGCCGGGCTGCAGTTCCTGACGGTGTTGCCGATTCCCGGAAAGACCGCATCGCCGGGCCGTGCGGCCGTTTTCTTTCCTCTCACCGGAGCGCTGTTGGGTGCTTCTGGTGGTGCAGTGTTCTACGCGAGCCGTGCTGCCTTCGGCGTGTCTGTGGCTTCGCTGCTGACGATCGCGTGGCTCGTCGTGATTACCGGATGTCTCCACGAAGATGGCTTGGCCGATGTTGCCGACGCATTTCGCGCTGGTCGTAGCCGAGAGAAAATTCTGCTGATTTTGAAGGACAGTCGCATCGGAACCTATGGTGCGGTGGCGCTGATCGTTTCCCTGGGAGTGCGGTGGCAGGCACTGGCGGACTGCCGCACGAATCCGATCTACGGGCTGATCGCCGCACTCACGCTTTCCCGGACCGCGATGGTGGCGCTGGGCTGCTTCGCGCCGACCGCGGGGGAGGGGTTAGGTCGCGAGTTTGTGAACGGTCTAAGTGGTAACGTTGGTGGCCTCGCGATGGTACAAGGCCTGCTCACGGCATTCCTCGTCGGATGGCGCTACGCCGCGCCGCTGCTTCTTTCAACTATCTTCATTGTGCTTCTGGCCCGCATGTACTTCGTACGGAGGCTCGGCGGTGTTACCGGTGACTGCCTCGGCGCGACCTGCCAGATTGTAGAAACGGTAAACCTGGTGATCCTCTCATGTCGATACTCCTCTTAGTTCGTCACTGCGAGCCGGAGATCAAAGGTCGCATACTGGGTCAGATTGATTCGCCGTTATCGGCGGCGGGCCATGTACATGCAGCAGCCACTCTCGGTTCATTGCAGGCGGCCATCGCCTGGTGCAGTCCCCTGGCCCGTGCCGTCGAGACGGCGGCCCGTCTGCGATCGCCCGTGCGCCGCATACTTCCCGATCTGCGCGAGATCGATCACGGCCAGTGGTCAGGTAAAACCTGGGAAGAAGTAGAGGCGCGCTGGCCCGATATCGCACATCGAAAATTGCAGGACTGGAACGGCGTGACCGCTCCCGATGGCGAGTCATGGCCTGATTTCCTGCAACGCGTGAGCGGTGCATGGGAGATCATTCGCCGAGGCCCGCAACCAGCCGCGGTTGTCGCGCATCAGGGAGTGAACGCGGCGCTCACGAGTATCATCAACGGCACTGATCCGTTGCAATTCAGGCAGGCATATGGAGAGGTGATACGTGTCGACTACGCTTGAGCAGACCATTGCAACAATCCCCAGGATGCGACCGCCTGAAATCGGAGACGCGGTTCGCGACCGCTGGGATTCTTTAACGAAACCGCGGGGCAGTCTGGGCCGGCTCGAGAGCGACGTCGTTCGTATGGCCGAGATCCAGGGCGTCTCAACGCCATCAGCCGGTCGGCGATGCATGTATGTGTTCTGCGGCGATCACGGAATCACCGAAGAGGGCGTGAGCCTCTACCCATCTGTGGTGACTCGTGAGATGGTGAAGAATTTCGTGCGTGGCGGCGCCGCCATCAACGTGCTTTGCCGTCAGTTGGCTATCACAACGTTCGTGGTTGACGCAGGCGTCTCGGGGCCGCCTCTCGATGGCGTAGTCGATTGCAGGGTAGCGGCGGGCACCCGGAATTTCCGTCGGGGACCTGCAATGTCCCGGGAACAGGCAGCCACAGCCATCGAGCGAGGCATCGAACTGGCCCACGACGCCGCCGCCAGTTTCGACCTTGCGGGTCTCGGCGAGATGGGGATCGGCAACTCTACCGCTGCGAGCGCGCTGTTGTGTGTTCTTGCGGGTGTCGCGCCGAAGGATGCTGTCGGTCGCGGAACCGGACTCGATGACGTGGGAGTGGCGCACAAGTGCGCGGTGCTCATAGAGGCACTGGCGTTTCATGAATGCGATCCGGCAGATCCCCTTGGCGTCGCGTCGGCAATCGGCGGTTTTGAGATTGTGATGATGGCGGGCTTCATCCTTGGTGCCGCATCGCTCCGTCTTCCGGTGGTCCTCGACGGCTTTATCAGTGGCGCGGCGTTTCTTGTGGCGAGAGCCTTCTGCCCGGCAGTCTCGGAACTTGTTTTCTTTGGGCACCGCTCCGCCGAGCATGGCCATACCCGTTTATTGGCTCACGGCGGCCCGCCCCTGCTCGATCTCGGCTTGCGCCTGGGTGAAGGCACAGGAGCGGCCCTCGCGATGGGCCTTCTGAGTTCTGGAGTGGCTCTGTTCCGCGAAATGGCTACATTTGCGGAAGCAGCAGTATCGGACGTCAAGGCGTTGGAGGATTGAGTTATGAGCATTGCAACGAAACGTGGAGACAGCGGTCAGACGAGCTTGCCCGGGGGTGTAAGGGTTACCAAGAGTAACGCCCGTGTGGAGTGTTACGGGACGATCGATGAACTGATTTCCCAGATGGGATTTGCGCGGGCCATCACTGAGCACAAAGAAGTTCACGATTTGGTGAAGGAGATCCAGCGCGAGCTTTTCAAAGTCGGTTCCGCCATTGGCACGGCACCGGGTGCACGCAAGCCCGCGCCGGAGATCACGCAGGAGATGGTAGATGCGCTGGAGGCTCACGTCCATCGAATCGAAGCCATGCCCGGGATACTCGGTGACTGGTCATTGCCAGGCGAAACACCCGATGGATCTGCGATGGATGTAGCGCGAACAATCTGCCGCCGAACGGAGCGCCTTGCGGTTGGTTTGTCGGAGGCAGGCGATTTGGACAATCCAAACATCCTGGCGTATCTGAATCGCCTTTCGGATCTGCTTTGGCTCTTCGGGCGTCAGTTGGAATTGGCAGCAGGTAAGAATGCTGCTCTGAGACCAGCCGACAAACCAGCAAATCGCTGGTCACGTGCTTGGTAGCGAGGCGCTTGTAAGGACATCTAGTTTACGGTAACGCCGTTCTTCGTTCCCGATCTACGAGTAGCCGACTACAAGCGGATTGCCCCGGTGTCGAGGATCGGCAAGGAGCTATATCAACACCAACGACCTATGTCCAGCTGATGCGCCACAGCTATCTGCGCCAGACGTCCGGCGCGCTCTGGGTGGCCACCTAACTGCATCCCCTCTTGAACTTGTCTCAGGGACTGCCGAAGCCATCGCTCCGTTCTGAACTCCGGAAGAAGTTCTGCAAAGCGCGCTTCTAGGTCGTGATCCCGGAGGTAGCGGGATAGCAGGGCAAGACCGTTTTCTCTGCCACCAAAGCATAATACGTACTCGAATTGGGAAGCTTCCCAAAATCCCGGAACATCTTCATCCACGAGCCGACCGAGCAGATTGCCGGGCTTCCGAAAACAGTCAAAAAAACGGCAACGCAACATCCTTCAGGAGAATGGTTGCCTCAACGATGCTCTGCTTTCGAGTCTCCATCGGACCTACATCAAAGTGAGCGACAGACGGCGGTAGCCTCATCCGCCCGATTTCTTCGCCGGCCACGTGATCATCTTTCCGAAGCGGCAGCATCTGCCGCTGCCGCCAATTTTTCAGAAGCTCCGAACGAGTTGACACGGTGAGCTGTAGCGCGATGCTGTCCTGTGCGGTGGCGTCAATGAACTCAGGAGTTAGTGCCAATCTGTGCTTCTCTCCATAGAGCTCCAGGGCTTGCATCAGAGGCTCACGTTGACCGCTGGGAATCACAAAGTTGTAGCGACTGGACGTGAATGAGATCTCGTGGAGAAAATCCCCTTCTCTATGTACCAAGCCTGGTCTGCTTTGCCGGTGGCGGAAGCCAAAAGGCGAGAATGCGTGGGCAATCTCCGCACATGCCTCAAGATAGATCAGGCGTGCGCTCGACAGCTTCCTGTTCCGGGTACCCATTACTACTGCCGCATTATCCCAAGTGAGCGGGCTCAACCGCCAGAACTATTAGCGAGAAGCAATCCGCGCGGTCTTCAAACGTTGGTTACTGACATTCCACAGCTTTCAGCCCGGAGAGTCCGGTTACCGTCGGTTGAGAATGAGCCAGCCTCAAAGCCGCCCAAGATTTACGGTGTTCGTCGTTCCGCTCGGCTCCCTAACCCACTGACCGAAGCTTTGTCATCTGATCGAACGTTCGCCGCCACGGGAAACGCTCGCGCACGTGCATACCAACGCACAAAATGGGCGCTGCGGCGTAGACCTGCAAGGCCGCCAACCACCACACCTGCCAGCTCATAGCTGAATAGAGCGTTCGGTGCCTCCACCAAAACCAACTCTGGATCGCACCGAGCGCGAACATAACCGTCGCCATTGCGGCCACAGCTACCCCATGAAGTGGCGGTTCTTTAGCGCCATCCTGAATTCCGTGCAGGAGCGGAAACAGGCAGGCCAGGGTCACAACTGCTGGAGTGAAAAAAAGACGATAGAATGTCGACCCGAACACCGCTGCGTTACCTGAGTAATCGCGAGCTCGGAACTCCAAAGGAAGGTGTCCTCCGAACCAGCCTGCGAACAAAAGCATGCAGCACAATAAGAACGCATTGACTGCGAGGCTGCGGCGCCACAGTAGCGCCAGGGCGAAACCAGTACTCCAGGATCGAAAGGCCAACGAAGCAAGGGAACTTGCCGCTCCCCAGCCACTTGCCGTCAGGGAATTCAGGAATGTGGCATCTGCTGCCCTGGCCCATTCCCAATTGCTAACGTACAGCCAGATTGAAATGGCTTCGGTGTCCGCGATTCGCCTTGAGGATGTCATAAGGACCGCAGCGAAGGGGATCACAATCGTAACCAACGCCAACCATGGCGCGAAACGCATCCACCTGGTGCCCTCCCGGCGCGCGACGAGGCCAAAAACATCACACAGCGCGCGAGGCCCGCACTCCCCGCTTTCGAGAAGATCACCGAGCACAGCATCGCGTTCATCCGGCCCGAGAGCGCGCACAAGAAGTGTCGTCAGTAGCCACGAGATCTGGTTCATGCCATGGCCGACTCTCTGTTTCCCGCCCATGAGACGCCGTGGCTCACGCGTTCGACCGTTTCATAGAACGACTTCGCGGCCGCAATACCCTTTCCCGTGATGCGAACAAGTCGCTTGGCGCGCCCTCCGCGAAGAGGCGTCGCGTCGCCCATCCAGGTCTCGATGAGTCCTTTAGCTTCGAGCCGGTCAAGTGTCGTATACAGAGCACCCAGCGCACATACTCGACCTGTCAGGGTGGCAATTTCACTCCTGATGGAAGCCCCATAGGCAGCACTATTGAGCCTGACCGCCGCAGTCAGTACGAGATACTCAAACTCTCCAAGCATTATACCTACATTGTAGGACTAATGCGGCCCCGCCGTCAAGAACACCGCTCCGCGAGTGATGCCCACAAGCTCACGGTGACGCCGTTCTTCCTTCCGACTGGGTGAACCGAAAGTTGCGAATAAAGCGAGTACGGCTGCTGCGAGATGGCGAGCCTGATGCGGCTACGAAGCCTCGCTTAGCTTTAACGGGAAGGCCTTGGCGAAGAGCACTCAGTCGTGCCGCAGCGCTACGAAAGGATCAACCCGCAGCGCCTGACGCACCGGAAAGAGACAGCCCAGGATTGCCGCCAGTATCAAAATCAAAGGCGCGCACGAAAGCGTAACGGGGTCATTGGGAGATACACGGACAAGTTGGGATTCCAGAAGCCGATTGATGGCAAAAGAACCCATTAGCCCCGCCATGAGCCCGACGGCAACCGGCAGCTTGGCTTCGGCAAAGACAAGGCAACGAATATTGTCAGTCGTTGCTCCGAGCGCTATGCGAATGCCGATCTCGCGCGTGCGTTGCCTCACTGAGCGCGCGACCACAGCGTAGAGACCCACTGTTGCCAGCAAGAGTGCAATCCCGGCAAATACCGGCGCGACTCCTGCGTGCTTCGGAAGTTCGGCATGTTCCAGATCCATGAGGTCGCGATTGACGGCGAACGCGGCCTGCAGTGTCGAATAGTCTTCGACCTCGACGCCAGGCGCGGCCGATTCAAGCGCGGAGCGCACGCGCCCTGCCATTTGATTAGCAGGGCCAACTGTCCTTACGAACACGACGGCACGGAAGGCGGGGGCTTGACGAAATGGCAGATAGACGATCGGCACGAATTTGTCGCGCAATGGTCGGCCCTGCATGATGTTCGAGATCACGCCCACCACCGTTGCCGACTCCGCTCTTGCGCCATCACGATCAAGCCGCAGACGCTTGCCGACAGCCTGCTGGCCCGGCCAGTATTGCGCGGCGAAGCTTTGATTCACCAGCGCGACGCGCGGTGAAGCAGGCCGATCGGTAGCAGCAAACTCGCGACCGGAAATCTGCCGGCCACCCACCGCGTGCAGATATCCCGGACCGATCGCGATCGTAGTTACGCTAGGCCTTCTCTCCGCCACCGTTTGTCCATCCTCCACCTCGACAGGCCGCGCCCCTGGATTGCCTACGGGGATGGCGGTCGCCAAAGATTCTGCTTCTACGCCCGGGAGCAGGGCAAGATCCGAGAGCAGGCTATCCCAGAAAGCATTGCGCTCTTCGCTGGCAGGGTAAGCCGCTCGAGGGATACTGACGCGGCCGAGCAACACGTTCTCCGCACCTTTTAAGCCAGTATCGGCGCCGAGAATATTCCACAAGCTGCGCGCCAGAACGCCAGTGCCGGCCAGCAGAATCATCGCCAGCGCCATCTGGCCAGCAACCAGCAACGCGGAAAGCCGTTTAACTGATCCACTCAGGGTGACGCCGCGCGAGTCACCCTTCAAGACGCCGTTCAGTTCAAGGCGCAGCGTCTGCGCCATCGGAATGGCGGCAAGTATCAGGGCGACAACTATTGTGATGCCAATGAGATAAAGCAGAATGCCCGGCCCGGTCGTATAGTCCAGCAAGAGATAACGTGTTCGAGTGGCCTCGGCCCAGGTGTAAATGCTCCAGCGCGCGATCCACCAGCCGATTGCGCCTGCGGCCGTGGTCACAAGTACGCTTTCGCTGAACACCTGACGCAGCATCCGCGCGCGGCCCGCGCCCAACGCGATCCGTGTGGACAATTCGCGCGATCGGCTTAGCGTCCGAGCCAGAGCAAGGTTGGCCATATTGGCACAGGCGATCAGCAGCACAAACAAGGCCGCCGCCCACAGGGAACCGTAGATCATCCTGGCTTCCGGACCGATGAAGAATTCGGAGAAGGTGCGAGCGAGCGCTCGGACGCCTTTATTGCTGGCGGGAAATTCTTTCTCGAGCCGCTGATTGATGACATCCAGTTCTGCGCGCGCCGTCGCTTTGCTGACACCGTCGGCCAGACTTCCGAAAGCGAATGAGGCGCTCGGTCGGTGCGAAGCTGCCTCTGTAAGATGCTGCCGCGGCATCCACAATTGACCATGCATCGGGAAATCGAAGCCTTGCGGCATCACGCCGATGATCGTCGCCGGAGCGTCATCAATCACCACCACATGGCCGACGATATCGGCACGATGTCCGAACCGCGCTTGCCAATCATGGAACGTGAGGATCACTACTGGAGGAGCACCGGCCACTTCATCCGCTGGAGCAAAGTCCCGGCCCAGGATCGGTAGCACGCCCAGCAGAGCAAAACTGTTGGTTGTCAACGTCGTGGCTATAAGATCTCGGGCAGGCACAACGCCGTCGCGCAGTGTGATTGATCTGGAACCGACCAGAGCCAGATTCTCAAACGATTTCGACTGGCGGCGCCAGACGTCGAAGTCCGCCTCTAAGAGGCAGCAGCCTTTCAAGGTGTACCGTTCCTGAATGTAGAGCAGGCGAGAATTGTGCTTCACGAGCGCAAATCCACGAAACAGCATGGTGTTCACCACGCCGAAGACCGCGGCGTTCAGCCCGATCGCCAGCGCCAACATAATGATGGCCGTAACCGAAAACCCGCGGTCCCGAACCAGGCTGCGGACAGCAAAGCGAAGGTCGTAGGCCAATCCATCCAGCAGCGGGAGGCCGCGCGCGTCCCGGTGGGCATCCTTGGATGCTTCGACAGAACCGAACTTGACGCGGGCGAGCCGCCGGGCGTCATCCCCCGTCATGCCCTGGCGCAGGTAGTCTTCTGTAGCGAACTCGATATGCGAGCGCATTTCCTCGTCCAGTTCCGACTCGAGTTGCCGTCGCCGGAACACTGCACGAATACGCGCCCACGCGATCATCACTTCGCGTCGGCTCCGGCGGAAAGTACTCGCGCCATGACGCTGGACAGCCGCTGCCAGTCCGCGCGTTCCTGCATCATCTGTCGCTTTCCGGCCTTTGTTATGACATAGAACTTGGCCCTGCGGTTGTTGTCGGAAACACCCCATTCCGCGCTGATCCAACCGCGCTGCTGCAGGCGCACCAGCGCGGCGTAGATTGTGCCCTGGTTGAGGAGGATTTCGTTCTCACTCAACTGCTCAATGCGACGCGCGATGCCGTAGCCGTGAAGCGGCCCCATTGCGTCGAGCGTCTGCATGACCATCAGGTCGAGGGTTCCCTGCAACAGATCGAGCTTTGAGTCACCCACGGTGCTGGTCCTGTAGAGTCACCACATGAGTATGCCACACCTCATGTGGTGACTCCACAGGAGAGGTTGGTTCAGTGGTTCGCCAGGCTGCTACTTTCGTGATATATGTATTTGACATACATATGAGCACTGATTCCGATCCGGACGATGCGGCAAGACGAAAGGGTACGGCTGAGCTGCTCGTTCTCGCTCAACTTGAAGTCCGAGCGAGGCACGGCTACGAAATCGGCCGCGAGATCGAGCGGCGGTCCGATGGGAGGGTCGTCTTTCAGATTGCCTCGCTGTACCCCGTTCTTTACCGGCTGGAGGGCAACGGCCTGATCACGGGGCAATGGGTGGAAACGCCGGGCCAACGCCGCAGGCGGTTTTACAAGTTGACATCTTCAGGTGGCAAACGACTCGCGCAGCAAAGGCAGAGCTGGGGAGAGTTCTTTGAGGCGCTCCGCTGCGCTGGGGGGATCAAGGTTGCCTGATTTCCGCGGCTATGTCAAAGCCAACCTGGCACTCACCATGCGTGGAGACCGTGAGTGGGAGATTATCGAGGAACTCTCACTCGAGATTGAAGATCAGTACGCCCACGCTGTTTCCGAAGGCCTTTCACCAGACGATGCGTGGGAGCTGATTAAGAGCCGCTCACCGGACTGGGCTCAACTGGCTCGCGACATTGGCGCGACGCACAAGACGGAAGCGCCACTCCTAGATAAGGCTCAGGGAGCCTTGTGGTCCCGCATTTGCGAGACCACGCGTTTCGCATTGCGCCTGCCGCGCCGCAGTCTGGGTTTTACCCTGGCGGCCGTACTGGTCATAGCCCTCGGGGTAGGCCCGAACACCGCTATGTTCAGCATCATCTATTCCGTGTTCCTCGCGCCTGCACCCTGGGCCGATAATGGCGAGGTCTTCGTTATTTGGGGAAGAACTTCGAGGCCTGCCGGGTCATTTCGCGGAACAGTCGACAGTCTGGACCGGTCGCGAATTCATATCTCGGCACGCGAATACGAGCAATTCCAGACGGAAAGCAAGGCGTTCCACAGGTTCGCTGCGAGTACGGACACGCGGGTAACTCTGGACGGCGACTCGGCCCGGCCAGAAAGTATCTGGATTCAATCAACCACGCCAGGCTTTTTAACGATGACCGGCACCAGCCTCCAGCTAGGCCGCGACTTCCTGCCCGAAGAAGGTGTCGAAGGAGATGATCACAAGGTCGTAATTAGCCATCGTCTATGGCAAGAGCGGTTCGCAGGCGATTTGGGTATCATCGGCACACGCCTTCGCCTCGACGGCGAGATTTACAGTATCGTGGGCGTCACAGCGCCGGGTATTCCGGAAAGTCACTCAAAACCGCTCTGGACCGCGCTGGCTGTCAAGTCGACAAAGTTGCGACCTGGCGACGCCATTCTTACCGTGATCGGACAACTTAAGCCGGGCACGCAATTCGAGAAGGCCTGGGCCGAGATTCGCGCGATAGATTCACGGGTCGGCAACGCACAGGGTGATGCCGATCCGAGTTGGAGTGTGCGTCTGGAGCCCTACAGAAATGCCTGGCTTCCCCAACGAACACGGGCGAATCTGTGGCTCCTGATGGTGGCCTTGGGGTTCCTTCTGCTGGTTGCGTGCGTCAACGTAGCGAATCTCTTGCTCGCTCGTGGGATCGCTCGTGAAAAAGAGATGGCAATACGGGTTTCGCTGGGGGCTACGAAATGGCAGTTGTTCCAGCAGACGCTGGCCGATACGTTGTTCCTGTTTGTATCGGGAGGTTTGTTCGGAGCCATGATGGGCTGGGCCATCCTAAAGGTGTTTCTGGCGGTTCTGCCGCCGGATACAATCCCAACGGACGCTCCGATAACGATGAACGTACCGGCTCTCCTTTTCGCGGGCGCGATCAGCCTGATAACCGGGTTGGTTTTTGGCTGTTACCCGGCATGGCGAGCGGCCCGTGTCGAAGTCGATGGCGCACTCAAACAGGGCGGTATGGACCGGGTAGTGGGAGCACACCGATTATCCCGGGCGCTCGTGATGGTGGAGTGCGCCATGACCATCTCCCTTTTGGCTGGCGCTGGCGTGGCCTTCAACACCCTATGGATTCGCAGCCATGTCGATCTCGGCATACGGACCGATCACATCCTCACCTTTGAGCTGCAGCCCTCGCGGAGCCTGATGCCGAAGCCTGAGCAGGTTGCCTCGTTCTACAATGCGCTATTCGACAAGATCGGCGCCTTGCCCGGAGTCAGGCGCGTTTCGGCGATGAATACCTGGGGCTTGCTGCGCGAACCGGGTTCAGTTCCGTTTGCGCTGCGTCAAGACCCTGCTGACGCCTCGAAATTGCCCAGGGCCGCGATCCGCGTAGCGAGCCCGGGTTTCTTCGAAACCTTTGGAGTTCGGGTAGTCAGCGGACGTGCGATATCCGATGCCGATCGTGCCGGCCGCGAGCCGGTTCTGATGGTGAACGAGAGATTCGCGAAGACGTATCTGGCCCACACGGACCCGCTGACGGAGAAGGTGGCGATACCCGCATTTCCGCTCGGTAAGTTCCGTATCGTCGGCGTCTATCGTGATGTTCAGAATGCCGCCCAGGTAGGTCAGGCGAACCTGCCGGAGTTCTGTTTGTCGTTCGCACAAGTTCCGCAATTGTCTGCGATTGTGGCACTGCGGACAGAGGGGGAACCCCAAGGTATCGTCAAAGCTGTCGCCGGGGCGATTCATTCCCTGCATTCCGGCTTGCCGATGGCAAACGTGGCCACCGTAGATCAGGTCTTCCACGATCGACTGGCGTTTGATCGCTTTGAAGCAGCCCTCTTTGGCACACTGGCCGCATTCGGGTTGGTTCTTGCCGTAGTAGGGATTCACGGCGTGATGGCCTTCATCGTTGGGCAGCGAAGGCGTGAAATTGGTTTGCGGATTGCACTCGGAGCGGCTCCCTCGGCGATCAGGCTGGCAGTGCTTAAAGAGGGTGTCGGGCTGGCCGCCGCAGGTCTGGCCATCGGGGCAGCCTTCGCCTGGTACGGAGGCAGGTTAATGGAGCGCTCGCTCTATGGTACGCAGCAACTCAGCGGAGGCATCCTGGCAGTGATGGCTGGTATTCTGCTCGTCTCGGCTGCACTGGGCTGCGGCATAGCCGCGAGGCGCGCCGCGTCAGTGCAACCGATGGAGGCGTTGCGAGGTGAGTAAAAAACTCAAGGAAAGTTCAGAGACACCGCAAGCGCGGACATCGAGAACAGTGACTTGATGGAGGATCGGCAGCCCGTGCTCGCATATGTCGCATATCGTGAGGCGGTGCGCGGCAAACCGGAACAACTCTTGCTAACAAGACAGTTGGATTGAAGCCGTATCCCGGTCCCCATCTCCGCCAGCCGCGTTAAACGTGAGCAATCCGATCCGAGTGCTTCGAGGCTTTTGCCGAAGTGCATGCGGCACGGCCACCCCGCCTTCACACCGCCTAGCCTTTCTCGGGCGGCGCGGTAAGAGGCCAATTATGAGGCAATCAACAGCGAGGAGAGTGTCCGAGTCCGCGCTACCCTGGCAGCTTCGTTTTGGGCGGTCGGTGTTAGCGGGCGCAATCAAATATCTCCGAACCAACATCCAGCATCGTTGCGCAAGGAACGAGCTGCCCGGAGTTTGGAGTTGCGTCGGTAGAGTTCGTTGGTCGGCCTCGGTCCGTCGATTCGAGCTCTGCGATCCTTCACCGCCCGATAATTGGGTCTGGCCAGGCGGACATTGATGTACTCTCGATTTATGCAAAAAGCAGGCGGAGCTATGCACCTATCCACAGCGGGGCGCAGTTCGATGGTTGAGACGTTACTCCGTGACCTGCGGCATGCAGTCAGGAGTCTACGAAGAACGCCCGGATTCACGGCTGTTGCCATCCTTTCTCTAGCAGGCTGCTGAAATTCAGCCTTCTTCAATTTTCGTAGTTTGTCGGTGCAAAGTTCTCGCGTTCGCGGGGGCACAGCGGGGCAGCAGGCGG
>JAOAPO010000417.1 GCA_025462945.1 Bryobacterales bacterium
CTCAGCCCTTACAGCCTTCGCCCAGCCCGCACCCGCTCCCGGGCGTGCCGGCGGACGGGGGGGCCCGCCCGCACCGAAGTCGCCCGAAGTCTCGACCGATGGGCGCGTCACGTTCCGCCTGCGCGCCCCAAATGCCAAGGAGGTCGCCGTCACCGGCCTGCCCGGCGGACGTCTCGTCCTGCAGAAGGACGAACAGGGCGTCTGGACCGGCACCACCGAAGCACTGAAGCCGGATATGTACGGCTACCTCTTCTCCATCGATGGCGCCAACGTGAACGACCCCGCGAATGCAGCGTTCAAAACGTCGGCGACCAGCGCTGGACAGAGCCTGGTTCATGTTCCCGGCGCCGTCAGTTGGGAACCCACGCCCGGACTGCCGCGGGGCGCGGTTGCTCATCATTTCTACCACTCGAGCCTGATCGGCGATGACCGTGACTTCTACGTCTACACGCCGCCCAACTACGACCCGAACCGCAAGGAACCGTACCCTGTTCTTTACCTGCTGCACGGCCTGGGCGACGACGCCTATGGCTGGATCTCGGCCGGCGCGGCGAACGTGATCCTCGATAACCTGATCGGTCAGGGTAAGGCACAGCCCATGATTATGGTGAACACTCTGGGTTACGGCGTCCCGCTCACCACCATGTTCGCGGGCGGAGGCGGCGGCCGCGGCGGAATGGGCGGCAATGGCATGATCGCCAACTTCGCGAAAGCCCTTACCGACGAAGTGATGCCGCAGGTGGAAAAGCAGTACCGGGTCACAAAGGACCGCAACCAGCGCGCGATCGCCGGGCTCTCCATGGGCGGCGCCGAGGCTCTCTACACTGGGCTCAACAACCTCGACAAATTCACTTACGTTGCCTCGTTCAGCGGCGCCTTCGTGATGTGGCCCAAACCCGCGGCCGCCGCGTCGGCTGCGGCTCCGGCGACGCCCGGTCCCGCTCCCGTGACCGACGAAGTCTTCGCCATGAACTTCCCCAAAGTGGATGCGAAGATCAACTCCCAACTGAAGCTGCTTTGGATCGGCTGCGGCACTGAAGACGGACTCATCGGTGTCAATCGCCAGTTCCGTACCTGGCTCAAGTCGAAGGACGTGAAGGCGGTTGAAGTGGAGACCCCGGCAATGGCTCACGTTTGGCCGTTATGGAGGCAGAACCTGACCGAGATCGCCCCCATGCTTTTCCAGAAAGGTAAGTAACGCGGCCGTTCAGGCGAGGTGGAACACTTCCTCTAACCGAAGCATCCCCTCGTCTGGCCGACGCCCTTCCAGATCCTCGAAAAACTCCGCCATGCTGGCCTGCCAGCGTGCGTTCACTTCACGCCGAGCCATACCGGCGAGCGCCTGGGCGAAGTCCGGCGTTTCCAGATAGCCCACCAGCAGGCCATCGTCACGCAGGAACAGCGAATAGTTATGCCAGCCGGTCTCAGTCAGCGCCGACTGCATATCAGCCCAGACCTCGACATGGCGGAGCTTGTACTCCGACAGCCGATCGGCCTTGACCTTCAACAAGAAGCAGACGCGTTCCAGGAGCTTGCCGCCTAAGCTTTCGCTTCCGACAAGGCCCGCGAATATAGCGCCTTCATGTACGAGAAGCCGTAGGCCTGTTCTGCGTAACGCCCACCGGTAAACCCGGGCGTGTGATCCAGAATAACGATGCCGTCGTAGTTCACATCGCGCAGCGCCTTCATGATCTTGTACATATCGTAGTAGCCGTTATCCATGAACGTCTCCACGAAATGCGGCAGCGGCGCGCTGACATTCCGGAAGTGAATCTTCCAGATCTTGTTGGCCCCGAAGTAGCGAATCATCTCTTCCGGATCTTTGCCCGTCAGTGCCTTGCCACCTTCGAGCCACGTCCCGCAACACAGGCAGATGCCCACGTTCGGACTACCCGCAATTTCCATCGCGCGACGATACCCATCGAAGTTGCTGAAGATGCAACGAGGCACGCCCGCCAGCACCGGCACGGGCGGATCGTCCGGATGGATGCCAATCCGTACCCCGGCCTCCGCCGCTACGGGAGCAGCCTGTTTGATAAAGTGCGTGTAGTTCTCCCAGATCTCTTCGGGTGTGAACACGCGGCCATGCGAGAGCGGCTCCGTCCACTCCTTGCCGTCCCAAACGCCCTTCTTGTTCGGACTCGCCATGTCGAACTCGCGCGCCGAAGACCCCCGCACGTCCGCGCGACCGCTCGACCAAATGCCGTTCCCCATGTGCGCGTAGGTGGTGTAGTAAATGCCCGCCTCGCCCAGATTGCGGATGTACTGCTTGTATTCCTCAACCTTCTTGTCGCGCCCCGGCAGGTTCAGCGTGACTTCGGGCATGTTGTGGACGGACGTATTGCCGATGTTCCAAACCGTGATGCCTGCATCCGCATAGCGCTTCTTGATCTGCCTGAAACCATCGGCGGTCCGCAGGTCAGGCGTGGACCCGACGCTGACGTACTCGCAGCCGATCTGCTTCCAGAACTTCAGCTCTTCGTCGGACGGTTTGGCCGGACCCTGTCCGCACAGTTTGATGCCCGGCTGCGAAGCATGAACCCTGGCGATGCCCAGCCTCTCTGAGGCCGCAGCGAAGAACGCCGCACCGGCGAGGCCGGCCATTTCGCGGCGGCTCAATACAGATCTGATGTCGTCCATTTCGAGTTCATGTTATCCCATGCGCGACAAACGAGAAAGCAAAGCCACGCACCAGCCTCCACAGACAGATTCGCTACCCGTCAAGATGAGATGATGAACCGCAACGAATTGATCCGGCTGATCGTCCTGAACGAAGTCTGTGACGATTACGAAAACCTGGATCAAACGATCCTCGCGAACGCAAGCAGCGAAGCTCGCCGTCACGGTTTCGTAGTCAGCCGCCGAGACGTGGTCGAGGCCCTAACCGCTCTTCTGCATTGCAGCCTGATCAAAGCTTACCGGCTTGCGCCGCAACGAGCCCCAGAGGTCCTCGTTGAGATGCCGGACCTCAGTGTTGCGGAACAGAACTTCACAACCTACTTTTTCGCGACCCCCGAAGGTATGGCAGTACAGTCGGCCACTCCCGATATCCTTGAGCTAGCCGCAATGCCCCGCTACATCGAAGTCAGTCACGTCATCGAAGCCGGAATGAAGACCTACCCCGGCCTGCCCGTACCCACCGTCGAGGTCTTGATGGACTACGAAGCCTCGCACGAAAAGTACGACAATCAGGCTGAGTTCTACATCGCTTCACTGCACCTTTGCGGCAACACCGGCACCTACGTCGATTCACCGCGCCATCGTTACCGCACCGGCACTGACCTCGCTGCCCTGCCCCTCCGCGATGTCGCGCATGTGCCTGTTACGGTCATCGACGCACGAGTTAACAATGACCGGGCGATCGGCCCCGAATTCTTCGGGACAGCCAGGATCAAAGACCGCGCCGTGCTCGTCAACACCGGCTGGTCGCAACACTGGCGTACCGACACTTACTACCAGAACAACCCCTTCCTCACTGCGGCCGCCTGCGAGTTTCTCGTCGCCGCCGGAGCCCGCTTCGTCGGCATCGATTCCCTGAACATCGACAACATTGACGACCCTGCGCGACCCGCCCACACGCTCCTTCTCGGTGCGGACATTCCCGTCTGCGAACACATGACCAACCTCGACAGCCTTGAACCAGAAGGCGGCTTCCTCCATGCGGTGCCGATCGCCTGGGCCAGCGGAGCCACCTTCCCCGTCCGGGCGTATGTGATTTATGATGGTCCCGAACTCCCATGAAGAAACTCATTCTGACTCTCGCCGCCCTGTTGCTGACATTCACCGCCGCACCGGCCCAGACCGCGCCGCCCGCGCAGCACCGCGTCGTGATGCAGATGAATGTGAACAGCGAAGACTCCTGGACTCAGCTGATCGGTAACATTCAGAATGTTCGTAAAGCTTTCGGGCCAAGCACGATCCAGATCGAAGTTGTCGCGTGGGGTAAAGGTCTGGCGATTCTCCAGAAGACAAACACGAACTACGAGATCGCGATGAAGCAGCTCGCCACCGACGGCGTCGTCTTCGCCGCCTGCCAGAACTCCATGCGCGCGCGCAACGTGAAGACTGAAGACCTGTTCCCCTTCGCTTCGCAAGTGGACTCCGGCGTCGCCGAAGTCATCCGCAAGCAGGAAGCCGGCTGGTCGTACGTGCGCGCCGGCGAATAGCAGTAATATCCTCACAATTTCGGCTATACTCACGGGTGCCTCAATCAGGAGTGCACTATGAAACGCTTAGCATTAGCTCTTTTCGTTCCCGCTCTGTTGGCCCAGAACTCCCCGCCGGACCAACTCCGTTCGGCCGCCACGAAATCTCTCACATTACTGCAAAAAGCCTCTGCAGGATTTTCAAAGGTTCAGGATTGCTACTCCTGTCACAACACCGGCCTGCCCGCAGAGGCCTTCGCCATGGCGCGGGAACGAGGCTTCACCATTGATGAGCCGGCAGCAAAGGCAGCTCTCGTCAAGAGCCTGACCCACACGCCTAATCTCAGCTCCATCGATCACATCGTCCAGGCAACCTCAATCATCGATCCAGCAGCGTCAGAAGCTTCCGCTCTCATCGCCGCTCATTCCGCTGGCCTGAAGCCCAGCCTGACCACGGCCATTCAGGCCCGCTACATAGCAAGCGCCCAACGGGCCGACGGTCACTGGCTGACCTTCGATGCGCGTCCGCCTCAGGGTCACAGCGAGTTCACGACCACAGCTCTCACTATCCGGATGCTGCAGATGTACATGCCGGAGGAACTGCGCCAGGAGACAGCGGCCCGAACCGAACGTGCACGGGCCTGGCTGGCAAAAGCGACTCCTGCCACCACCGAAGACGCCACCTTCCGCCTGCGAGGCCTCGTCTGGGCGAAAGCAAGTGAAGCCGAACGTGCGCCTGCAGTTAGTGATTTGCGTAAGCTTCAGCGAGCCAATGGAGGATGGGCCCAAATCCCCAGCATGGACCCCGACGCTTACGCCACCGGTGAAGTGCTTTTAGCACTGTACGACAGCGGAGTTCCCGTCACTGACCCCGCGTGGCGCAAAGGACTTCAGTTCCTGCTTTCTTCACAGAACGCCGATGGCTCCTGGCACGTTGCAACGCGCATGGTCTCGCCCGCACAGGTCAGCCCACCGTATTTCGAATCCGGTTTTCCGTTCGGCCACGATCAGTTCATCTCGTCCGCGGGCACCTCGTACGCGACGATGGCTATCTTAGCTGCGGTGCCGAAAGCAGCGAAAGCCAGCGCGCCCCTCGCCATGCCGGAACTGGCGCCGAAAGGCGAGAAGCCGTGGATGAGAACCGCTCTCTTCGGCACCGTTGCAGAACTAAAGACGCTTCTCGATAAGGGCCTGGACGTGAACAGCCATTCCGATGAGGGCACCACGCTCCTCATGTTCGTCGCTCCCGATACGGCCCGCATGAAGCTCCTGATGGATCGTGGCGCCAACGTGAAGGCCACGGCCAAAACCGGCTTCGACGCACTCCTGGTTACTTCCCTCTACCGAGGCTCCGGCGACGCGCTGCGAATGCTGCTCGCCAAAGGTGCCAGTCCCGCGCCCCGTACCGGAGTGCTGTTCAATGCCTCGCCGATCGTGCTCTCGGTCTATGCCGGAGACGCCGCCAATATCGCACTACTCCACTCCAAAGGCGCAGACGTGAATCGCAAGATGATGCTGCTCGGTATCTTCCCGACTTCCCCGCTCTTCGCCGCCGCTGCCTTCGGCGAAGTCGACGTGATGCGGGCGCTGATCACCGCCGGTGCCGACCTGAAAGAGCAGGACCCGACCGGCCTCAGCCTGCTGCACCAGGCCGCACTTGCCAACCATGTGGACGCGGCACAACTCCTGATCGCGTCCGGAGCGCCGGTCGACACCGTCGACAAGAACGGGTACTCTGCACTCCTCTACGCCTCCACCATCAACTTCGGTGACGACCGCATGGTCAAACTGCTGCTGAAGGCGGGCGCGAATGCCGCCGTCAAAGCCAAAACGGGCGAGACCGCGCTTTCACAGGCGAAGCGTTACCACCACACGAACCTGGTTGCAGCTCTCGCCCAGGTCAGCTCAAAATAGCCTTCACGACACTCGCCTTCTCCACCCCTGTCAGCTTCACATTGAGGCCCTGCCAGGGGTGGCTGAAGCGTTCGTGGTCGATGCCGAACTGGTGGAGGATGGTCGCCTGGAAATCGCGTACATGCACGGGGTCGCGCGTGATGTTGTAACTGAACTCGTCCGTCTCCCCATGCACCACGCCGCCCTTGATCCCACCGCCCGCCATCCATAAGCTGAAACACCGTGGATGGTGATCGCGCCCGTAATCCGTCGCCGTCAACTTTCCCTGCGAATAGATTGTCCGCCCGAACTCTCCGGCCAGGATCACCAGCGTATCGTCCAGCATTCCCCTCTGCTTCAGATCCTGCACCAGCGCCCAGACCGGCTGATCGATCTCTTTACACTGCGAAGGCAGCACGTCAGGCAGGTTGCCGTGTACGTCCCAGCCGCGATGATAGACCTGCACGAACCGCACACCGCGCTCAGCCAGCCGCCGCGCCATCACGCAAGTATTCGCGAACGACCCCGGCTTCTCCTTCGCATCGGCCCCGTACATCTGCCAGGTGCTCTCAGGCTCTTTGCTCATGTCCGTCAATTCGGGCACTGAAGCCTGCATCCGGAACGCCATCTCATACTGCGCAATCCGCGTCTTGGTCTCCGGATCCCCCAGCTTGTCGTAAGTCAGCTGGTTCATCTCGGACAAGCCGTCTAACATCGACCGCCGCACCGCAGTCGGCACGCCTTCAGGATTGTTGATGAACAACACCGGATCGCCCGCACTTCGCAAGCTCACCCCCGAGTACTTACCCGACAGAAATCCCGCGCTCCAAAGGCGCGACGAAATCGCCTGCACATTAGCCTTCGGATGATAATGCTTCGCCTGCAGCACCACAAACGACGGCAGGTTCTCATTCATGCTGCCCAGCCCGTAACTCAGCCACGACCCGATACAGGGCCGCCCCGCAATCATGAACCCCGTCTGAAAAAACGTAATCGCCGGCTCGTGGTTGATCGCGTCCGTATTCATCGACCGGATGATGGCGATGTCATCCACCATCTTCGCCGTGTACGGCAGCAACTCCGAAACCCAGGCGCCCGACTTCCCATACTGATCGAACTTGAAGATGGAAGGCGCAATCGGAAACCTGCTCTGCCCGCTCGTCATCGTCGTCAAACGCTGACCCTGCCGGATCGACTCGGGCAGATCCTTGTCGAACATGTCCTTCATCTTCGGCTTGTAGTCGAAGGTCTCCATCTGCGGCGGTGCCCCCACCAGATGCAGGTAGATGACGCGTTTCGCCTTCGCCGGAAAATGCGGCAAACCTTGCAGCGCCGCGCCGGCAGCGTCTTTTGTGCCCAGCAGCGAACCGAGCGCCAGCGCACCAATCCCCTGCGCACCGCGAGCAAAGAAGCGTCGACGCGACTCCTCCCGCCCCATCTGCGCCGCAATGCGATCCAGCGGATGCTGCCCTGCCCCAACCTTCTTCAACGACTCGCGATCGACCCCGCGAGCGAAGGCCGAGTAGTGCCCCTCATAGTCGGGAGCCAGTGGATTCCACTTCATTTGTTCAGCACCTCATCCAGATTCAGCATCTGATTCGTCAGCATCGTGAGCGCCGCATAATTCGCCTGCGGCAGCGATGGATCCGCCTTGCGCTCACCCTGACTCAGGAACTTCTGCGCATCGCTCTCATGAGACGCGTAGTAAGTTTTGAAGTTGCCGAATGACTTCTTCGCAATCACTTTTTCTTTAAGCCCCAGGGGGCGCGCCAGCAACCGCGTGGTGATGTATTCGAGCTGCGTGTCGAAGTCGGCCGACGTCTGCATGGCGCGCCCCGCAACCTCGCGCGCCGCCTCCACAAACTGGACATCGTTCATCGTCACCAGCGCCTGCAGAGGAGTATCCGTCCGCTCCCGCCGCACCGTGCAGTTCTCGCGCGAAGGAGCGTTGAAGATCTCCATGCTCGCCGGAGGAGCGCTCCGCTTCCAGAATGTATACATCGTGCGCCGGTACAGCCCGTCGCCCGCATCGCGCTTGTAATTGCGAGTGTTCGAGCCATCCATCGCGACGGCTTCCCAGACGCCCTCCGGCTGATAGGGCTTCACACTCGGGCCGCCGATCTGCGGCGACAGGAGCCCCGTCGCAGCCAGCGCGTAATCGCGCACCATCTCGCCGTCCAGACGGAAGCGAACCCCGCGACTCAGCAGCCGGTTCTCCGGATCCTTCTCCAGCTTCAGCGGTGTCGCCGCAGCCATCTGCCGGTAGGTCGCCGACATCAGGATCTGCTTGTAGAACCGCTTCATATCCCAGCCATGCTCACGGAAATCCACCGCGAGCCAGTCGAGCAACTCCTTGTGCGTCGGAGGCTCTCCCTGGCTCCCGAAATCCTCGGTAGTCTTCGAAAGACCGATCCCGAAGATCTCCTGCCACATACGGTTCACAGCCACCCTCGACGTCAAAGGATGCTCATCCGTAAACAGCCACTGCGCCAGGCCTAGCCGGTTGCGCGGCATCGACGAGGTCATTGGCGGCAGAATCGCCGGAGTCCCGGCCTCCACCTCTTCCCGGCGCTGGTCATAGGCCCCGCGATAGAGGATCCACGCGTGTGGCTTCGAATCCGTGCGCTCCTGCATCACCAGCGAAACCGCCCCGCGGCGCGCGATCAGCTTCGCCTCGGCATTCAGGCGATTCTGCTCGGCAACCAGTTTCTGCATCGGCGCATACTCACGCGCCAGGTACCACTGCAGCAGCGAAGCGCGGGCTTCCGCGGAACCGCCACCATTCTCCAGTGCTGCCGAAATCGAAGGCCACGCGCTGATCAGTTGCGCCTCGCTCTCACTCACCTCGCGATTGAAAATCCGAAGATCGGCGATTGCGCCGTCCGGCAGATTCTTCCCCAGCACCAGAGGCGCATCCACACCGATGTCGCCCGCCAGATCCTGGATCACGTTCCCGCGACCCTGCGTCGGTATCGAGCGCCCGTTCTGGTACATGCCCAGCCCGGCCTGCCGCCGCGATCCGTCGTAGGTGGCGACGATCGTATTCCACGTCCCCGGCTGCAACTGCTCCAGATGCGCGGCACGAACGTCGATACTCTTGCCGCTGTCGCCGATCAGCCGCAGTGCAGCCACCCGCGCGCCAATCTCGAGCGACCAGCCCCGGTTTTTCTCCTTCGGATTCGTGTGCGCTGCCACAACGTAGCTCTGCTCTGCCTTCGGGAAAAAGAAGCTCACCGCAATCGTGAACGGCTTCTCCGAATCCAGCTTGGGAGCATCCTTGATCTCCACGCCTTCGTTCTTCTGGAAGTGCAGCGCCTGCCGTCCCGCCACATTCGAGGCGATCAGATCCGCCGTCTTCGACTCCTTGGCCAGAGCCGCAACATCCGCCGCCAGTACCTGCGCCTTTGCCTCCAGCGGACTCTCCGCCCTCACCTTTTTGCGCTCTGACAACCACGACGTAAACGCACCCTCGGCCTCACGCGCCGTCTGCGCCATCTCAGCCCGAACGCCGGCGAGTCGGCTCTGGGTCTTCGCCCAGGCCTCACGGTCGTCCGGCTTGGGGACCACCACCACAGGCGGCGTATCCGGCACATTGTCGTCCATCACCTTCTGTGTAGTATTCCGGAAAAACGCGCCCAGCGAGTAGAAATCCTTCTGTGTCAGCGGATCGAACTTGTGGTTGTGACACGTCGCGCAGCCCGTCGTCAGCCCCAGGAACACAGCGGACGCGGTCTCTGCCCGATCTTTCGCATAGATCTCCGCATACTCGTCCTCAATCAGCCCTGCTTCATTCGTCGTGACGCCGCAACGCATGAACCCCGTCGCGATCTTCTGATCGAGCGTGGCATTCGGCAGCAGATCCCCTGCCAGTTGCTCCGTGCTGAACCGGTCGTACGGAACGTTGCGGTTTAACGCCTGAATCACCCAGTCGCGATAAGGCCAGATCTCGCGGTAATTATCGATGTGGATCCCGTGCGTATCGCCATAGCGAGCCGCATCCAGCCAGTACCGCGCCCGGTGCTCACCATAATGCGGAGATGCCAGGTACCGGTCAATCATGTTCTCGTAGGCCTTGGGCGTCAGATCTTTCAGAAACAGATCCAGTTCCGCGGGCGTCGGCGGCAGGCCAGTCAAATCCAGCGCCACGCGTCGGATCAGAGTCCGCTTGTCAGCGCCGGGCGCAGGCGTCAAACCCGCCGCATCCAGCTTTGCCAGCACAAACCGGTCAATCGGATTCTTCGCCCAGAGCGGGTTCTTCACCACCGGCAACTCAGCCTTCACAGGAGCCGTATACGCCCAGTGCTCCACCCACGGAGCCCCCTGCTCGATCCACAGCTTCAAACGCCCGATCTGAGCGGCCGTGAGTGCCTTGTGCGAAGCTGCAGGAGGCATGCGGCGAGCATCTTCCGTCGCGCTGATGCGCTGGTAGAGCTTGCTCTCCGCCGGCTTCCCCGCCACGATCACGCCCGACCCCAGCAGCCCGTCCTTCAGATCCAGCCGCAGGCCCGCCATCCGGGTCCCCGCGTCCGGCCCGTGACACTGGAAGCAGTTGTCCGATAACACCGGCCGGATCTCACGCTGAAAGTCGACCTTCTGCGCCTGCAGCGCGCTCACTCCTACCGCACAGACTGCAAACCAACGTAAGCGCATATCGCTCCTATAACTTCCGGTAAAGGATGTTCTTGTACTCCACGCGGAACGGAGGCCCCACGTGCATCTGGAACCCGACCAGTCCTTCAGGCACGAAGTTCTTCTGGTCTTCGTCGATGGTCGCGCTGATTAGTTGCCCGTTCAGAATCTGGATCATCACCGGACCTCTGGCGATGATGTGATACGTGTTCCAGCCCTGCACATTCACCACCCCGCGAAGCATCTTGTTGTCGCCAATCTGCGCCACAACCTTGTACGCAGGGCCGTCCGTGATCCGCGTCAATTCACCCCGCCGGGCCAGCACCACATGTCCCGGCATCCGGCCGCGCTCTTCATGCAGGTTGCCCGTGAAGCCGTTCGTGATCTCGATATCCGCCTGATACCCCTTCAAGACCCACTTGCCGATCTCCGGCATCTCGACACTGCGGTACTGAATGCCGGAGTTCGTGCCGCTGAGCTTGAAATCCACCTTCAGTTCGAAGTCCTTCACCTTGCCGCCGCGCCAGATCAGAAAGTTATTCACCTTCACGACCTTCTCGGGCGTCGTCTCACCCACCAGCGAACCGTTTTCCACGCGCCAGAAAGTCGGGTCGCCATCCCAGCCGTTCATCGTCTTGCCATCGAAGATCGGGACGAATCCGGTATCGTCGTCCGGAACATACTGCGGATAAATGCCGGGACCGCGACCCCTGCCTCCGGGCGCCTGAGCGAAGGCTGCCACAAAGGGCAGAGCGATAAGAGCGATGCGTTTCAGCGAGATCATAGGTGGCTCGAATTATATCCAACAAATCACTTAAGCGCACACTTGACAATCGATTTTTAGCGCGCCGATACTTAAGCCATGGCTGAACTATCTACCCTCCATCACTCTTTCGTCATCGAACGGACCTACGCCGCCCCGCCTGAACTCGTCTTCGCCGCCCTGGCAGACCCCGTACAGAAACGCAAATGGTTCGCCGAAGGCAGCGCCAACCACCAAACCGAGGAGTTCACCATGGACTTTCGCGTCAGCGGCACCGAGCGCGTCCAGTCCCGCTTCGGTGACCAGTCCCCCTTCCCCGGCGTCGCGCTGATCGCCGAAGGCTTCTACCTCGACATCCAGCCCGATCGGCGCGTCGTCATCGCCTCCACCATGTCGGTAGGAGACAGGCGCATTTCCGCCTCCCTCGTCACCTTCGAACTCCTCCCGGCCAAAGCCGGCACCGAACTCGTCCTCACCCACCAGGCTGCATTCTTCGAGGGCTCTGACAGCCCCAAAATGCGGGAAGACGGCTGGCGCAAACTCCTCGACCGGCTCGCTGTCTCGCTTGCCTCCTGATGCCCCGCAAGTCTCCCGACGTTGACCGAATCTTCCAGGCGCTCGGCGACCCCACGCGCCGCAGAATGATCGAGCAGTTGAGCGAAGGCCCGGTCTCCGTCTCGGCCCTCGCGGCACCCCTCGGCATCACCCTCGCCGCAGTCGTCCAGCACCTGCAGGTGCTCGAAGAGTGCCGGTTGGTCAGTACTGAAAAGCTGGGCCGCGTCCGCACGTGCAGCCTCGACCCGGCTGGCCTCGCGGCGGCAGGCAAATGGATCGCCGATCGCCGTTCCATCTGGGACCGCCGTCTCGACCGCCTGGGCGACCTCTTGTCACAGTGAGTATTCGAACGCCGTGCTAGCATTCGGGTAGATGTTCAGGCGCGCCGCACAGCTTCTCGCAATGCTCGCAATGCTGACCGGCATCGTGTCAGCGCAGTGCAACTTCGCCTGCAGCCTCGAAGCGCTCAAAGCCGCCTCTCACCCCTGCTGCCCCGCGGGCGACAGCCACACTCCGTCTCCCCAGCCCTGTCCGGAAGCCGCTGTACTTCCAGGCATCAATCCGGCCACCATCGACCTCGGAACCGCGTCCACCGTATCACTCGTTCCGGTAAGTACCAGCTTTGAATCACCGCTCGTCTTCACGGCACGTCTGCACGCGAACTTCGCTGAATCCAAAGCTCCGCGCTACCTCTCCTCCTTCGCAATTCTGCGAATCTAGCCCGCCCTTCAATCGGCCCTCCACCAGCGATCAGCCTCACCGGCAATCGCCTCGTCTCCACGTCCGCCCAAGGATTTCGCATGAGCAATCGACGCTCGTTCTTCACCAAAGCCTCCGCCCTGACCGCGAGCCTTTTCACCGGCAAAGCCGCACTGAGCGCACAAACCAACCCCGCGCCCGTGCCCGTCACCACCCTCGATGTAGCCGACCTCCCCTTCACCATGGACAGCGGCACCAAAGTCTTCAACCTCATCGCCGAACCCGTGAAGCAGACCGTCATCCCCGGCCGCACACTCGACCTTTGGGGCTTCAACGGCAGCGCCCCTGGCCCCACCATTCAGGCCAACGAAGGCGACCGCGTCCGCATCATCTTCGACAACCACCTGCCCGAGGCCACCGGCATCCACTGGCACGGTCTCGAACTCCCGATCGCAATGGATGGCGTTCCCGGCGTCGGCCAGGACCTCGTCCAGCCTGGTGGCCGCTTCGTCTACGAATTCACCCTCCACCAGAACGGAACCTTCTTCTACCACCCCCACATGGCCATGCAGGAGATGGTCGGCCTCCTCGGCGGCTTCATCATCCACCCCAAAACCGCGTACACACCGCTCGTCGACAAAGACTTTCTCATTGCACTGCAGGAGTACGCCGTCCTGCCGAACACGACCATCCCCAACAGCATGGCCATGGAGTTCAACTGGCTCACGTTCAACGGCAAAGCCGGCCCGTCCACCACGCCTCTGGTGGTGCAGCAGGGCGAGCGCATTCGCGTCCGCTTCATCAACATGGGCATGGACCATCACCCGATCCACCTCCATGGCTTCACCTTTTGGGAAACCGGCCGCGAAGGCGCGCGCCAGCAGGAGACCGCGTGGACCCGCGGCAACACCACGCTCGTCGGCGTCGCGCAGGCCCGCGACATCGAATTCATCGCTGACCGCATCGGCGACTGGATGCTCCACTGCCACCTGCCGCACCACATGATGAACCAGATGGTGCCCTCGGTCGGCCCCATGACACGAACGAACCCCAGCAAGGTCCCGCTCTATCCGCAGGACGCGTTTATGGAAGGTCCCATGATGGCCATGGATCACGAGGTCGACAAGCCCGAAACGCATGGTCTGCCCGCTGGCTGGAGCGGCTTCTCCGGCGGCATGATGACCCTGCTCCGAGTAATGCCGCCCGAGAAATACAACGAGATCGCAGCCTTGATCGCGGCAAAGAAAGCGGGCGCACGATGAAGCTGGCACTCTGCCTCCTGCTCAGCGTTTTTGCCGCCTTCGCCCAGCAACAACTGAAAGGCATCGTGGAGAGCGTCAACACCTCCACCAGAAAGGTCGCGGTCGCCAACGAACCTATCCCGGGAGGCATGGCCGCCATGACCATGAGTTACTCGGTTGATAAGCCGGACATCCTCACCAAACTGACGCCGGGCGATCGCATCATCGCCAAATTCGACGACGCAACGCTGACGTTGTCTGACATTCAGATCGTCACACCGCCCCCTTCCGCCCCGAAAGCCACAACAACGCTCAATTTGGAAGAACTCGAACGACTCGCGCTCACGGGGAATCCGAACGCCGCGATCGCTGAGGCCAACGTGCGCGTGGCCGCCGGCAACTTGCGCCAGTCGGGCCTTTATCCGAACCCTACCGCCGGCTACTACGGCGACGAAATCCGGGGCGGGCGATACCGTGGCGGTAAACAGGGTGGCTTCATCGCCCAAACCATCGTCACCGGCGGGAAACTCGGTGCCGCACGACGCGTGGCCGAACTCCTCCGCGACCAGCAGCAGACCACCGCCGAGATCCAGAAACTGCGCATCCGGATGAGTGTCCGGATCCTCTTCTACCAGGTGCTCGCCGCCCAGCGACTCGTCGACGTCCGCCAAAACCTCGCATCCATCGCCGCCGACGCCACCCAAACCTCGCACCAGCTCGCCAACATCGGGCAGGCCGACCGTCCCGACGTGCTTCAGGCCGAAGTGGAGCAACAGCGCGCGGACGTGGGCGTCCGAACCGAGCAACAAAACCTTCTCGCCGCGTGGAAGTCCCTGGCAGCCGTTGTCGGCCAGCCGAATCTGCCCCTCACCCGTCTCGAAGGCGACCTGGAAGCCTTTCCAGACCTCACCTTCGACCAGTCGCTCGCCAAAACGCTCCAGGAAAGTCCCGAGGTGAAGCTCGCCCGACAAAGCATCGAACGGACCGAAGCGTCTGTCATCCAGGAGCGGCGAAACCCTGTCCCGGACCTCGAAATTCAGGCGAATTTGACGAAGAACAACGAACCCATCGAAGGAACCTCCCGAGCCATCGGGCTCAACGGAGGTGTGCAGGTCGGAGTTCAGCTCCCGATCTTCAATCGAAACCAGGGAGCCATCGCCGCCGCCCGCGCTGGCGTCGAGACCTCGAAAGCCGAACTCACCCGCCTGCAATTCCAGATATCCAGGGACTTGGCCACCCTGTTCAGAGACTACCAAGCCTCAAGAATCACCGCCAGGCAATACAAAGACGAGATGCTGCCCAGAGCCCAGCAGGCTTACAAAATGTACCAGGCGACCTACCAGAAGATGCAGTCTGCCTGGCCGCAAACGCTGCTCTCGCAAAGGACCCTCTTCCAGCTGGAGGTCGACTACGTCGCAGCCCTGGAAGCAACCTGGACCGCTGCTCTCCAGATTCAAACCTACGCACTGACCCCTTTGCCATAACCCCGAAACGCAAAAAAGGCCGGACTCCGAAGAGTTCGGCCTTTCTTCACACCCTAATCCTGAAACGAAACTACTGAGTCTGGCCCAAAGCAACCTTGACGCGTTTGGTCAGGCGGCTCTTGTAACGCGCCGCATTGCCAGCCTTCACGTAACCCTTACGGGCTGCCTTATCGAGCAAAGAGAACGTGGCTGCAAGAGCCGCGTTCAAATCGCCCGGAACCTTCGCCGCCAAAGCTTTACGCATCGCGCGGATCTGATTCCGCAACCGGGTCGCAGCCATACGGTTAAACTGGGTGCGCCGTTCCGTTTGACGGACTCGCTTTAGCGCTGTAACATGATTCGCCATTTACTTCAGAATGCCCCTCTATTGAAATGAACTCTTAGGATACCACAGTCCCGAACAACCAGGCCCTTATTGGACCTGGCTGGCAGTGATGGTGTTCCCGCCCTTGTGAATCCGGAAGACGATCCCGTCGATCTCATCCGCCACATACTCCGGCTCGCGGTCGCCGAAATACACCCTCTTCTCCTGCTCACCGGTGCTCAGGTTCACGCCCACAATGCCCGGACCCTTACCCTCCGCAGTCTTCACATCGGCCAGCATGTAGACGTAGTCCGCCGTGTTGCTCGTCTTTTTGTAGCGCTTCGCCACGGCCCGGTCCCACTGCTCCACCGTCTTCCGCCGGTTTGCGTTCGCCCAGTCATTTTCAGACGTCCCGTAGTACGTGTTGGCCGCCTGCGCGGTCTGCGCCGTGTAGATCATCGCGAACGCCGCAATCGTGGCGATCTTGTTGAAGGTCGACAATCCCGGCGGCTCGATCCGAGTGCTCCACGCGATCTCTTTCCTCGACGGATCGAAACCCAGAACATTCTGCGTCCCGCGGATCACCACCAGACCGTTCTCGCGGCGCAGCAGCGCAATCGGCGGCTCGGCCGGAGGACCGCTCGAAGCCTTGATGGCCCCGATCGCGCCGCCACGCAGCGCCCCGAACCCAATCTTCGCCACCTTCGTGCCCGCGCCCGGACCCTTCGCCTTGAACTCCAGCGGGACCTTAAACGCTTCCTTCACCTTGCCGCTGCCATCCGTCGAGAGCCCGATCAGGTGCTTCGCGTCTGCGATCATCACGGCCTTCTCTTCCCTCAAGACCAGCATGTTGGTCACAGACTCCTGCGCGCCCTCATACTTCCACTTCAGCTGCCCCGACGCCGGATCCAGTGCCACCACGCCAATCGGCTTCCGGCTGACAAACGCCGCGCCCGGAGCCTGGAAGACCCCGCCCATCCGGCCGTACAGCACGCCATCCGCGAACTCGGTCTGCGCTACACCTGTCCCGAAGTCCGCCGAGGTCCACTTCAACGTACCGGACTGCTTATCGAACGCCCTCAAGATACCTTTTCCCGACGTAAACACCGTTGTGTCCGTCACCAGGGGATCTGCATTCGTGCGTGCGAAATTCTTCTCGGTCACGTCGTACGCCAGTTTCCAGGTAATCCTCCCGGTCGCCAGATCCACCTTGTGAAGCCCGGCGTACGGGAAGTAAATCGCGTCGTCCGTAACCGTGGGCCTCGCATGGCCGTGCAGGTCGAATTTCGGGAGAAACTTCGAGGTCTTCTCCGCCATATACAGGTCGGCCTTGTCGTCGATCTTCGACTCCCAGATCACCTTGCCGCTCGCCAGGTTCACAGCCAGCAGGTCCAGTGCCGACTTCGCGCCCACCGCATTCACCAGCACCACCATATTCTTCTTGTAAATCGGAACCACTGCGGCGATCTGACCCTTCACGCGATCCGTCTCCCACAACGTTTCGCCGGACATCAAATCCAGTGCCGTCAGATGCGATGACACGTTGATCGCGCCCGTGCTGGATGAAACCAGCATCACCGGCGTGCCCTCAACCTCCTCCACATTGGTGTCGTGGATCTTCTTCAAATCCTCGCGCTTCCACGCCATTTCGCCCGTCTTCGGCTCTACGGAATAGATTCCGCTGTCAGTGCCATAGATAAAGTTCCCTGCAAAACTGACCTTCATCCACTTCACGTCATCCGACGCGTTTTGCTTCCAGACTTCGGCGTTCGCGGCAAGTCCGCTGCACAGCAACAGACACGCGGTAAAGATACTCTTCATGCTCCGGTTTAGCTCCTGGGTATCTGGATGCGGAACTGTATCCTGGATTACCATCAGCTTCAAAGTTTTCGACGGCGGAAACTATAGTGAAGGGGCGCCGCCATGTCTCTCTACAACGAAGTCGAATACGCTGGCTACCCGTTCGCCCAAACCCATCCGGACCGCCTCGCCACCATCGCCGCGCTCTGCGGCCTTGAGTTCGCGCCGATCGCAACCTGCCGGGTTCTGGAGATTGGGTGCGGCGACGGCGGGAACCTCATTCCGCTCGCGGTCGCTCTCCCTGACGCGCAGTTCACAGGTTTCGATCTGGCGGAAAGACCCATCGCCGCAGGCAACAAAGCGATCCTTGCGCTGGAGCTCAAAAACGTCAGCCTGCGAGTAGCCGACGTGATGACCGTCGACGCCGCCTGGGGCCAGTTCGACTACATCGTCACCCACGGGCTCTACTCGTGGACTCCGCCCGCCATCCGCGACCGAATCCTGAAGATCTCGAAGCAGAACCTGAGTCCGAACGGTGTCGCATTCGTCAGTTACAACGCCCTGCCGGGCAGTCGCCTGCGCCAGATGCTGCGCGAGATGATGCTGTTCCAGGTCAGCGAACTGGAAGAACCCGCCGAGCGCATTGCGCAGGCGAAGGCGCTGCTCGGCTTCGTCGCCGGAGCCCGCGTCCATCCCGAACCGTTCAACGACTTCGTTGACGAAGAACTAGCGCGGATGCAGGACCGTGAGCCCTGGGCACTCTTCCACGATGAACTGGCCGACGTCTATGAGCCCGTGTACTTCAACCAGTTCATGGAACACGCCGGGCAGCACGGCCTGCAATATCTGGCCGAAGCCGACTTCCCTCTCACGCAGGAAACCGGCCTCACCGCCGACGCGATCGCGACGCTCGATGCCATCGCCGATGACGACCGCGTTCTCCGCGAACAGTACGTCGACTTCGCAATCTGTCGACGTTTCCGCCAGACCCTCCTCTGCCATCAGGACCGGCCTATCCACTTCCCACCCACTCCCGACCGTTTGGCAAACCTCTATGTCTCGTCCGCGGCCCTGCAGACAGCGAAGGACGCGTTCGAAGCCCCCAACGGCATGCGCCTGAAATCGAAGGACAAGCCCACGCTGGCCGCCTTGCAATCTCTAATCGCAAATGCGCCCCAGGTGGTGCCCGTGCACCAACTGAAGCTCAACCCGGAGATTCTGCTCTCAGCGGCCATGAGTGGCGTCGTCGAACTCCACACTGAACCCCGCCCGCTCGTCATCAGACCCGGCGCAAAGCCCCTCACCAGTCCCCTGCTCCGTTACCAACTCGCGCAAGGCCTGCCACTGACAACGCTGCACCACGCGACGCTCAACGTTGAAGACGAAGCCGACTGCCAACTCCTCGCCCTCCTCGACGGCACGCGCAACCCGGCAGAAATAAAGCAAATCCCCGACGCCACAGATCGAATCGCCCGCCTCGCGAAGTTCGGCGTCTTCGCCGCCTGACCTTCACGCTCCGGCCGCGCTTGGTGCCATGACGGTGACTGCGACTGAAAAACTTTTTTCTTAGTAGCTTCAACGCTTTACGTCCCACGCCGCTTTTTCCTGTTCATCCGCGCTGATAACTCTGTGAATGAGCCGGGGCCCGTACGAAAGCGGGACCCAAACCACTCGCCACAGAGGAAAACGACGATGATCTCCGAAATGCAACTCATGGCCAACCAGGCGAACGCCCAGAAATCCACCGGCCCGCGCACCGACGAAGGGAAAGCCACCGCGCGCTTCAACGCCCGCCGCCATGGTCTGACCGGCCAGTTTTACTGCATGTCCGAAGGCGACGAAGCGGCTTACCGCGTGTTCGAATCCAACCTCCTCGCCGACCTCAAGCCCGTCGGGGCCTACGAATCGCAACTCGCCATATCCGTCATTCAGGATCAGTGGCGCCTGAACCGTTCACGAGGAGTCGAATTCAATGCCTTCGCGCAGGGCCACGCAAAGCCGCCGAGGCCGCCGCCCGCCGCGAAGCCGAACTGCTCACCCGGCTTGCCGCTTTGGAAGGCGAAAAGCTCGACCCCAAACAATCCATTCAGATCGATGGCTTCGTTTTTTCTCAGGCCGAACTGACCGCCGGCATCAACCGAAAAGATCGGCTCGCCGACGCCGAACGTCACGAAAAAGTGAACTGGGGACGGCCTAAACCCTGTCCCAAAGCGGCGTAAAGTGCAGGGAGATGCGGGTGAAGCCTTACGCGCGAGGCTGAATCGCCTCGCGTACCAGCACCAGGTACGCTATGGCTCCGCCAACCGCAATCGCCGCGCTCAACAACAGCGCTTGCGAGAAGCTCCCCGTTCGATCCACGATGAAGCCGGTCACCATCGGCGCAAGCGCGCCGCCAAGGTAGCCGCCGAAGTTCTGGATCGAGCCCAGCGAGGCGGTGAACTGGCCCGGAGCCGCCACCGGCACTGTCGCCCAGGCCGCGCTGCTCGCAATGTAGATCAGGAACAGCGATATCGAGATGAAGGTGAGGGCGAGCGAGTTGTCCTTCGCAAAGACCGTCCCTACCGTGCAGGCCGCGATACCGAACAACGCCGACGAAACGAGCAGCTTACGGCCGCCGATCGGAGTCCAGCCCCGCCGGGTGAGGAAGTCGCAAAGCCAGCCGCCCGTGATCGCGCCCACACAGCCGAAGAAGTACGGGATGGAGCCGAGCAGCCCCACCTTGGCGATACTCATGTGCCGTTCGTGCTCCAGATAAAACGGCAGCCAGCCCGTGTAGAGCCACAGCGTGTAGATAACACCGAAGAAGCCCGCGATCATGCCCCACGTCGTCCGGTGCGCGAACAGTTGCCGCCAGTCGGCGAAAGAGGGCTTGCGCGTCGAACTGTTCTCGTCCCCTTCCGTCAGATACGCCACCTCCGCCGCAGTCAGGCCAACTTCTGCCGGATCGCGATACAGCCGCCACCAGACCAGCGCAAGAATCACCCCGATCGCACCAACCACGATGAACATCCAGCGCCAGCTCATCCGCAGCATCAGGAACGTAAGCAGGGGAAGCGCGATGAAGTTACCCAGCGAGGAGGCCGATTGACAGAGACCCGTAGCGAAACCGCGAGATCGAACGTCGAACCAGTCGCGGACCACCCGAGCGCCGCCTGGGAAGAGCGGAGCTTCTCCTACACCCAGGGCAAACCGGGCAGCGATGAAGGGCCCAAAACCCGTAACGAATCCACCGGCTGCCTGCGCCACGGACCAGCTGAAGAGGCCCAGGCCCAGCATTTTGCGCGGCCCGTACTTATCGATCAGCGCGCCCACCGGCAGCTGCGAGAACGCGTAAGCCCAGAGGAACGCGGAAAGCAGCAGGCCCATCTGTGCAACGGGAATTCCAAGCTCGTCCTGTATGAGCTTGTTGGCGACCGACAACGTGGCCCGGTCGACATAATTGAGCGCGCCGCCGGCGATAAGCAGGATAATGGCGCGGCGCTGAATAGACACAATGCGGGGTGAGGGTTGATTCATCTGTCTGCCCGTCCATCGTACAGGAGGGGTCCTATTTTTCTTTCGAAGGTTTAACCGTTACAGCTGCTTCAAGGCGGGCAGCAAGCTCAGTGAACTCCGGTTTCGGACCGGTCCACTCCAGTTCATCCACGTTGCTGAACAACGGGATATCCGTCCGCAGTGTGGCCAGTGTCTTGAACAGCATCGCGCGCTCGTACTCGTGCCGGAGCGTCGCCGCAAGGTTTCCGGCATTCGAAGCGTCCACATGCCAGTCGCCATGGTCGGGAGGGATCGCTTCCAGATGGATGAACTTCGCCAGCACCGCCGCTGCCGACTTCGGGCCCCAGCCGGGCAACCCGGGATACCCATCGGCCGTGTCGCCAACCAGGGCCAGATAATCCGGGATCGACCGGGGCGCAACGCCGAACTTCGCCACCACCCCGGCTTCGTCACGCACCACGCGCGTTCGGCGATTCAGCTGAACGATGCGATTGCCGCTAACGCACTGGGATAAGTCCTTGTCCGGCGTGCAGATGATGACCTGTTCCACTCGCGCGTCGCGCGCCGCCAGCATGGCACCCGCCGCCAGCGCATCGTCGGCCTCGAACTCCACCATGGGCCAGACCACAACGCCCGCGGCCGTGAGCACCTGCTCCAGCAGGGGGAACTGGCTGAACAGATCAGGGTCGATACCCTCGCCGGTTTTGTAGCCCGGCCACAGGTCGTTTCGAAACGACTCGATCACATGATCGGTCGCGACCGCTACGTGCGTTGCGCCTCCGCTGAGCATGCCCAGCACGGAGCGCAGGACGCCTCGTACCGCGCCAACCTCCTGACCGCTGCTGTCACGCGCGGAGGGAACAGCGAAATAATGTCGGAAGAGTTCGTAGGTGCCGTCGATCAGGTGGACTTGCAAGCGCGCTCCATCCCCAAAGTATGGGGCAGACGTTTGGCTCGACCTCCGTCCGCGGAACGCTATAATTTCGGCGATGGACGACTTCGCCGATGTTGCCAGAGCCAAAGCGTCTTACAAGCTCTACGCCGATGCCATGAATAAGGGCCGCGAGATTCTCACCCGTGCGGGAATCGCCGCCGCGCCGCCGCCCGTGCCCGAGTTCGACGCCATATTCCGCCGCCTCAAGCCCGATGCCCGGCAGGAGTTGTATGCCGGGTTGCGTGAGATAGAAGAGATAACCCCGATCGATGCGATGCGGGTCTGGAAGGCCGCGATCACCCGCTCCTTCAAAGAGGCAAAACGATGATACTGAAATGGCAGGATGTTACAAAGCTCGCTGACGACGGTAATCCGGCACCCGCGAACAAGGTCGTCAAGTCCGATGAGGAGTGGCGGCAGCAGCTGAGCCCGGACGAATATCGCGTCACTCGCCAGGCCGGTACCGAGCGAGCTTTCAGCTCCGAGATGTGCAGCCGTTTCGAACCCGGCATTTACGGCTGCGTCTGCTGCGATACAGTGCTTTTCGATGGGCAGACGAAGTTCGAGTCGCGGACTGGCTGGCCGTCATTCACCCAGCCCGCCTCCCCAGACGCGGTCGCCTATCGGTCGGACGGTGGCTTCGGTATGCGGCGGATCGAGGCGATCTGCAATACCTGCGACGCCCACCTCGGGCATGTCTTCCCCGATGGCCCGGCGCCCAGCGGCCTTCGCTATTGCATGAATGCCGTCGCCCTGAAGAAGCTCAGCAGTCAGCACTGATGCTGAGGCGACCCATCTTCGTCCTGCTCGCGGGCGCGCTGCTCGCATTCGGCCAGAAGGGGGACGTGGAATTACCCGAGGCGCCCGGCGTCTACGCCGTGATCGATACGTCGGCGGGCCGAATGATCGCGCTGCTCTATGACGACCTCGCGCCGGTCGCGGTCCAGAACTTCATCGATCTCGCCAAGGGCACCAAAGAGACGAAGGACAAGAAGGGCAACATGGTGCGGAAGCCCTACTATGACGGCCTGATCTTCCACCGCATCATCAAGGGCTTCATGATCCAGACCGGCGAGGTAAAAGGCACGGGAGCCAGCGATTGCGGCGTGCCGAACTTTAAGGACGAGATCAGCCGGAAAGTAAGCTTCGACAGTCCGGGCGCACTCGGCATGGCGAACCCCGGCAGGCCGGATTCAAACTCCTGCCAGTTCTTCATTACCGTGGGCCGCGCCAGCCACCTCGATGGCCGTCACACGCTGTTTGGACAGGTGCTGGTTGGGCAGGAAGTCGCGGTCGCTATCGCCAGCGTACCGACTGGTTCCGATGACCGTCCCAAGAAACCGGTCATCGTGAACAGCGTGACGATTCACTCGAACCGTTAGCGACGGCTACTGGATGATCATCTTGCCGAGCGCATCGCGCGTCATCGGCAGCGGAGTGGTACCTGCCTTGTAGCCGTTGGTTTCAAGGATGTAAGCAACGACGTTCGCGTAGGTCTCGTCGGTGAGCGAACCCGGAGCAGCGGGCGGCATCGCCTTGGCTTTCGAGTGGAAGGCGTCCATCGATTTGCCGGTCCACGTGGTTTTGAAGTATTCGCCGGCGAGGGGCGGTGCGAACGTGCCGTTCGTCATCGTGTTGCCGTGGCAGGCCGCGCAGTTCGCGTTGTAGACTGCCTTACCTGCCGCGGCCTGCGCCGCCGTGAACTGGGGCGGGTTGCCCTGCGCCGCAGGACCGGCAGCGTTCGGTGCTTTCGCGGTCGTCACAGTCGGGGGAGCCACCGCCGTCTTGGTCGTCAGCGCCGGCGCAGCGCCAGTGCCTTCGCCCTCATACGTGAATGCAAGGATCGCGCCCGGGTCCTGCATCTGCCGCGTGGTGCCGCCCGCGACATTCTCCGCCATGCCGCCAGGATCTGTGGCGATGTAGATCGTTTTGCCGTCCGGACTTAGCGCCGTGTCGCGAAAACGATTATTCGACTGGAAGTAACGGCTGAAGTGCCCTGCGGCGGCCTGACCGTTCGCCGATAACGGCAGCACGTAGAGCGAGCCGCGCTTGAGCGTGGTCACGAGGAGAACCTTGTCCCAACCGGGGATGCCGGGGCCTTCCTTAGCCCGGTAGTACTCTACGTTCGAGTTACCCGTCGTCGGCCAGCAAATGAAGTCGACGCCCTTGCAGGCCGGGTCATGGAAGTTGTAGCCGGTGGGCACCGTGAACATGGTGGCGATCGGTTCCGTAAAGGGCTTCGTGAATGCGGACTCGGGTTCGCGCGGCACAGTGGGGTGGATCTCGAGGTCGCTGAATGTCAGCTGCGAACACGGCGTCGTCGCTTCCGACCAGCGCGCGTATTCGTAAGCTTTGTTGTCTTTCTTCCCGGCAACATGAGGCCAGCCGTAGTTCTGGCCGGACTTGAGGATGTTCACCTCGTCGTCGGTCTTCGGACCCTGCTCAGCGGCGTAAAGCGTGCCGTCGGGACCGAAGTCGATACCCTGCATGTTGCGGTGTCCGTAAGTGAAGACATGGCTCTTGACGCCGTTCAGTGTCGGGTTGTCCGCAGGTACGGAACCGTCCAGATTCAGGCGAATCGACTTGCCGACGTAGGCGACGTAATTCTTCGCCCCGAACTCCTGCGCCGTGGGCAGGCGCTGGGCTTCGATGGGCAGGCAGAAATTGCCGAGTTGGTCGTGACCCTGGTCACCGATCGTGTAGTAGAGCTTCAGGTCCGGACCGATCTTCAGGCGTCCGGAAACGTGATCGTTACCAACCGGAAGGCCGGTAATGATGTTCAGCGGAGAGGAGAGAGTGCCCTTAGTCTTGTCGTTGGTAAAACGAACAATCTTCCCGTAGAGAAAACGGTAAGGGCTGCGTGGATCGGCGACGCTGGCGACAGGGCCCTTCGCTTCATCGACGTAGCTGTATCCGACGTAGACGTATTGGTTCTCGGTGCCCTTCAGCAGGTCGGGGTGCAGCGCCATGCCGAGCAGGCCATCCTGGCTGCCGGGGGCGGAGACGTCGGGGATGGTGACAGCTACCGATTTCTGGCCGTTTGCCGGGTTGATGCGGACGACCCGTTTACCCGTGCGCTCGGTCACCCAAAGCATGTTGTCGGGTCCCCAGGTCACTTCCCAGGGTCCTTCCAGCCCGGACGCGAGCACCGTCTTACGAAATTGCTTGCTGCCGCGAAGTACGTCGTCCGGAGAATCCTGAGCGGACACGATGCCCAGAAAGAGAGCGGATGAGAGGACGAGAGAAACCGGAAGAAAACGCTTCATGTGAGGAGCTCCAACACCAAATGATATCGTGCCTCACCCCAGTCGTCACCATGACAAACGGGGCAGTCCGCCAGCGATATCAGCGCTGGTGGACCGCCCCGCGAATGTTGGGCTCTAATTAAAAGCGGGTCGTACGCGTTGTGTCGTGGACGCCGGGGGTACCGGTCGTGTCCACTCCATGGCTGCCCGCAGCTTTTTCGCCGGACGAGGAAACGTCTTCAGCGCCGCTGCGCTCCAGAATGTCCTTGGCGCGGCTGGTCCAGTCGGAGTCGTCGCAGTGAACGGACAGCAGGATACCGCCATCCTTCACGCGGCCCTCATATCGCTTGGCTTCGTACTCCGGAATGCCCATGCCCACCAAAGCACCGATGATGCCTCCGGCCGCAGCGCCGACACCCAGGCCGGCAAGTGCGCCCATGATGGGGCCCGCAGCAATGAGCGGCCCAACGCCGGGAATGGCGAGCGCCCCGATTCCGGCGAGAAGTCCCAGCGTGCCACCCACGGCACCGCCGGCAGTCGCCCCCGTGGTTGCCGCCTCGGGAGCCTTGGTGTTCTTTTCCGTGGCTAATTCGTGAGTCACGTGTTGGTCGGGGGCCAGCAGCGAGATATCGTCGCTGCGGAAACCGGCGGCCATCAGATTGTCGACGCAGTTCTCAGCCTGCATACGGGACTTAAAAATTCCGAATGCTGCAGTGTTCTTTCCAGCCATATTCAATGCCTCCTTGACTTACCTGTAGGTACTTAGCAACTTCCGGGAGAGGCCCGGACCTAGTGATCGGCTTTGGCTTTTGTGTCAGCCTTGACTGTGATTTCGTTCGTCACGTTCCCGGCACCGGCGACCGCTGTCGCTTTCTCCTCGATATTCTTGCGCTCGTCGTCGGTGTGAACGGGTCCTTTGAGCGTCACTTTGCCATGGCTCGCGATGATCTTGACGTTATGTGCGTAGGTGGACAGGGTCTTGTCGTCCACCACGGACTTGCGAATCTGCTGCATGATCTCGCGATCGGACTTGTTGTTCTTGGCCTGATCGGCGGTTGGTTGAGCTTCAGAACGGTCGCGCTTATTGACCGCTGTGTTATCAGCCTGCGCCGCCTTGGCCGGTGCCTGCTGAGCATCGATTGCCGGCACGCTCAGGAACAGCAGCGCACCGCCAATCCATAGTTTGGAGCGTAGATTGGTCATGTCCCGACACTTGCAGTTCTTAGGCCAGAGTGTAATTAAGACCTCTTTACTGGAAGATAGTGACTGGTGATTTGGTTGCAATCAATAAAACATGACGTTCAGTCCGGCCGCAATTAGTTCAGTCCATAACATGCTGATGCAGAGGGGGAAAATACGAGCGGAAGGTGAGGATTACGTTCACTTCGTCAGTCGCGGGTTCGAGATCACGCCGAAAAATGCGCGCGCGCTGTTGCGGCTGCTGCAGGACGGCAATCCGATCGAAGACGCGATGTTGATCATCGGTATCGAATCCAAGGTTCAGGAACTCACGCGGCTGACCAGGATTGCGCGGGCAATCGGTGCCGCATTCGGGACGTTCGTGGCGCGAATCCGCAGCCTTAGTCCCACCGGGCGGGCGCGCGCGCAAAGATAAACAATGGTATCCTGCAGTCAGGCGAATAAAAGGCGAAACTGCCGAGTATTCGCACCTGCACTTTGGACACTCGTACAAAGTTAACGATCCTGGCCGATGCCGCTAAGTACGATGCGTCGTGCGCCAGTTCCGGATCCCGGCGAGAGCGGGTCAGCGGCGGCGTCGGTAATACCACCGGCGTTGGAATCTGCCACAGTTATACGCCGGACGGCCGCTGCGTATCGCTGCTGAAGTTACTTCTGACTAACTACTGTATCTACGACTGTACTTACTGCATCAACCGGATCTCAAGCGATACTCCGCGTGCTCGGTTCACTCCGGAAGAAGTGGTATCGCTGACGCTGGAGTTCTATAAACGGAATTACATCGAGGGCCTGTTCCTCAGTTCGGGCGTCATCCAGAGCCCCGACTACACCATGGAGCAGGTGATCGCTGTTGCCAAATCACTTCGCACGGACCATCTCTTCGGCGGGTACATTCACCTGAAGATTCCTCCAGGCGCATCGGCGCTGCTGATTGCCGAGGCAGGCAAGTGGGCGGATCGTTTGAGCGCCAATATCGAGATGCCGCGGCAAGCCGACCTTGACCGGTTCGCGCCGGCTAAAACGCACATCGAGATTCAGCAAACAATGGGCGAGATCAGTCAGCGCATTATCGCGGCAAAGGAGGAGAAGACGGTCTACGCCGCCGCTGGCCAGAGCACGCAGATGATTGTCGGCGCGACAGAGGCTTCCGATACTGACATTCTGCAGAAGTCGTCAGCACTGTACCAGGATTTTGGAATGCGGCGGGTCTACTACTCGGCCTTCAGCCCCATTCCGCACAGCGATTCGAGGCTGCCGCCGCAGGCCGCTCCGCTGGTACGAGAGCACCGGCTTTATCAGGCCGACTGGTTGCTGCGTTACTACGGGTTCGATGTCGCCGAACTCACCACAGCCGAGCAGCCGGATCTGCCGCTCGACAAAGACCCCAAGCTCGCGTGGGCGCTCCGCAACCGGCATTTCTTCCCGGTTGATGTGAACACAGCGGATCGCGAGGCGCTGCTTCGGATCCCCGGTTTGGGGGTGCGCAGCGTTGACAGAATCGTGGCTATGCGATCGCAACATCGTTTCCGCATGGAAGACCTGACGCGCCTCACCCGTGCCTTCAAGCGCATGCGCTACTTCGTGATCACCAGCGACTTCAACCCGGACTCGCTGAAGCTTGACGCTCCGCGGTTACCCGTTCCACAGCAGCTGTCGCTGTTCAGCGCGGTGACCGGAGAGTTCTGATGCGCCAGGTCGCCGTCGAGAACTTTCAGGAGTGGCGGGAGAAGGCACGCGCCCTGGTTGCCGGTAGCGTTCCCCCGGATGATGTGCGGTTCACCGATGGCCTGCAGGACTCGCTCTTTGCGGATGTACCGATGCCTGCGGCAGGAAGTCGTGGCCGGATCTCCGTTCCCCGTGCCTTCCTTGCCCGGGCCGAGATCGTCAGTCTTCATCGCGACCCCAAGCGATGGGATCTGCTTTACCGTGCGTTGTTTCGCATTGTGAACGATGGCCTGTCAAACGAGCCGGACGAGCTACTTGCGATGGAGCAAGCCGTCGGCCGCGACATCCATAAAATGCATGCCTTTGTTCGCTTCCGCAAGATTGTCGAAGATGACGGGCAGCCGCAGTACGTGGCCTGGTACAGGCCCGATCATCATATTGTGAAGCATGTTGCGCCGTGGTTCGCGGAGCGATTCGGTGCCATGCACTGGGCCATACTCACGCCCGACCTGAGCGCGTATTGGGATACGAAGACGCTTCGTTTCGGGGATGGCGTTCCAAGGTCTGCAGCCCCACAGGAGGATGAACTGGAGGAGTTGTGGCGCTCTTACTACGCCAGCATCTTTAATCCCGCACGCGTCAATGTTCGGGCCATGACGAGGGAAATGCCGGTGCGTCACTGGTCGACGATGCCGGAGGCCACTCTCATCCCGACGCTGGTCAGCAATGCCCGAGCAAGGGAGCAGCAGATGCGCGAGCGGGCGCCAGGTTCGGCCGAACCGTTCGTCCCGGTTGGTGCTGAGCTTCCTGTGCTGGCCGCCGCGGTGCGCGCCTGCAAAGGCTGTGAGTTGTACGCCTGCGCCACGCAACCTGTCTTCGGCGAGGGCCCGGAACGCGCACGCCTGATGCTCGTCGGGGAACAGCCCGGCGATCAGGAAGATTTGCAAGGTAGGCCGTTCGTCGGTCCGGCGGGGCAGTTGCTGGACCGTGCGCTGCAGGAAGCCGGGGTCGACCGTTCGTCGGTCTACGTCACCAATGCGGTCAAGCACTTCAAGTTCGAAGAGCGCGGCAAGCGGCGCATCCACAAGAAGCCTGACGGTGGTGAGGTGGCAGCTTGCAGGCCGTGGCTCACGGCAGAGATCGAGCGCGTGGACCCACAACTCATCGTCGCCCTGGGAGCCACGGCGGCGCTGAGTCTGGGTGGCAGAGAGTTCGCGATCCAGAAAGAGCGCGGCCGGATGATGCCCCTGCCGGGAGGACGCCAGTTGCTCATCACCGTGCATCCTTCGTTTCTGCTGCGAGTACCGGAAGCCGCGAAAGCCGCGGAGTTTGCGCGGTTCGTTCAGGACTTGCGTTTGGCTTCCTGAGCATGGAAGTGAAACTGCTCTCGACGTCGTGGGAGATTCTCACACATGGCAATGTCAACGAAGACAACTCACGGCGTTGGTTCCGATCGGGGGGGTGGTTCGAAGGCACCCCGCAAGGAAGATGGCGGCGGCAAAGGCGAGAGCAAGAACAGCCCTTCGATGGGCTCGAAAAAGCCCACCACAACCACGAAGAAGAAGTAGGTCAACGCGGGGGCACGTAAGAGAGCAGGAAGCCGATCACAGCCTCCTGCTCTCTTGCGTTGAACCCGGCCTGCCGGTCGATCCAGTACTCGTGGCCCGACCCACGTACGTTCGTGCGCTGCAAGGCGGGAGACGCTGCGTTGGCAGCGATCACGCGCGCCCGCAGGTCCCGGTCAATCATCGCGCGCAGGCTGTTCGCTGCATCGGGTGCGATGCCGTTTTGCAAGGTGCCGGAGAGCCCGAGTTGTGAACGCAGATCGCGTCCAGCCGCAACGCCCCCATCATGCAGGTAAGGCGCGCTCCAGTAGATCCCGACGAGGGAGGGCGTCTTGTAGCCACCCGCAGAGCCGCGGCGCGCCCACCCGAGGTCTACCTGACTTGTTTCCGTGCCAGCCAAAGGGAGTTCGGCCCGCGGATCAACAGGCACGGGCAAGGAGGTTGCGTTCGCCGGCACGGGCACGGGCGTGTCAAACGCGAAGATTACGGGCGGCGCGAAGTTCCGTTCGGACTTCTGCAAAGCCTGGGCACGAATCGGTTCAGTACCAATTTCGGGTGCGGGAACGATGAGGTTGTTGTCAGGAAGTCGCCCGCGTGGCAGCGCTCGCAGCCTGCTCTGCGGAAGACGTCGTGACCCAACAGCTTCGTCGATTCATCCGTTCTGAATGGCGCGGGTGGAGGCACGAGCGTGTTCTGCCAGGCTGACATTGCATTGTTCTGTTGCCAGACGGGGTAGCCAGGTGAGCTGGTAAGTGTTCCGTCCGGCGTCAAGAGGGTGCCTTTCGGCCACGAGGCCGACAGCACGACCTCGTTGATGCCTGGCGAGCCCGGGGTCGAGCGGCGGGCCGCGAGAAAGGCAGAGGGAGTGCCATCGTTGCGCGGATCGTACCTAAATGCCTTGCTGGCGGCGTTCTGGAGCAGGATGGCGACGTAGACCTCCGGGTCGATGTCGAAGAGCGGACCGCTGGCGGCCGCGAGCAGGAGCGAGTCAGAGTTCAGGGCGTGGACGTTGTTGTTCTGTGCACTGAGTCCGCGGAACGGGCCAGCGATGAAGTTTCCGCTCCAGCCGTACGGGTGGTTGCCCCAGGTGAACGATCCGGGGAGTTGAGTGGGGTCCGCCCTGAGGTCAGTCAGCGAATCGAAGTTCCCGGGAGGCCACTGCAGCAGAGCTTCATCAACCTTGTTTTCAAGATCGACAACCTTGGGCAGGGGCACACGGGTACCGGTCGTGCTTGCGACCTGACGGTCCATGTCCGGCGAGACGGAGAGAAGGGGGTTCACGTCGGTGTGCATAAAGTACGGCACGGAGTTGGTGCCGAGGGCAAGCAGCAGCCCGGCGTTAAGGTCCTGATTCGGGGCGCCTTCGATGACCTTCTTCGTTTGCGGATCGACAGTGGCATGGCAGGCCGCGCAGGTTATCCCAACGCGTATCTTCGCTCCCCTGATCACAGTCGCCATGCCGAGCGGCGCGAAAGATCCTCGGGCAACGTCGAGACCGGTATCGAAGTATGCTCCTTTGGCGAAGGTACGTCCGCCGATCGTGACTGTCTCGGGAACCTCGACGCGAAGGTTCGTTGTTCCCTCGCCGTGCAAGGCCAGGATCGCTTTGACCACGTTCGTAAGGCGAAGGGGGCCGGCGAGAATACCCATGACGTCGGTAAGGAACACCTCGTTGCGGAAGGTCTCCTTATAGAAGGCTGAGCGACCGAGCCGGAGGAGCGCGGCGTCAACCTTGACGCCGCCGGTGCGAGCGGAGACCTGAAGGCGAGCAGCCTCGCCGTCGGTGAGCGGCTTGCCCCACAACTCCCATGTCTGCGGGCTGGCGCGGTAGTGGTTGAGCACGTTGCTTTCGGCTGGTTCGTACGCATACCGGAAGCCCTTGGTTACGGTGACGAGCAGCGCAACGATAAGGATGACGAGCAGCGCTGCCAGCAGGTGGAATGCGCGGTTCATGCTGGCGGGTGCAGCAAGGATGGCACCTTTGGCCTGGACCGCACCATTTTAAGAAGGGGTACCGCGCGCGTGTGGGAGCGCAGCGTGGCCCATGAGCTTGACGATAAGCTCTGAATGTGATTTTGCGTCGGCTTGTGTTGAGTAGTCTGGTAGCTCTGAGCGGTCCGGTGTTCGGGCAGGAGAGCGCGCCTCGCTTCGGAATTGCGGACGTCCATGCGCGGTCCGCGAACTCAATACCGGGAATGCGCACGGGTTTCACGGGCGGGCGTTATCAACTGCGTAACGCGACGATGGTGGACCTGATCCGCACGGCCTGGGGAGTCGGTGCAGAGCAGGTAGTGGGCGGCCCGGCATGGCTGGAACTCGATCACTACGATGTGGTCGCAACGGCTCCGGCCGGATCTACACCGGACACTCTCCATGCGATGTTGCGAGGGCTACTGGCAGACCGGTTCGGGCTGAAGCTGCACCGAGGCATGCAGGAAAGAGCTGCTTACGCGATCACGGCCGGCAAGAAGGTGGCTTTGGAACGTGCCAGCGCTGCTGACGAAACGGGGTGCCGATTGCAGCCAGGGGCGAAGCCCGCTACCGCTCGCGGCGTGGCAGGCGAGCCAGTGTCGTACGAATGTGGCAGCATCACCATGGCCGCGTTCGCCCAAGCTCTGCCGAAGATGCGAGGCGCGCCAGCCTATCTGTTCAGCTATCCAGTCGTCGACCGGACGGGCCTGCAGGGTTCGTGGCGCTTCGGGCTGCACTGGTCGATGCGGGTATCGGGACCTCCCCGCCCGCCAACGGCAGACACGACAACTCTGTTCGAGGCCATCGAGAAGCAGCTCGGGCTCCGGCTCCAGCCCGTCAAAATCTCCGCGCCTGTCGTAGTGGTGGACCAGGTCAGCCAGACGCCCACGCCCAACGTTCCGCAGGTCACCGAGCTACTACCCCCGCCGAGGATGGAGTTCGAGGTGGCGACGATCAAGCTGGCTGACCCGAAGAACAGCCCACAGGGCTCCAGCGTAAACATTCAGCCTGGCGGGCGCATGCAGATCGTGATGACGCTGAAGGAATTGATTCAGGAAGCGTGGAACGAGTTGGGACCCGATTTGATCAGCGGCGGACCGAAGTCGATGGACGAGACGAGGTTCGAAGTGCGGGCCAGAGCGCCCGCTCCTGAACTGAATGACGGTCCGGGGGTGTGGAACGGGACCGATATCAACTCTATGCGTATGATGCTTCGCGCACTGCTGATTGAGCGGTTCCATCTGGTCGCACATGAAGAAGCTCGGCTGGTAAACGGGTACGTTTTGGTGACTGCAAGGCCGAAGCTGCGGCGAGCGGATCCGCGGAATCGGCCCGGGTGCAAGGAAGGACCAGGGGAGGACCGGAAGGACCCGCGGCTGACAAATCCGATGGCACCGCGGCTGGTGACCTGCCGGAACATGACCATGACTGAGTTCGCGGCTGCGCTGGCGAATTTCGCCTACCTGCCTCCGTCCGCGTCCGTCGCCGACGAGACGGGGCTTGCAGGCAAGTATGACCTGACGGTCAACTTTAGTCCACCGACGCTGTTCCGCGGCGTTCCGGGACCGCGGGACGCCGCCGATGAAAGCGCGGTGGACCCGAACGGCGCGATCTCGTTGTTCGACGCCTTGCGAGGACAGCTTGGGCTCAAGGTCGAGTCACGGAAGGTGTCCGGGACGATGCTGGTGATCGATCATGTGGACGAGATGCCGGTGGAGAACTGACGGCTGGTTTGCTGGGATAGTATTGGGGAATGTTTCGTCAAGTTACTTTGTCTGTGTGCCTGATGACGGGTTTGCAATTCGCAGTGGCTCAGGCTCCCGTCCCGCCCCCCGGCGGACGGGCCGCACGCCCCACGCCGCCCACGCGCGACCCGCACACTCCCGGGTATGTCAAGGCTACGGAACTGCCAGACCGGACGCTCCCGCCAATCGACAAAGACGGCAATTTCATCCTTGGACCGACGCACGACCCCGCCCCGGAAACGGTGGTTCAGCCTGGGGTACCGCAGGGCGAGATTTTCAATTTCACGATGGAGTCGAAAGACAGCAAGATTTATCCAGGGATTGCTCGTGAGCCCGGTACATTCGGCACGCCGGATGAGAAGGACCCTTCGAAGCTGATTGTGACGACGAGCCACCCTGCGCCGTATACGCGGCGGGTGTCGGTGTACGTGCCCAAGCAGTATGTAGCCGGGACCGAAGCTCCGTTCATTGTGGGCGCCGACGGACCGGATCGCGGCCTGTTCACGGTGCTCGATAATCTGATCGCGCAGAAGAAGCTGCCGGTAATGATCGGCATCTCAATCAGCAACGGAAGCGGCGATGCTCAGGGCAGCCAGCGCGGCATGGAGTACGACACGATGTCGGGCCTCTACGGCGAGTTTGTGGAGAAGGAAGTTCTGCCGCTCGTCGAGAAGCAGGCGAACGTAAAGCTGACGAAAGACCCTGACGGGCGCGCGACAATGGGCGGCAGTTCGGGCGGGTCAGCGGCGATGATCATGGCCTGGTATCACCCGGATTGGTACCACCGGGTGCTTACGTATTCGGGGACGTATGTGAATCAGCAGTGGCCGCAGGACCCTAAGGTTCCGCACGGCGCGTGGGAGTTTCACGAGCGCCTGATTCCGAACAGCCCGAAGAAGCCTCTGCGGATTTGGATGGAAGTGGGCGATCGCGACAATTACAATCCCAACATCATGCGGGACGAGATGCATGACTGGGTGCTGGCGAACGAGAAGATGGCGGCAGTGCTGGCGAAGAAGGGCTATCACTACCAGTTTGTGTTCGCGACCAACGCCGGGCACACCGACCGCACCGTGAAGGCGCAGACCCTGCCGCAGGCGCTGCAGTATGTCTGGCAGGGGTATCCAATTGAGGGCAAGAACAGCAAGAGCAAGCAAAAGTAGCTAGAACTGCTTTTCAAGCTGTTCAATCACCTTTTCGTCTTTTGCGATGTCGAGGCGCTGGCTCTTGATGTCGAGCCGCAGGCGACCGAAGACGCCCATGTAGACGTTGGCAACCCAGACCAGTGCAAACCATGCGAGCACGAAACCGCGCCAGTCCTGCAACAGAAGACGAAAGCCCGTTAACGCGATGAAACCGAGCGCTACGTAGTGGCTGAAGCAGTACTCACAGGTGAATACGTAAAAGAACTTGCGTTCGAGGAGTCGCCCGCGCTTCTGGCTTCGTTCGACGCACACTTCGCGGGGCTCACGGAAGATTTCTTCGTGGGTCACGGTCCACGCGACACACGCGATAGGAATAGCAAGCAGGAAGAGCCACGCGGTTTGTTCCCCGAGATTCGCCACTGCCACATAGAGGCTGTATCGCGAGTGTTGTTACGCAATCCGGCCATTTCGTGCCTGAGATAAGATGATGAAGGTTTTCGTATCCGCACTTGTGAAAGAGAAGGAGTACTTATTTATGTTTCTTCGTGTTAGCCTCGCGTCCCTGATCGGAATCGGATCAGCGATGGCCCAGGCTCCGGCAGCCGCCCCGGCCTCAGAACCGGCAGCCGCACCCGCTGCCGCAGCAACTCCCCGACCTCCCCGCCCTCAGGCACCAGCCCGCGACCCCAACACACCGGGCTACGTGAAGGCGACCGAGTTGCCGGATGGAGCGGTCCCCTCCCCTAAAGCGAACGGCAATTTCATCATCGGCCCGACGCATAATCCGGCACCTGAGATGACGGTGAGGGAAGACGTTCCACACGGCACCATCTACAACTTCACGATGGAGTCGAAGGACAGCAAGTTCTATCCGGGAATCGCGCGCGATGTTCCGGCCGTCCGGCCAGATCCGGCAACGCCCGGCGCGCCGATGAACATTACGAGCCACCCGCAGCCGTATACGCGGAAGGTGGCGGTGT
>JAOAPO010000423.1 GCA_025462945.1 Bryobacterales bacterium
TGCCAGAGCGCTGGCTGGCAGCCCATCCCTGTTGCTGGCGGACGAGCCGACCGGCAACCTCGACGAACGCACCGGTGAGGCGGTATTCAGCTTGCTTGCAGAATTACGGTCGCAACGAGGGCTGACCAGCATTCTGGTGACGCATAACTCTGGTTTTGCACAGAGTTGCAGCCGCATCCTGAAACTGGAGCGTGGAGCACTGTATCCGGTTATTTAGCTCCTCCAGTCCGCTCTGTATGCGTTTTTTGCAACTAACCAGCGATAACGAGTATCTTTAGAGTTAGAGCTCGGCGTTAAGGGAGTCAAACCATGTTTGAGCGTTATACCGAAAAAGCGCGGCGCGTCATCTTCTTCGCAAGGTACGAGGCGAGTCAGTTCGGAAGCCCCTATATCGAAACTGAGCACTTGCTGCTCGGTCTGCTGCGAGAAGATAAGCAACTTGCGAACAGGTTCCTTCGTTCGCATGCCGCAGTTGATTCTATCCGGAAGCAAATTGAAGGTCACACAACGGTACGGGAGAAGGTGTCCACTTCTGTCGATCTGCCGTTGAGCCATGAATGTAAGAGAGTGCTGGCGTACGGGGCGGAAGAAGCTGAACGCCTCAGCCACAAGCACATCGGGACGGAGCACCTGCTGCTCGGCCTGTTGCGCGAAGAGAAGTGCTTCGCAGCCGAGATTCTGCACGAGCGGGGCCTGCGCCTTTCCACGATCCGCGAAGAACTACAGCGTTCGCAGTCGGAGAAGGTGACGGCAAACCGCCCGAAAGAAAGTTCGTTGTTGAATGAGTTTTCCCGCGATCTGACGCAGTCCGCCATGGACAATGCGCTGGATCCCCTGGTCGGCCGTGATGGCGAAGTCGAGCGCGTCATCCAGATTCTCTGCCGCCGGACCAAGAACAACCCAGTGCTGATTGGCGAACCCGGCGTCGGTAAGACCGCGATCGTCGAGGGTCTCGCGCAACGAATTGCAGAAGGTGATGTCCCGTCCTTCCTCGCTGATAAGCGCATCCTCGCTCTCGATCTTTCCCTCATTGTTGCGGGTACCAAGTACCGCGGCCAGTTCGAAGAGCGCCTGAAGACCATCATGAAAGAGTTGATGGAAAATCAGAACGCCATCATCTTCATTGACGAGTTGCACACGCTGGTAGGTGCCGGCTCGGCCGAGGGTTCCCTCGACGCGGCCAACATCCTCAAGCCCGCGCTGTCCCGCGGCGAAATCCAGTGCATCGGCGCAACAACGCCTGCTGAGTTCCGGAAGTCGATCGAAAAAGATCGTTCTTTGGAACGCCGGTTCCAGGCCGTAAAGGTTCCGCCACCGAACGAAGCGGACGCCATCAAAATCATGTTCGGTATCAAAGATCGCTATGAGAAGTTTCATGCGGTCGGCTATACCGATGAAGCGATCGAAACCTCGGTCCACGCTTCCAACCGCTATATTCCGGATCGCTTCCTCCCCGATAAGGCCATCGATCTGATCGACGAGGCTGGTGCGCGCGTCAAGCTGCGGCAGACCACGCTCCCCGCCGAACTGGCCGACATCCAAAAGCGCATCAAGTTCATCGTCCACCGGATGGAGAATGCCATCGCGAACCATGAGTTCGAGAAGGCCCGCTTCTACTCGGACGAAGAGCGCAAAGAACGCGAAAATCAGCGTCTGCTCCGCGAAAAGTACAATCTCGACGACTCTTCCACCGGTATCGTAACCAAGGAAGACATCGAAGACGTGGTGGCGCGCTGGACCGGCGTTCCCATGACCGCAATCAAGGAAGAAGAAATCGCACGGCTCCTCCGCGTGGAAGACGAACTCCACAAGAGGATCATCAGCCAGGATCGGGCCATCTCGGCTCTGGCGCGAGCGATCCGCCGTTCCCGCGCCGGCCTCAAGTCGTCAGCACGCCCGGCCGGTTCATTCCTCTTCCTGGGACCCACCGGCGTCGGCAAAACCGAAGTTGCGAGGGCTCTGGCGAACTTCCTCTTCTCCAGTGAGAAGTCGCTCATTCGCTTCGACATGTCGGAGTTCATGGAGAAGCATTCAGTCTCCAAACTAATTGGTTCGCCTCCCGGCTACGTGGGCTATGAGGAAGGCGGGCAGCTGACCGAACGCGTCAAGCGGGCTCCGTACTCCATCATCCTGCTGGACGAAATCGAGAAGGCGCACCCGGATATCTTCAACATTCTGTTGCAGGTATTCGAAGACGGTCACCTGACTGACGGTCTGGGCAACCAGATCGATTTCAAGAACACGATCATCATCATGACCTCCAACCTGGGGGCGCGGTTCCTCGAAAAGAAGGGGAATCTTGGGTTCCAGGCGCCTGTCGGCGAAGGTCAGATGGCGAAAGTGGAAGAACAGGTTCGCGCTGAAGTGCGTCGGGCATTCAACCCTGAATTCCTGAACCGCCTCGACGACGTCATCCTGTTCCAGTCGCTGACCGACGAAGACCTGCTGCGGATTCTCGACCTGATGGTTGCCGGGATCAACAAGAACCTGGAAACCAAACAGGTGACCATCCGCCTCGACCGCGACGCCGCCAAGTACATCGTGGATAAGACCTGCATCGATCGCAGCTACGGTGCTCGTCCCCTGCGCCGCGCGCTCCAGAAGTACATCGAAGACCCGCTTTCGGAAGCCCTCATCCAGGGCATTCTGCCGCGGCCTTCGGAACTGGATATCTACCTTGGGGAAGGTGGCCTGTACTACCGGCTCGTCAACTCGAACGTCGAGATTCCGGTTGCCATCGGTGCCGACGGTGCCGAAGAAGTGGAGCCAGTTGCCCCGGCACCCGGCGTCGCGCTCTACGCTTTCGAAGGTTAATTCGCCGAGGGCTAATCCGGCGAACGCAGCCGACGATAAGCACTATCGAAAAAGACAAGCGGCTCGCCATCGGCGAGCCGCATGTTTTTTACGACCGCAATCACAATGATGTGATCGCCAGCCTCCACGGCCTTATCCACGAGGCACTCGAAACAGGCGATGCAGCCGTCCAGAACCGGCTCACCAAGGAGCCCCGGTGCCCACCGTACTCCGCCGAAACGGTCGTCCACCGTCGCGGCAAAGCGCGTTGAAATTTCCTGCTGGTCCTCGGCTAATACGTTGATAGCTAACGATGCGCCCTCGGCGAACCGCTCCAGAACCTGGTTCCGCGCGTCGATACTGACCAGCACCAGCGGCGGGTCCAGTGAAACTGACGTAAAGGAATTGACCGTCAGCCCATGCGGATTGCCGTCCGCGCTGCGCGTTGTGACAACCGTCACCCCAGTGGCGAAGCGGCTGCAGACGCGGCGGAAAAGGGCAGCGTCGGCCGGCTCAGCCGCGCCGGATGCCTTCTGGCTTGACATTGAGATAAACCTAATTCTATCATCGGTTTGTCGGAGTTCTACAACTCGGCGAGGGAGATAAGTTTGATCAAGCTCGACATCATTAACGAGGTAGTCGCCAAAACCGGCATCACCAAGACGAAGGCAGAAATGGCCGTCGAGACCGTGTTCGAGAAGATGAAGCGAGCGCTCGAACAGGGCGACCGCATCGAACTCCGGGGCTTTGGCGTATTTACCGTAAAGCCGCGGAAGACCGGTATCGGGCGCAATCCCCGTACAGGCGCTGAAGTTTCCATCCCGCCCGGAAAAGCCGTCCGCTTCAAGCCTGGCAAGGAACTGCAGACTCTGCAGTAACGGCTAGTGCCCTCAAGCTCCGGCGAACAGTACCCTGAACTTGCTCTGCCGGACAACCGTCATCCCTTCGGCCCGCACCGGGTCCGATTGCACCGGCTGTGGCTGCACATCCTGCTGCTGCTTCTCACCCTTTTCAGTACCACTCTGATTGGGGCCGGCATGCAGTACAACTTCTCTCACAATCTTCCGTTCTTCGATGGGGACCACCTGGCCCGCGTCTACCTGACGGGTCTCCAAAGCCCGTCTGCATTCCTCACCGGCTTACCTTTTTCGCTCTCACTTCTCGCCGTCCTCATGGCGCATGAGATGGGTCACTATCTGGCCTGCATGTACTACGGGATCGACGCCAGTCTCCCGTATTTCCTGCCGTCTCCCATGCCCGTCACCGGTACCTTCGGGGCGTTCATTCGAATCCGCTCAGCCATCATGAGCAAGCGGATCCTGTTCGATATCGGCATCGCCGGACCTATCGCCGGCTTCATCTTCCTCCTCCCTGCGCTCGGGGTCGGCCTCGCTTTTTCGAAAGTTCTCCCCGGAATTCAGCACCAGGGCGACCTGCACCTGGGCACCCCCGCACTACAGTTGCTGGCCCAGAAACTCATTTTTCCCGGCGTCGCCCCGGCCGATATCTATCTCCACCCCATCGCCAGAGCCGCATGGGTGGGCATGTTCGCCACCGCTCTCAACCTGCTTCCCGTTGGGCAACTCGACGGCGGCCACATTGTCTATGCGCTCACCGGTCGGTTTCACCGCCTCACCACCTGGCTGTTCCTCGGAGTCCTCGTCGTCCTCGGAAAATTCTGGACCGGCTGGTGGTTCTGGGCCGTGCTCCTCTTCTTCTTCGCCCGCAAGCACCCGCCCCTCTACGACGAGATGGACGCTGGCGGCGCACGAATTCGTCTCGGCTTCACCGCGCTCGTGCTGTTCTTGCTCTGCTTCACCATCGTGCCTATTGCCGAATAAATGCCGATCCTGAGTCAATGAAAATCTCCGCGACGATCGTCACGCTGAACGAAGAGCGCAACATTGCGCGTGCGATCGAGAGTCTTCGCTGCGTGGATGAGATCGTCGTAGTGGACAGCGGCTCCACCGACCGCACCCGCGACGTGGCGGCCCGCCTCGGTGCCAGAGTCATCGAAGAACCGTGGCGAGGGTACGCAGCGCAAAAGAACTTCGCCGCGTCCGTCGCCTTGCATGAATGGATCTTCTCGCTCGACGCCGACGAGGCCCTCAGCGAAGAACTCGAAGCCGAGGTCCTGCTGCTCAAACAGGAAGGCCCGCGCTTTGACGGTTACTCGATGCCGAGACTGGCGCAGTACCTCGGTCGCTGGATCCTCCACGGCGGCTGGTACCCCGATCGAAAAGTTCGCCTCTACCTCCGCACCAAAGGCGAATGGACCGGCAGTCATGTCCACGAGAGCGTGGCGATGAGGGGCACCACGGGTGAACTGCAGGGCAAACTGCACCATTTCACCTGCGCCTCGCTTTCTGCCCACATGCGAACTGTGGACCGCTATACGACCCTCGCGGCCGAAGAACTGGTGGCGCAAGGCCGCCGCATCAGCATCGCCCGCCTTCTTCTCGACCCGCCCTGGACCTTCTTCCGAACGCTGATCATCCGGCGGGGCTTTCTCGACGGAATCCATGGCCTCGTTATCGCGTGGATGGCCGCGCTCTACACATTCCTCAAGTACGCCAAGGTTCGCGTCGGCAGGGCTGGCTAATGCGGATATTGCACCTCGACAGCGGACGCGAAATGCGAGGCGGCCAGTGGCAGGTCCTGCGTCTGCACAGGGGCCTGATCGAAGCCGGACAGCATTCGATGCTGCTGGCACGCGAAGACTCCCCGCTCCTGCAGTTCGCAAGACGGGACGGCCTTCCAACTGGCGCCCTGAAGCCGCTCACACTCGCAGCCACCTCGCGGACGTACGACCTGGTCCATGCGCACGACGCCCGCTCCCACACTCTTGCCGCGATCTTCAGCCACCCGCCCTTCGTCGTCTCTCGCCGGGTGGCCTTTCCCGTCCAATCCACCTGGCTCTCCAGGCTGAAGTACGGGAGATCGCGTCGCTTCCTGGCCGTCTCCGGGTTTGTAGCGACTCAACTGCTGGCAGCGGGCCTCGACCCGGGCATCATCGACGTCGTCTATGACGGCGTTCCCGTACCCGATCTCCCCGCCAGTGGCGACGCAATCCTGACGCCACACTCCACTGACCCCGGCAAATGCATGGCACTCGCACTCGCCGGCGCGAAACAGGCGCACCTGCCCATCACCGCCACCGACAACCTCGAACGCGACCTCCCTGGGGCCGCGGCGCTCGTCTATCTTTCCACCGCGGAAGGCCTCGGCTCCGGCATTCTGCTCGCCATGGCCCATGGGGTTACGGTGGTAGCCAGCCGGACCGGAGGCATCCCCGAGCTGATCGACGACGGCGTAACCGGCATTCTTACCGAGAACACCACGGATGCGATCGCCCGCGATCTGACCCGCCTCGACAGGCGTTTCGGGGCGGCCGCGCGCCTCAAGGTTATGCAGCGTTTCACAGTCGGCCACATGGTCGCGGCGACGATAGAAAGTTACCAGCGTGCCTGAACAATTCCTCGCCATCATCGGCGGACTCCTCCTCGGCAGCTTCCTCAATGTCTGCATCTACCGCTGGCCCAATGACCTCTCCGTCATGAGGCCCTCGCGCTCATTCTGCCCGAACTGCGAACAGCAGATTGCGTGGTTCGACAACATCCCGGTCCTCAGCTACCTGCTGCTTCGCGCCCGCTGCCGCCACTGCCAACAACGGATCTCGTGGCGTTACCCGCTGGTCGAACTCCTTACCGCTCTCTGCTTCTGGCTCGTCACCGTGCAGTACGGCTTCACACCCGTCGCCCTTCGGAACTGCGTCTTTGTTTTCCTCCTCATTGGACTGATCTTCAGCGACTTCGAGACCATGCTGCTGCCGGACGAACTCACCATCGGAGGCACGATCGTCGGCATCGCCTTTTCGCTCTGGATTCCGGCGAACGACACCCTCTTTGCCATGTTGGCAAACATCCTCGGCTACGAGATCAACCCGCGACTGGCGTCGTTCGGTGAGTCCGTCCTCGGCGCGGCGGTGCCCTCCCTGACGATGTGGCTCATGGGAGCGATTTTCGAAAAGGTCCGGAAAAAGGAAGGCCTCGGCTTCGGAGACGTGAAGATGGTGGCCATGATCGGTGCCTTCCTCGGCATCACCGGCACACTGCAAACGGTCATCATCGCCTCCGTGGCAGGCTCGATCATTGGTCTCGCCTGGCTCAAACTCACTCGCCAGAGCACCGATACCTACCAACCGTTCGGATCGTTCCTGGGAGCGGCTGCGCTGGCAACCACGATCGGCGGCCAGACCTGGTTCTGGAAGCTGTTCG
>JAOAPO010000426.1 GCA_025462945.1 Bryobacterales bacterium
ACGAATACCGCGGGCGTGATCGCAGCGATACTGGAGCGCGAGCCGCCGTTGGTCGAAGAACGTGTACCTGCCTCGCTTGATTGGTGTTACGGCGGTGTCTGGCAAAGGATCCGGAGGACCGGTGGCAAACCGCGCGGGATCTGCGGGCCGCACTGGAGCACGTGGAGATGACGGCGGCGGAAGCTCGCGCCAGCCGGGGGTCGCGCTTGCCTATGGGGGCATGGGCCGTTGCGGGAGTTCTCGCAGTCGCTGCAGCCGTGCTCGCGTTTGTTGCCTTCCGGGCGCAACCCGCAGAAATGCCAGTGACACGCCTGACCATTAATCCGCCTGAGAAGGGACGCTTCATCGGCGAAAACGGTGTGGGCAGTACGCCGGCTGCAGTTTCGCCAGACGGCAGGCAAGTCATTTTCACGGCGATTTCTGAACATGGCAAGAATCAGTTGTGGCTGCGGCCTCTCGACGAGACAACGTCGCAGCCCCTGTCCGGAACGGAGAATGCGGTCTTGCCATTCTGGTCGCCGGACAATAAGTCAATCGGCTTCTTCGCGGACGGCAAGCTGAAGAAGCTGGATATCGCGCGTGGAATTTCGACTGAGCTGGCGGATGCGCGAGACAGCCGCGGCGGGACCTGGAATGCCAACGGCGTCATCGTGTACGTGCCGACTCCGCGGGGCGGACTAGTGCGGATTTCCGCTTCCGGCGGTGTTCCGCGACAGGTGATTGCCGCGGATGCCAGTGTGCCTCGCCGGTTTCCCCGGTTTCTGCCGGATGGCCGCCACATTCTCTATCTGTCTGGAGGTGCTGGGATTGACAGTGTAAGGCAGATTGGCATAGTGCCGCTGGATGCACCGAAGGAAGACCGGCTCCTCCTGGACACTGTGGATAGCTTCGCCGAGTATTCGCAAGGTTATCTTCTTTTTCTGCACGGCAACACTTTGATGGCGCGACCGTTTGATACCAAGCACCTCACGTTTTCAGGCGGTGCGGTGCCCGTCGCGAACCGTGTGCAGCTCCCCCGGAACCCTTGGGGCATGGGGAGGTTCTCCGCGTCTTTGAGCGGCGTTCTGGTTTACACGAGCGGCTCGAGCGACGTGCGCCTCACCTGGCTCGAGCGCGGCGGCAGGCGCGGCGATGTGATCGGCGACGCCGGCAATCTATGCGGAGTACGACTTTCACCAGACCATCAAACCGTGGCTTTCGAAAAGTCTGAAGGGACTAGCCTGAACACAGACATTTGGCTCTTCGACCTGGTGCGACGTCTGCCGACGCGGCTTACTTTTGACCTCGCGCCGGAAAGTTTTCCGGTCTGGTCGCCGGATGGGCGCCCCATCGTGTTCCGCTCTTTTCGGAATGGGGGACGATATATTTCGCAAGTGGGCAGACGGCTCGGGCAGCGAAGAACGCTTGTATGCCGACAGATTAGGATTGTCGGCAGCACCTGGGAGTTTTTCGCCGGATGGTAAGTTTCTCGCGTATATGGCCCAGGAGTTTAGGACCGGAAATGACCTCTGGATTTTGCCTGACCCACTTCTCAGCGAAAACGAGCGAGGTTCGACAATCGCGAAGCCGTATGCGTTTGTGCAGACAAAGTTCAACGAGTTCTTTCCGCAGTTCTCCCCGAACGGCAAGTGGATCGCATTCTACTCGAACGAATCAGGAAGGAACGAGGTTTATGTGACGCCCTTCCCCGGCCCGGGCGCGAGGCATCGGGTGTCTTCGGCCGGCGGCACGTACCCGGTTTGGCGGCGGGACGGCAAAGAGCTGTTCTATGTTTCAGCCGACAATCGAGTAGCCTCAGCGTCAGTAGAGATGAAAGGCGGCACGCTTCAAGTCGGGAACGTGGAAGCACTATCCGGGCCGCTGAGCGGTCTCAACCAGTTCGACGTCTCCGCCAATGGCCAGAGATTTCTGGCTATCCTGCCGCCGGAAGGCGACAGCGGCGAACCGTTGACGGTTGTGCTGAACTGGGCTGCCGGATTATACAAGAGGTAGACTGCCGTCTCGAGACGCTCGACACGCGTGTAAGTAAGCAGGCGGTGCTCTGGTATCTTCGGCAGCCGCGCTGTTCAATGAATGCGTTGGGTTCGCTGGACGCTAAGAGAGACGGATAGCGGCTGCGTTTATAAAACTTTGTTATGATTTCTCGGCGATGGACCTCTTACCTGGGGTCTTTAAAGTACTTCCTGGGCGCCGCGCGTCTCGTAGATTTCGCCATCGATCAACATACGCCCGGTGTACGACCCGCCTGAACTTGCCATCTCCCGAGCGACGGCGTGATCTTCGTTCGCGAGTTTCGCCCATTTCGAGGTCTTAGCCGGGTTCTGCTCCCGCCAGAAATTTTCCTCCGCGTTTGTGAAGGTGCGCAGCCTCGTGTCCCCGAGGCGGTCGGTGACAAAGGAGCCGAGAACAAGTCGTGAACCTTGGGCGCGGTTCTGACCGAAACGCTGGAGAATATAATCCGCGGTGCGCGGGCCCGCAGCCAGCAGCTGACGACCAGTAGCCGCTCGAAAGCGGCCCCGGGCAACCACCCGACGATGAAGGGGCAGTTCAAACGTCGGCTGGAACCGACTCACTTCGAAGGCGGTTTTATGATCTTGCAATTGTTGCTGATTTGTTGACCGGACATGATCTTCTTTACGAAAGGAATCGAATCGACAAGCGAGGCGTTGACCGCACTGTTGTGATCCATGCCCGGATAGTAGTGCGCCTCGACGGTGGAACCCTCGTAGCATGCCGCTATGACGAAGTTGTATTGACCCTCAGGAAACGCAGTAACGTCGGCCAGCCCCGTGCCGATGAAAACCGGTTTAGTGAACTTCGGAGCGGGGTACCGCTGATGAGCACCGGCCTTAGCGAGAGCCGCATCCGGCCTCTTCTGGAACAGATTCTCTACCGTAACGTTGTTCCGGGCGATAGCCTCTTCGATTTCGGCACTGCAGCCTCTTCGCGCAGCTTCAAGGGCCGGCTTCGCCTTCTCACTCAGCCAGGCCTCAGGGTTGAAGGTCGAGTCCAGGGTCTTTAGTCTGAACACGCTCAGTAGAGAATACCTGGCGTTAGCACCACCCCCGGTTTGGTGAGGAACCGCGGTCTGCGGAGCTTTGGTCTCGGGAAAATTCTGCGGTCCACTCGGCACACCCGTAGCTACTGTGGCCTTGAAATCTAACTCGGGAGCGTAATCATGAGCAAGTAAACAGGCGGTAATGACCGCGCGCGAACCTTGAGACTGACCAATAAGCACCAAAGACTTCGACAACTCCGGGAAGGCCCGAACGGCGGACCGAGCGCTGTCGATAACGCTAAAAGCTTCAGGCCTCACCAAGCCTGTAGGATGGCCTCCCGGCGTACCCAGCCCCTGATAGTCCGTCGCAGCAATGGCGAGCCCCTCAGCGAGCCACGGCCAGTTCAGTTGGAGATCCGTAAAAAGTGAACCGCACCTTGGGTCCGACCTAACCCTGCTGCCTGGCGTATCCGAGACCGACGGGCGGACAAGATCCGCAGGCGAATCGCTTCAGGATGGGAGAATGTCCCCTGGGGGTCAAAATCAGAAGGTCGGCCCGCATCCGTGATTCGCGAGCTGATCGGAGGCCGATACCTGATGAATGACCAGATGGACCTAGCTCACGAGTCGTATGGATCGCTTCTCGTCGAGATTAAGGAGCGATCCGCTCCGCCCAACTGGCCGCCCTCCGGTCCGTTAACCGTGAGCTAATCGAGCTCTATTGGGACATCGGGCAGCTAATCGTGCGGCGGCAGGAGGGCGCAACCTGGGGCCGGGCGATTGTAGAGACCCTGGCCAAGGATCTCCGCGCCGAGTTTCCCGGCATCTCGGGCTTTTCGGCGGCTAACCTGTACCGAATGAGGCAGTTCTACGAGTCGTATTCGGCCGATGAAATTCTCTCACCACTGGTTAGAGAAATTAGCTGGACCAAGAATCTCGTGATCCTGGACCGTTGCAAAGACCCCGCGCAGCGGGAATTCTACATTCGACGCACAGCGCAGTTCGGCTGGTCGAAGAGCGTGCTCGTCCATCAAATAGAGAACCAGACTTACCAAAAGACTGCTCAGAACCAGACCAACTTCGACACGGTGTTACCGGAGTCGATTCGGGCGCAGGCGAGTCTTGCCGTAAAGGACGAGTACACGTTCGACTTCCTCGAACTCGCAGACGAACACAGCGAGCGGCAGTTGGAGCAGGCGATCCTTGCAAAAGTTGAGCTGTTCCTTATGGAGATGGGCGGCATGTACTCGTTCGTCGGGAGCCAGTACCGGCTGGAGGTGAGCGACCGAGAGTACTTCATCGATCTCCTCCTCTTTCACCGCCGACTCCGGGCACTGATCGCAATCGAGCTAAAGGTGGGTGAATTCATGCCCGAATATATCGGGAAGATGCAGTTCTACCTTGCCGTCCTCGATGATACGGTTCGCCTGGAAGGTGAGAACCCGTCCATAGGAATCCTGATCTGCAAGTCGAAGGACAGGACCATCGTGGAGTACGCGCTGAAAGAATCGTCCAAGCCGATCGGCGTTGCAAGCTACCAGATCCTTTCAGACGTTCCGAACGAACTGCGAGACGATCTCCCGGACGCGGAAAGAATTATCGCGCTGCTGCGCGATTGACCGGCAGCTCATCCGGATGGCCCTCACGCTGTCCTCTTCGGGAGAACGGCGATCGAGCGATTCAGTTCCAGGAACGCTCCGTTCCTGGAAACGAACGCGGGACACTCGGGCCAATATAGCCGCACGAGATGAAGCCAGCTACGCACCCGTTCTCGAAACTTCCGCTCGCGCGCGTAGGCCTGTACGCCGAGCTGACTGCTTAGACCGAGCGGGCCGAACAGTGGCACCCGTTCCGGGCCTTTGGCCTGGAAGCAACGCCAGCTCAGCCACGTGTAGAGATCGAGGCAGCCCGGGTTATTGGCAGGTGATCGGACCACTTCGCAATCCACGGGGATCGGATGAGATTTCAGCTCCTGCCAGAATTGATCCGAGAGTGTTAGGAAATCCCTTCGTTTGTCACCCGAGTCGTCACAGTTCAACCACAGGCGCATCTGATCGAAGAAGTGAATTCGGCCGCAGTCCCAAACCAGTGAACCCTTCCTTTCCTCCGTCGATCCGAAGAAGATCGTGCTGCCGAACACTCGCCTGAATCCCTGCGCCAGCCGCTTGTAGTGCGAGCCATTCTGCTGCAGTCCCCACTCGTTGAGGATCTCGGCGCCACTGTCGAACTCGACAATTGGGCTTTTTTGTCGAACCGCTACAGTTCCGACCCAAAGCAAGATCAGGCGGTCCTGCCCAAAAGGGATGCCATATTCAGGATGGCCTACAACCTCCAACACCAAGCGGCCATTGCGGCGGACATACTTCGACGTTCCAGCCGGAAGCTGCCGAATGGGGAGTCCGCAAAGGATGAAAGGCCTCGCACCGAACGCCAGACTCTGATCCCAGTCCTCCCGTCTCCTTCGAACCAGCTCGACCGATTGCGATCTGGCAATCACCGTCTGGGAGACCGGGGCTTCTCGGAGCTGAGATTCGAAGAGCTCAAGTACGTGGTCACCCGTCCGCCTCAGCACAGACATTCAGCTTTCCGGGTGACCGACAGGAGGCGAATCGGGGCAATCGCTCGGGTCGGTAGAGTGGGTTCAAAAAGGGGTTCAATAAGCGCCGCGCAAACACAAACAAGCGGCAAAAACCCGTTCAGGCTTCCATAAAAATCAGCGTTATACCCGACGAGCCAAAAACTCCGGAGCAATAGGTCGCAGGTTCGACTCCTGCCGGGTGTACCAAACTTCCCTTACCCTCTGCCGAACCAAGCTTCTCTTTCCAGCGGTAAACCTCTTCAGCACTGGCTGCCATTCCAGATAAGGTCAACGTGAGGGCCTTTTCGGGCTTGAAATTCTGCGGTGTCGTGGCCAAGAGGTTGACAGGTTCCCCGGCCAGTTCCCGGTGCGCAGTGTTTACGTGCGCGCCCCGGTAGAAGTCGGAGCGCTCTTCTGCAGTTTCTCCAGCAGATGTGAGTATGCCGCCCTTTGCGCCCGGATGATGTTCGATCGCAGAAAGTCAGCTTGTTCCTGGATGTACGCGCGGTCTTCCGGAGTCTTTTCGTCGAAGGCGGCCTGATAGCGGGGAAGATTGACCTGTCCCTCCAGGCGCGGGATGTACTCGTCGTGGAAATACTCGTTCGCAAGTTCGCGGACGCTCTGTTGCGTGTTCTCGTCCAGCAGTTCAAAGCCTGGGACTTCCTCCGCGATCTCTGCAATGGTTTGTGTGAGGAATTCGGCGTGGGTCATCACCTATAGGATGACTCATGAAAATGGAGAGGCAGCAGATAATTGTTCTAAAACGCACGACTTCCTATAAGCTTGTGCCATGCTGCCTGCCCGCACGCTCCTTCTCATCTCCATCTTTACCGCCTTCCTTAACGATGTTCGTGCGCAAACGATCACGGTGAACGCGAATATCAGCCTTACCGCCGGGCGTACCGACGAGATTATTTCCGGGACCGGTCCTGGCACAGTTACACCGGGAGGTGCGACCACCACCAGCCTCGATGGCAGCAGTTCCGGCGACGACAACTGCTCGAATCTTGTGCAGGCCGACTTTGTAGCAACACTTGCCAATGGAGACAAGCTCAATCTCAGAATGAATGTTCCTGGCATCGATAACGCGCCCCCCACCTTCACCCTGACAGGAACCTTCGTCGTTATCGGCGGAACGGGCCAGTTCGCGGGCAAGGGGGGTACAGGATCGGTTACGCTTTTCGTCACCAGAGCCACGAATCAGGTGACCATCTCCGCTACTGGCACGCTGACGAATCAATTGGTAGCCTTACCCTCTATCAAGCCGAGTGGCGTGGTTCCAGTTTACGCACGCAAGCCCGTCATACAGCCTGGATCATGGGTATCCATTTACGGCAATAACCTGGCAAGTGCCGTCACCGAGTGGAAAGGCGATTTCCCTGTAGCCCTTGGAAACGTCACCGCCACAGTGAACGGGAAATCTGCTTACTTGTGGTTCGTCAGCCCCGGCCAGATCAACCTGCAGGTTCCTGACGATTCCAAACGGGGCTGCGTTGAAGTCAGGGTCAACACCCCGAGTGGATCAGATTCGATCCAGGTGGAATTGGCCGGACAAGCGCCTTCCCTTAGTCTGCTGGACGGCCGATATCCCGCCGCGATCATCCTTACACCCAATGGCACCGGAGCCTATGGAAGCAGTGCCAACTCTTACGACATCGCCGGAGCGCCGGGTCGATACACTTACAACACCCGCAAGGTCAGAAAAGGCGAGAACATCGTGCTCTACGGAGTCGGTTTTGGCCCCACTACCCCAGCAGTCCCTTCCGGCAAGACCTTCTCTGGAGCCGCTACGGTCGGCGGCGTGCCTTATAGCTTCGATTTCGGCGGGGTTACGTTCGTGCCACCATTCGTGGGACTCGTTGGTGCCGGCTTGTATCAGATCAATTTACGAGTCCCGGCGAACATCCCGTCGGGCGACATCCAGATTCGATTCAATGTAAACGGTACGGGCACTCAGGACGGCATCTTCATCACTGTCGAGTAGGCGCACTTCAATCTCGGTCTTTTAGTGGATAGGATGACGCTATTGCCCCGCTTTGTGCGCTGAGCGGCTGCATGCCTCCGTGGCACCGATTGGATCAATCGCGGCGGTGCCTTCCTCGATGAACGTAATCTTGCCGTCGGCGTTGATCACGAAAGTGGCCCGGTTCGCCACGCCCGATTCCTTATTCAGAACTCCGTAGGCGGTCGCAACTTCACGCTTTGTGAAATCGCTCAAAAAAGGCACGGATACATTGTTCTTAGCCGCGAATTCTCGTTGCGAGGGAACATTGTCGGTGCTGATGCCGAACACTTTGGCGCCGGAGGCGTCGAATTTTGCGATACCAGCCTGGTACGCTAAAAATTCCTTCGTTCAACCACCGGTGAACGCCGCCGGAAAGAATGCCAGCACGACGGTGTTCTTGCCTTTATAGTCGGAGAGCTTGACACGCCCGCCCTGGGTGGACGGCAGGTTGAAATCAGGCGCGACGTCTCCAACTTTGAGGTGCGTTTTGGGTGGCGCGACAGTCTGGCCGAACATTCCAGCCGTTACGACGACCCCGAGCAGCACCAGAGATCTGATTCTCATAGACTCCCTCACTTTCGCACATCAGCCTAACATAATAAGCGTAAGCCGGGGACGGGACGGGCAGAAAGCCGCTCCCGTCCCCAGCCATGAATGATCAGAAGTTCAGCTTCGCGCCGAGCTGGATAACCCGAGTCGTGATCCCCTGAACGCCGCCGCCCACCATACCGAAGGTCTTCGAGCGGATGTTCCGATCGAGGGTCTGCGGGTCCGGGTTGAAGTGGTTGAACAGGTTGAAGAACTCGGCACGGATTTCCACGCGTCTGGACTCTGCAAACCGAACACTCTTCGTGGCCGAGAAGTCGACGTTCGCGGTACCCGGCAGCCGGATGGCGTCCGTTCGCGGAGCCGTCCCAAACCGCCCATTGGGGGTGATGGAGAACGCGGACGTATTGAACCAGCGTGTCCACGTCCGCGCGTCACCATCGAGGTTGGGCTTCTGCCCGGCGACGACGTCGGGGCGCGAGCCTGCGCCCGTACCCGTTGTATCCACGCCGTAGTCGATCAGCGCCGGGAAGCCGCCCTGGTACGTCATGATGGTGGAGACTTGCCATCCGTCGAGCATGGCGCGTGTGACGCCGTGAGTGCCGGCGAAGAACGGCATGTCGTAGAGAATCGTCTGCACATAACGATGCCGCAGATCGAAGCCCGAAGTGCTCCTGTCGCCGCGCGCATTGTACACATCCTGCGGCGCACCGATATAGAAGCCGCCGCCCACCTGGCCGCCGATGTCGTTCGGGCCGGAAATGGACTTGGCCCACGTGTAGGCTGACAGGAACGTGAACCCTTTCGAACTGCGCTTCTCCGCCTTCACCTGCAGTGAATGATAGATCGAATTTCCGTTCGACTTATCCGACTGCACTGCGCGGAGGAACTGCTGGTTGGGGCGGCGGGCGTTGACCGAGGCGAGCCCCGGCGTCGTCGGATCAACCACCTGAATGGGGCGATTGAGATCCGCATAAGTGGTATACAGACGCGTGCCTTTCGAGCCGACGTACCCTGTATCCAGGATGATCCCCAACGGCATTTTATGCTGCACATTCAGATTCCACTGCTGGATGTAGCTGTCGCGCATATTCTGGTCGTTGCTGACCGCGAAGTTCAGCGCCCCGCTGGTTACAGCGCTCGAGAACGGGTCGTTGAAGAAGATGTTCGGCCGCCCGGTGAGATTGCCAGTCACAGAGGCGCCAGCCGTTGCCTGCGCCCCTTCCGCCATCGCGAAGATCGCGTTAGAGATCTCCGGGGTGTAGTAAATGCCATAGCCCCCGCGAACCACGGTCTCGCCAAGGAATGTGGGCCGGTAAGCAAAGCCGAACCGCGGCCCCCAATTGTTGAAGTCCGGCTGAATCAGCCCGCGACCATACGGCGAGTTTGCCGGCGTCACAACGTTCCCGACCTGAAACCCGTTCTGATAGATGTTGGCGAACTTATCGTCTGACTGTTTGTAGCGCTGGTAGTAGTCGTAGCGAAGTCCCAAATTCAGGGTCAGCCGCGACGTGATTTTCCAGTCGTCATTGAGGTAGTAGCCCTGCCAGATATTGTGTAGGTCAGTAGACGTGTGAGCCGGGTTGACGCTTGCGGTCTTCACGTAACCGAGCATGAAGTCGGCGAGCGCGGAGCCCGTGTACGTTCCATCGAAACCAAACGCGCCGCGCGGCGCACGGGCCTGACCGAAGGTCACGAGGCGGCGATCCCACTCCGCGCCGATCTTCAGGAAATGCCTGCCGTACTGGATCGAGAGGGTTTCCGTAATCGGAATGATCCCGTTCGAGCGGACACGAGGGCCAATCTGCCGCTGGAGGTTGTACAAATCGAAGCCGCCTTCCGGACCCGAGATGCTGATGGACGGAGGACCAAACTCATCGGGTCTGCGCGAGACGAGCGGCAGACCCATTTTGCCCACTACGTCAAAGCTGGCATCGTTGGTGGTGCCGAACACTTCCGACTCAGAGAACTTATGCCAGCCGCCCCGCAATTGGTTGACCATGGTGGCCCCGAAGGTGTGGGTCCAGCCGGCGGCCCAGTTCTGGGTCCGGCCAAGGTTGTTGCGCTCGTCATGGCCCCAAACGGGGATGCCCGCCTCATAGGTGTCGTTGAAAACGTAACGCACGTTGACGGAATCTTTGGTGGAGAAGTTATGGTCGCCGCGCGCCGTGTAGTTGTGCTGATACGACGTGGCGCTGAAGGGTGTGGTCTGGTAGTTCTGCACCCCCGCCTGCGTGTTGGGCAAAGGCTGATACGCCAGAAACGCCAGTGCCTGCGGACTCAGCAGGGATTTGGGAACGACGTTGCCCGCAAAGCCAACGCCAAGGGGGTCGCGGAGTGCGATGGCAGCGCCTTTGGAGTCAGTGAGCCCTCTGAAATCACCGTCACGCTGTGCAGCGGTGGGTACCAGCCGGTACGCGGAGGTCGCACCCTGCGCCGCAAAGCCTGACTCCCAATTGAAGAAGAAGAATGTCTTGTCTTTGCCGTTGTAAAGCTTCGGGATAAACACCGGTGCGCCGAGATTGGCGCCGAACTGGTTGCGGTTCAGGCGAGGCGACGTAACACTCTTGTTCGCGATCGCATCGTAGCTCTGTGTGAACTGGTCATTGCGGTTGAATTCCCAGAGGGTACCGCGCAGCTTGTTGCTGCCGGAACGGGTGATGATGTTCACCTGCGCGCCAGGAGCACCGCCGGTATCCGCACCATAGCTGCTCGTCTCCACCTTGAACTCTGCGAGTGAATCGACAGACGGCGAAAAGGCGTAGGTCATCGCGTCGTAATCCATCACTTCAACGCCATCGAGAAAATACCGATTCGCCGTGTCGCGCTGACCGTTGGCCGAAGCCGCTGTCGCGCCGTATCCGGCATCGGTCTGGCCAACGGACCCGCGTCCTCGTCGAACCGTGATCGAACCGGGTGTGCCTGCCTGCACTCCAGGGATCAGTTGCGTCAGTTGAATGAAATTGCGACCGTTGAGCGGGAGATCGACGATCTTCTCCGCATCAATGACGGTGCCGACGACAGCATTTTCGGTCTGGAGTTGAACGGAGGAGGCGCTGACGTTCACGGTTTCCGTTACGTTGCCGACCTGCATGGAGAAGTCGATGCGCGCGTTCTGACTGACCTGGAGCGTGACCCGTTCATTCTGCTGCGCCTGGAAGCCTTCCTTCGAGGCGACGACCTTGTACTCGCCGGCCTGCAGGAAGGGCATGGAGTAGCTGCCGTCGGCATCGGTGACCGCCTCTCGGACCGCGTTCGTGGAGAGACTGGTGGTCCGGACCGTAACCCCCGCAATCACCGCACCTGAAGCATCAGAAGCGGTCCCGGACAACGCAGCCGTTGTTGTTTGGCTGAAACCCTGGGTGACGCTTAAGCAAAGTAGCGCCACCACCCCGTAGATTTTGTACATGGGGGCTATTATTTCACAGTTCACTTAAACGTTTCCTAAAGCGGGTTTTGGTTACTGGATGCTTGCGGCCGCAACAATTCGCATCTCCGCAGATCGCGAACGTAAGATGGTGACGTACGCCGCCGCCACCTCGAGCTTCGTCTCTGTCCTCTTTGCGGCTGTTTCAGCGGCAGAGCAGAACCGTCCTCTTTATCGGCTTCGGCGGCCTGCTGGCGCTGATGGTTTTCGCCGGCGTGGACGGCCTGCGCGTGTTGCGTCGCATGCAGGATCGGAGTGGCTCGATCCAGCGGGAATTCCTGGAACGTGGGCGAGTTCTCAACCAGATCCGTTCAGACGTTTACCTTTCGGGCACCTATGCGCGCGACTACCTCCTGGACCCTGGGCGGTCGGCTGCGGACCGGAGCAAGACCGAACTGCGGCGGTTGCGGCGCGAAATGGACGCTACGCTGGCGAACTACGCGCAATTGATGCGACCCGAGGAGAGAGAGCCACTTGAGGGCTTGCGTCGCAACCTGAATGAATACTGGCAGGCTCTCGATCCCGTTTTACTTTGGGGTGCGGATCAGCGTCGCGGGTCGGGCTATGCGTTTGTGCGCGACGTGGTGATTCCGCGGCGGCGAGCGATGCTGAGCCTGGCGGACGAGATCGACGAGGTGAACCGGCGGCAGGTCAGCACCGGCAATGCCCGCCTTACAGACTTGTTTTCCGAGTTCCGGTACAGGCTGATTGTCACGTTGATGCTGACGCTGGCGCTGGGGTCGCTGCTGGCGGTGTTTGCGACTCGGCGCATTCTCGCCCTCGAAAGCCAGACTACCTCCCAGTACACCGAAGTGACGGAGGCTCGTGGACAGCTACGGAGCCTCTCAGCACGACTGGTGAAGACGCAGGAAGAGGAGCGACGGGCTCTTTCACGCGAGCTTCATGACGAAGTGGGCCAGTCGCTGTCGGCGATCCTGGTCGGTCTCAGCAATTTAGTGGGAGCAACGCCTGCGGAGGTTCGGTCCCTGGTAGAGCGCGAAGCCGCACCTCTGCGCAGACTTGTAGAAGGTAACGTTCGGACGGTCCGCAACCTGACGTTGTTGTTGCGTCCCTCCATGCTCGACGATCTCGGCCTGATTCCGGCGCTGGAGTGGCAGGGCCGCGAAGCGTCACGGCACAGCGGGTTGCGAGTCGACATCTCGGCCGAGGCGGTCTCAGACGAACTTCCCGAAGAACTCAAGACGTGTGTTTACCGCGTGGTTCAGGAAGCTTTGACCAACGTTGCCCGTCATGCCGAGGCGCAATCTGTGCGCATCGTGGTGCAGCAGGAAACAGCGCGTCTGCTGCTCTCGATTCAGGACGACGGGCGTGGCTTCGATATTGCAAGATCGAAAGGGCTGGGACTTTTGGGAATGGAAGAACGGGTTCGCGGAATGACGGGCAGTTTACATGTCCGGTCGGAAACCGGCATGGGGACCCTGATCTCAGTGGTTCTGCCTTTGCGGACACATCCGAGAGGGAACGAGTGAGCACAATTCGGATTCTTCTGGCAGATGATCACAACGTCATGCGGCGTGGCCTCAGTGCCTTGCTGGAGCGGCAGGAGGGGTTTTCAGTGGTGGCTGAAGCGGCCGACGGCCGTGAAGCCGTTGAGCTGGCGCTCGCCGTGAAGCCGGAGGTGGTGGTTATCGATATAGCGATGCCGAATCTCAACGGAATTGAGGCCGCGCGGCGCATCCATGAGAAGCGGCCGGAGACGGCCATCGTGATCCTGAGCATGCACGCGGACGAAGGCTACGTGTTGCGGGCGCTGAACGCCGGAGCTCGAGGGTATCTGCTGAAGGACTCTCCTGAAGAAGACCTGATTCGCGCGATCCGAGCTGCCCACGCCGGTAAGGCATTCTTCAGTCCGGAGATTAGCCGCATGCTGGCCGAAGACTACATGCGGCAGATGCGACAAAGAGGTGTGGAGGACAGCTATGAGCTGCTCACGCCACGCGAGCGCGAGGTCCTGCAGATGCTGGCAGAGGGCAACTCCAACAAGGACTTGGCTACCAAGCTCGGCCTGAGCCTTTACACGGTAGAGACCCATCGCGCGAACGTACTGGAGAAGCTGAACCTGCACAGTTCCGCCGAGATGATTCTGTATGCCGTTCGCAAAGGGATTGTTACTTAAGCAGGGATGTCGGGCGGAGCCGCATTCCAGTAGTACCAGGCCTGATCCAGAAGGTGGCTGACTGTCTCAGTCTGAAGCGGGCGTGGAATCACGTCATACCCCCCGTGGCGCAGCACCTCGCGCCAGAGATAGTCATCACTGACAGGAGAAATCAAAAGCACGCAGGAGCGCGGCGCGCGTTCTTTCATGCGGGCAATCACGTTGCGCCACTGCTGGCCGGGAAGCTCGCGATCACAGACGATGAGCGGAAAGTTCAGTGACGCGACGAGTTCCAGCGCCTCACCGACAGACCCAGTGACAGTCAATTTCCATCGACAGGTCTCGCCAAGGCAGCTGAAGAAGGTGTGGTCGTCGGGCGGCGCGGTGACCACGAGAACTTGTGGAGTGCACAACCGTTTCATCTCAGGCGTGCCTTCTTCAGCGAAGGGCTCCTGTCTGGTACTCAAGATTGGCTCGTTGCAACTGATAGTCGAATTGGGCACCGGAGCCTGCAATCTCGGCCGCTGTGACGTTGAGCTGAGCCTGACTCAGCTCAACGATGGAGGTGAGACCAATATCGTAGCGGCGCTGAGCGAGATCAAGGGCGAGCCTCGCCTGATCGATCAGCTGAGCGGTTAGAGCGAGGCGTTCAAAAGCGTTGCCTGTATTCAGCCATGCGACACGGACATCGCGGGCAATCCGGTTGGCGAGATCGTCGACGCTGCGCGAGGCGGACCGGACCCGCAGCTGAGCCTCCGCCTGCCGGGCACGGTAAAGATGTCCGTTGAAGATCGGAATGTTGACGTTGACACCAACCGCGCCGTAACGGTTCTGAATCTGAGGATCGGAGACAGGGGCAAGGCCGGCGGCTCCGGCCAGAGCGACGGTGGGAAGCGACAGGTCTTTCTCTGCTTGCGAGAAGCGTTCGGCGGCACTTTGCTCAAGCCGGAGGCTGGCGAGTTCGGGACGGTCGCGCAGGGCCTGCCGCACAAGTTCGTCAAGTGGCTGCGAAAGGGCGGCTGGCATCGGTTCGGGCGTAAGTGAAAAGCCGCCCTGCCCGAACTGGGCTGGCAGCCCGAGGGCAGCTCCCAGGTCGGCATATCGAGCCTGAAGGTTGCTGCGGGAGGCTGCAAGCAGAAGCTTCGCGTCGGCGAGGTTGACGTTGGCGAAGCTGACGTCGAGAGTCGACTTCAAATTGCTGCGGGCCAGAGCTGCTGTTTGGTCCGCCACAATCTGGCGGGCCGCCACGGTCTGCTCTGCAACTTTCAGAACTGCTTCCGCCCGAAGGGCCGCGAAGTAGGCCTGATCCACTGCGAGCAGGATCTGAGCCCGTGTGGCAGTAGTGACCTGATCCTGTGCCTGCGCGCGGAAGCGGGCAGAGTCGACCAGACTTCTGGTGCGCCCGAAGTCGGTAATCAACTGGCCGATGGTGAGTCCGGATGCGAGCCGATTATAGACAGCCGGATTGTTGAGACCACCGGCGGCGAGACGGCTGCCACTATCCGCCCCCACCGCGGTGATAGCGCCGGTTAGCGTCGGCTCTGCCGCAGCGTGCAGTTCCAGTGGGATCTGTGCGGCGGCAGCAGCATTGAGCTGTGCCACGCTGAGCCGCGGATTGTTGGTAATGGCAAGCCGGTGGGCCTCGTCGAGCGTGAGGAGCAGGGGCTGCTGACCCTGCATTACCGTGACGAAAAGGAAGAAACAGACGACGGCCCTGCGCACTAGATCGTTGCCTCCGCTGTTTCGCCAGCCGCTTCCTTGCCGCGATACACAATGAGATAGGCGGCCGGTACGAGGAAGACTGTGAACAGCACCGAAATGCTTAGCCCTCCAACGATGGCGCGCGCGAGCGGAGCGTAGCTTTCACTGCCCTCACCGACTTTCAGTGCCATGGGAAGCAGGCCGATGACGGTGGCCAGCGAGGTCATGAGGACCGGGCGAAGCCGGACACGACAGGCCATCGCAACAGCCTCTCGAACTTTCGCGCCTTCTTCACGGAGCTGGCGGGTGAACTCCACGATGAGGATGCTGTTCGAGACGGTGATGCCCACCAGCATGACGACTCCCATCAACGACATCACGTTGAGGGTTGTGTTGGTCGCCCAAAGAGTGATAAGAACGCCGGTAATGCCGGGCGGCACCGCGAGCAAGATGATGAATGGATCCACAAAGCTGCGGATTTGGGCCGCCAGAATCAGGTAAAGAAGCACGACAGCAAGAAGCAGGCCGATAGCGAAGCTCTTGAAGGATGCGCGCATGCCCTGCACCATCCCCCGCAGCGTGATGGTGAGACCGGTTGGAACTTTGGTGTTTGCAATCGCGAGGTCGATGCGGTCGGCAATATCGCCAAGCTCTTCCGTCAACGGGCGAACGTAGATGTCAGTGACGCGACGGATCTGGTAGTGGTCCACTTCTGTCGGCGACTGGATCCGACGAATAGAACTGATCGCGTCAAGCCTTGCGGGACGCGCACTGCCGGTGGCTCGGAGGGGAATGGCGCGGAGATCAGCGAGGGACTTTATTTGACCTTCGTTGTACTGAACGGTGAGCATGTAATCCTGCCCCGACTTTGGGTCGACCCAGAAGCTGGGCGCGATCATTTGATTGCTGCTCAGCGCGGTGATAACGTTGCCGACTACTTCCTGTTGATCAAGGCCGAGTTCACCGGCGCGCGTACGGTCGATGTCGAGCTTCAGCGAGGGGTAGTCGACGTCCTGGGGAATGTAGACATCTGCGACGCCGGGGATTCGCTGTATCTCAAGCGCCAGCTTCTGCGCGGTCTGGTGAGCGAGTTCGAGGTTGGTGCCGGCTACCTGCACGTCAATGGGCGCAGGGAGCCCCAGATTGACGACGGCGTCCACCATGCCGCCCGACTGAAAGTACGTGTTGAGCTCCGGTAATTCCTCGGCGATGGCCCGCTTTACCTGAGCCATGTACTCGTAGCTTCCCACTTTATGGCCGTCCTTCAGGGCGACCTGCACGAACGCCGTATGAGACGCGGAGTTCGAGGTGTAGATTGCGGACATGCCAGGCGTGACGCCGATATTGGAAAGAACAAGGCTGAGGTCGCCGGGGGGCACAACCTTCCGGATGATCGCCTCTACTTTCGCGACATGAGCTTCAGTGACCGACAGGCGCGAGCCGGAAGGAGCCTTCACGTTCAGCGCAAACATGCCGGCGTCGGTCCGCGGAAAGAAGGAAAGGCCGAGCTGAGTGAAGATGCCAAGGCTGGCGAGGAAGAGCACGCCGAAAGCACCAATCGTGAGCCACGGGCGGCCAAGTGCGATCGCTGCGAGGCGGTCGTAGAAGCGCAGGAATGCCTCGAAACGATCATTGAACCAGATGTTGAACCGCTGCCCGAGCGTGAGCTTATGATGTTGGCCGGTGACTTCAACCTCGATAGGAACATCGGAAGACGGCGTAAAGTGATGCGTCGATTTCTTCAAATAGCGAGCGCAGTAGAGTGGCACCACCGTCATGGCTACGACATAAGAAGCGAACAGCGCAATCACAACGGTCAGCGCCAGCGCGGAGAACAGGAAGCGGCTGACACCGTAAAGGAAGGTGACAGGGAAGAAAACGATAGCCGTCGTGAGCGTGGCCGCGAGCACCGGCAGGGCGACTTCACTTCCGCCTTTCGCCGCCGCTGCCTCGGGCTCCTCTCCAAGTTCGAGGTGCCGGTAGATATTTTCCAACACGACCACCGAGTTATCGATGAGACGCGACAGCGCGAGCGCGAGTCCGCCCAACACCATGCTGTTCACCGTGCCACCGCCCAGCCAAAGCGCCAGAAACGTCGCCAGCGCGGAGAGCGGAATCGAGAACAGCACCGCCAGCGTGGCTCGCATGCTTCCGAGGAACATCAGGATCATCAGCGACGTGAGCAACAGGCCAATGGCGCCTTCGTGAAGCAAGGTACTGATGGCCGTCTTCACGAAGGTGGACTGGTCGAACACGACTTTTGAAACCAGGTTCGCGGGAACGTCCACCAGATGCCGCAACGTTTCGCGAACCCCGTCTACCACCTCAATGGTGTTGGAATCGCCGCCCTGTTTAAGGACGGGCGTATAGACGCCACGATGGCTGTCCACCCGCACGATGCTGGTCTGGACCTGCCGAGCGTCCTCAGCTTTTCCGACGTCGGAGACTCGCACCACGGACCCGTCCACGATTTTCAGAGGAAGGTGGTTGATGGCTGCGATGTCGGGAAGTTGGCTGTTGGTGTAGATGCTGTAGTCCAGAGAACCGATAGGGACGTCACCGGCCGGCAGGATCAAGTTGGAACGGTTGACGGTTCGCACCAGGTCCATCAGGCTGAGCTGATGGGCCTCTAGCTTGTACGGATCGGCGTAGACCATGATCTGGCGGTAGCCTCCGCCGAACGGCTGGGGCACGCTGGCGCCGGGCACGCTGGCCATCTGATTACGGACCGTGAACTGGGCGAGATCTCGAAGTTTCGTTTCGGTGAAGCCCTCGCCGCCGACAGTAACCAGACAGACGGGAAGGCTTGAGGTATCGAACTTCAGCACAATCGGGGGCATGGTGCCGGGCGGAAGTCTGCGCAACTGTGCCATGGCCAGGTTAGAGACGCTACCGACAGCCGCGTCGGCGTTCGAATTTGGCTGGAAGTACACGCGAATCAGGCTGACGCCTGGCAGGGAGCGCGACTCAATGTGCTCCACACCGCTGGCGAGTGTGAACTGGCGTTCGAAGCGGCTGGTGATATCGGCTTCCATCTGCTCCGGCGGCATGCCGTTGTAAAAAGTGGCGACCACAACGACGGGAATATTGATGCTCGGAAACATGTCCACGGGCATGCGAGCGACCGCCGCACCGCCGACTATCGCGATGATCAGGGCAACCACCACGATGAAATACGGTGTACGTATGGCGAACCGGGACATAGGAGTTTACTGTGCGACCTTTTTTGCCAACTCGGCTTCTCTCATCCGAACCTGCTGGCCCGCCCGCAGATTGGCGCGATTACCGAGCACGACAGCGTCGCCGTGGTTCAGACCTGCTGTAATTTCGTAGTTTTCCGCTGTTTCAATGCCAAGCGACACTTCGCGTGCCTCGAGCCGTCCGTCAGCATTGACGACGATTACTTTGCCCTTACCTTCAGCACCTGCGGTCACGTCGACTGCAGTAATAGGTATTGTGAGTGCGGCTGTGCGGGTTTCAGTCGGGAAAGTCACCTCAGCGTACATGCCTGCGATGAGCTGCCCGTTCGGGTTTTTCACATCGATCTCGGTATCCATGGTGCGAGTGGCGGACTGCACCCGATCGGAGAAGCGAGCGACGCGGCCCGGAATGGTTCGGTTCAAGGTCGGCACGCGGACTGTGATGCTCTGGCCAACTTTGACGAGGGGAACGATGGATTCCGGCACTGGCAGAATCAACCGCAGCAGGCTGTTCTCAGACACCCGTACGAGCGGCATAGCCTGGGTTTGTGATGCTGTGCCTGCCTGAATCATCGCGCCAGTGTTGGCGAAGCGTTTGGTAACGACCCCTGCGAATGGAGCGGTCACCTGCGCGTAGGTAAGCATCGTTTTGACCCTTGCAAGCTCCGACCTCGTTACAGCAACTTTCCGTTGGGAGGTGTCCATCCGGGATTTGGCTCCGGCGGCCTGAGCTTCGGCGATCTGCTCGCGGCTTTGCGCGTCGTCAATCTCCTGTTGAGCAACCAGACCAGGCCTGTCCTTCACCACTGCCGAGAGGCGCTCGAAAGAGAGGTGTGCGATCTCGCGAGCACTCTCGGTGCGGCGGACTTCGTCACGATAGGCGGCGACTTCGGCTTCGGCCTGATCGATGGTGGCCTGAGATCGGACAAGATCGTCCTGCATCTCCGGCACTTCGATAGTGGCCATGACCTGACCGGCCCGATCGTGATCGCCGACATCGACGCGTATATCCTTGACGTAACCGGCAACTTTCGCCATCACGTCCACTTCCTGAAAAGGGATGAATTCGGCAGTAAGTACGACGTCGTGGCTAAGGTCCTGACGCGCGGCTCGAGCGAATGCAACGGTGGGGATGTCGCTCGCAGAGTCTTTCTTCGCTGCTGTTTTCTCACCGCACCCGGCCAGGAACAAAACTATAGCCAGACAGGACAGATGGGCCGCGCGGTTCGTCCGGAGGTGCTTACAAATCACCCCTTCACGTTAACGAAATGAGCTTATGCAGCCTATCCCGGTTTGGGGGTAGATTGACGGGAACTTCAGAGTAGTGCCTGAACGGCGCGGGAGCTGGCTCGCGGGCCAGCTAAGCGACAACGCCAGACGAAGGTCGGCCCGCTCGCCGCCTTGCGCCGTTTGTTTTTGAATCGCATATAATCGCTGGACATTGCGTCCTCCTCACGAACAGATGTCTCCATCGCGTCGGCCGATCTTCCGGGGTTGGTGGATGGTGGCTCTCGCCGCAACAGGACAGTGTCTGAGCATCGGAACGATGTTCATCTACACGTTCGGAGTCTTTGCCAAACCCCTGGCTGCAGCGTTCAACGGAAGTCGTGCTTCGGTATCCATGGCGATCCTGTTGCTGAATGCGATGGTCGCGTTCACATCGCCGATGATCGGATACGCGGTGGACCGATTCGGTGGCCGCCGCGTGATCACGGCGTCCATTCTCGCTTTGTCCCTCTGCCTGTTTGCTTTATCCGCAGCAAGGCCGCCGCTCTGGCATATCTACGCGCTGTACATCGCGGCCGGAATCGCGGGGACAGGCTCCTCGCCCGTCGCTTACTCGCGAGTCATTGCAAACTGGTTCGACCGGGATCGAGGTTTGGCTCTGGGAGTTGCCAGTGCGGGCATCGGTGTCGGAGCGCTGATCCTGCCCTCGGCGACGCAGTTCGTCATTCAGAACTATGGCTGGCGTCAGGCTTACGGCGTTCTCGGCTGCCTGTCACTGGTGATGGCGGCTCCGATGGTGGGAGCCTTCCTTCGGGGGACTCCTCAGGAGGTGGGCTTGTTGCCCGATGGCGTTGCCGAGGCGAGTGGTTCCAGCAGGTTGGCTATGAACGGGCAGTTGAGCGGTCTGGTACTCCGGGAAGCTGTTCGCACCCCTACGTTTTGGATGTTGTGCCTGATCTTCTACACGGTGTCGGCCTGCGTGAACGGTACACTGGCGCATCTGGTGCCGCTGCTAACCGACGGAGGCATGAAGGCACAAAAGGCGGCGGCTACGGTATCCCTGTTTGGCGCCGCCACCGTATTGGGCCGCATTGGCAATGGCTATCTGGCGGATCGCTTTTTCGCTCCGCAAGTGGCAGCGGCGGTCTTTGGAGGAGCCGCAACCGGCGTAGCACTGCTCTGGCAGGGAGCTACCGGGAATCTGGTCTATTTCGCGACCTTCATTATGGGCCTTGCACTCGGAGCCGAAGCCGACCTGATGCCCTTCCTGGTGAGCCGCTATTTCGGGATGCGCGCCATGGGATCGTTGCTCGGCTGCATCTTCACCGCCTACACCCTTGGTGCCGGGTCGGGGCCTTTTCTCATCGGCGCGGGGTTCGACGCGACCGGGTCTTATCGTGTACCTCTCAGTTACGCTTTTCCGGCGCTCGCGCTGGCGGCACTCTCAACACTGTTTCTTGGGCGATATCGATACGTGCGCACCGCTGCCGAAGCGGTGGTTGCAGGCGCTCGGCCCTGACCGCCCGCCGGGTCTGAACACGGTCAGCCAGTTGGATACCGCAAATACCTACTCCGTAGGCGAGCAGGTCAAGGAAGCTGAACTGGGTACCCAGAAGGCGGGCGAGAATGCGCGTCCACCAGTGCCCGCTGGACAGCATGCCAGCGGGGATCATGGTGAGTTGGAATAGCTCGATGAGCACCATGAGGACGACCGCAACTGCTGTGGCTCGGGGGCGCCGCAGGAACAGACGGACAATCCCATAGACCATGGCCCCGTACAGGGCGTCGCCCAGGTACTTATCGAAGATCAGGAATCCGGTATGAAAGATGCGCGAGAGTATCCCGGCCGCAATGATGCTGGCCAGACAAAGTCCCCAGGCTGTGCGTCCCGAGGCGGTTACCACGCGTCGCGATTGGTGATGCTCACCCGGAAGTATGGCTTGTCTTTTTCAGCTTGATCGATCGTAAATTCCTGGGCGGTCTTTTTTGCATCGTAATCCCGCCAAAGCCATGTCAACGATTCCGGCAGGTCGAGCCCGGCCTGTGCGCCGCCATGCGCCGCGGTGCCAAACCGGAAGTGGAAGTCGTAGTCGCGAAGCTTAAGGGAGTTTGCCATCTGTATGTTCTGCATGGGCCAGGAGCCGTGGTTGTTTTCGAGGTCATCGGCGCCGTCACTCATCCAGATACGCATGTTCCGCTTCGGATCTTTGCGAACCATGAACGGGTAGACATTGCCGCCGTCCACGTTCTCTTTCGAGCGCCACTGGATGGAGGTAAAACTGCCGACCGCTGAGTGCACGCGGGCGAACTTATCGGCCATGAACCACGCGGCGTTGAACGCGCAGATTCCGCCAGACGACTCGCCGGCAATGGCCCGGCTATACCCGTCCTGCCTGAGCTTGTAGGTCTTCTCGACGTCCGGCAGAACTTCTTCCATCAGGAAGCGCGGATAGCGGTCACTGACCGTGTCGTACTGGATGGCGCGCATCGGGCGACCCTCGGCCGAGGTGCCAGGCGCAATCATCACGTGTACGATCGGCGGCAAGAGCCCCTGGTGGACCAGGTTTTCAGTCACGGTGATCAGGCGGATTCCATTGAGAGGCGTGATGAGGTTCTGGCCGTCCTGCCACACCATGAGGGGTGCGGGCACGTTCGGGTCGACGCCTGGCGAGGCATATACCCAGTAGTCGTATTTCATGCCGTCATAGATCTTGCTGGTCAGGGTGTGCTTCTCGCTGATCTTGCCATGCGGCACACCGGGTTGGGGAACGGAGTCGGGATTGTAACCGATGGCGTCACCACGATTCCCGAGCGGCTTGCCTGCCGAATAGAACTGGTACTGATGCAGGACGCCGGTGCGCATTTTTTGGAGCAGCATCCAATGGTTGCTGTCCACTTGCGCCAGCGGCCGCTGGGGTTGCTGGTCGATCGAGATGGTGACGGGGGACGGCGAGGTCGCAAGGAAAAGGTAATCCTGCCCCCACACACTCACCTGCACGGGCGCAGTCATTCCCGACACACGCTGCTTCATGGCAGGGCTCTCAGGTCCCTTTCGTGCAGCCTCGATACTTTCGGCAGGACCAGGAGTTTGGGCGAAGATGGCTACGGCAGCGACTAAATTGGCAACGAGGAACTTCATAGTGGGGCCAGTATACATTGCGAATGCAGCGTGAACGCCGACACAGACGTGCGTCAGGCCAGTGCTTCGGTTTAGAATCAACCCAGAGACTATGTCAGCCTACACAATCAAACCACTCGTCACAGCTACAGGCGTCAGCACCGGAGGTCGCAACGGCCACTCCGAGACGACCGATAACTCAGTCAGCGTCGATCTGTCCGTCCGAAAGGAAATGGGCGGGCCTGGCCTTCCGAATACGACCACGCCTGAGCATCTTTTCGCGGCCGGGTACGCGGCATGTTTCGGCGGCGCGTTGGAATTCGTTGCGAAACAGCATAAGAAGGATGTCGCGGGTACGGTGGTGACGTGTGATGTCTCGGTTGGCCCGCGCGAGGGCGGGGGCTTCGGTATCGCCGTTAAGATGCATGTCAAGGTTCCGACGCTGCCGCAGCAGGAAGCGCTGGCTTTAGTGGAAGAGACCCACAACACGGTCTGTCCTTACAGCCACGCCACGAGGAACAACATCGACTTCGCTCTGGATGTGCAAGGGGCCTGACACACGGATTCTACGCAAGGCTAAAGCGCTGCACGTCAATCTTCGCGTCGTCGAAAACGCCGAGGCCGAGCATGCCTGCGATCTCGATGTGCTCGATCTGTGAGTTCAGATAGTGGCTGTCGTTGTCCGGCTTGGCGAGGGCCAGTGGCAGCATACCCGCCTGCTTCCGCTTTGCATCGATCACCTTAAGACCGGTCTTGTCCAACGCTACGGGATCGGTCGCGAAGTACATAGTCTTGTGTTCCCAGATGTACTGGGCCTTGCCGCCAGGGCCGCCATGAAATGAGGCTTTGACGGCATCACAGATGTGGAGCGTAGCCTTTTCCCGAATCACGGGCAGGCTCACCACGCTGGGGATAAAGATGCCGCATGCATTCAACGTAGGCGTGGTATGGCTTCGGTTTACGTTATTCACCATGCCGTGCGACATGTTCTTCAGGCAGATGGTTACGCCGGCGGACTGGTGATGCTTCAGTACGGGCAGGTTGATGAATTTGTTGATCTGCTTCGTCACGACACGAGCGACATAGGAACGCCGCATGTGGACGTCATTGAAGTCTTCACCGGGCTTGATGAGCGCCATTTCCATATAGTGGTCCGCGTCGTACCCGCCCATGTCGTGCTGCCACTCGTCGTAGCGTGGTGAGGCAGCCTCCAGTCGCATGCCCTGGGGCAGCCATTTGTCGATCCCGGCGGCGAGCGTCTCCTCGCGGTAGCGGTTGAAGACGATGACATCTTTGTGGGGAACGCCGGCCTGCTCAAGTCCGGCGAGAACCTCCTGCAATACCAGACCATCGGAACAAAGATTCTTCCCGCCGACCGGGCTCACTTTGACGCCCACGACGTCGCCTTTTTCGAAGAGCGAGCGCCAGCCATCGACCCAGGAGGGCGCGCCCGTCAAGGAGGAGATCCCTTTCTGCATCATCTGACGAACCGGCTCGGCCTGGTAGGCGTTGGAGAGGATGCTGCGGGGGTGCTCGACTGCGATGACGCGACCCGGAAATGGACCGGGCAGCCCCGGCTTGCTGGTGGCAGCACGGGACTGCGAGTTGGCAGCGGCTGCCGCAGCGGCGGCGACCGAGTTCACGATGAGCCTGCGGCGCGTAGTGGTCATGTCGTCCAGTCTAAGGCAAATTCAGTCGGTTAAAAGCCGGTTAAAAACGAAGGGTGCCGAGATGTTCTCAAGCGCTCACACGAAGCTTGTATCCGGGATCTGCCACTGATATACTCGCCGCACTTCAATCGAGGTCTTTTATGCGAACTGTACGAACGATTCTCCTGCTGATCCTGGTCGCTGGCGGTATGGCATTTTCCGCATTGGCCCAGGGACTCACCGGACAGATCTCCGGGACCGTGAATGATGCATCCGGCAGCGCCGTTGTGGGCGCCGAGGTGGTCTTGACGAATCAA
>JAOAPO010000461.1 GCA_025462945.1 Bryobacterales bacterium
CACACCGAAGAGTCCCTTTGGCTCGACGTCACGCGCAAGAGCCCCGCCAACGGTCGGGGCCTGATGAACTACGGCATCACACAGATGGCAAAAGGGGACTATAAGACAGCGCTGGACTACCTGAATCGTTCCGAGGTACTGAACCCCGACTACTACGTTTTGGAAATCAACCTGGGAGTAGCCAACGGTGCCGTCGGCAACACGGAGAAAGCTGAGAAACACTTTGCCAGAGCTCTGGAATTGGCCGATGATGACGTCTCACCGCGCTACTACTACGCCCGCTGGCTGTCCGAGCAGGGCCGCTACACCGAGGCCCTCGCGCACCTTGCCGCAGCTGAATACCAGAATCCCGACTACCTCTTTGCGCCGCAACTGGCAATGGAAATCCACGGCACACGGGGCGACGCGACTGGCCTTCGTGCCGTCGCGCAGAGAACGCTCGCAAGGTTCCCCTCTGACCCCGTTGCAAAATCCTGGCTCAGCAAAGCCGCAACGCTTCGCCCGCAGCCGTCCTCACCTGAGCAGCCCCGCCCCGAGCATCTGGTGGACGCTTCTCTCGCGCTGTATCAGGCGCACCGCTTCGACGACTGCATCGCCGTCGCTAAGCAGGCTCTGAAACTCCGCCCTGGTTACGCGGAGGCCTGGAACAACATTGCCGCCGCGCAACTTTCGATGAAGCACTGGGACGAGGGAATCGCCGCAGCTAAGAAAGCGCTCGAGCTAAAGCCGGACCTGAAGCTCGCCCGCGATAATCTCGCCTGGGCCGAGCAGCACAGAGACAAGCCCTGACAGGTACCGAACTAAGCCCGGCTCCCAACTGTAGAGGCTCTGTAACGCGCTGGCTTTTAAGAGCCGTGAGGGAGCGGGAGCACCCAAGGGTGTCACCCGCCCCGGCCATGTTTACGAAGTCCAGCCCTTGCGATAGACCGGCTTCAGGAACTTATTCGCCTCGTTGTTGTTGCTGAAGCGGCCCTTCGCGGCATCCCATTCGAGCTTGCCTGGAACCCGCAGCGCAATCACGCCCAGCAGCATCCACTCCACAAACGGCACCGCGTTGTTGAAGTTCGAGCAAGCCGCATCGCCGCCCTTACATGCCCGGATCCAGTCGCCGTAGTGTCCCGGTGATCTCGTCAGCCGCGGCTCCGGGAACTTGTAATCGCGCATTTTTTCCGAAACCGGCAGCAGGCGCGTCATCTCGCCATAAGTCCCCGTCGTCATCATGCCCTTATCGCCGACAAACACGCTGCCGTTCGGACCCGAAAGCTTGGCATCCGGAGCTTTCGCTTCCTGATAGCGATCCCACGAAAACACGCGCCCAACGTAGCCGGTCGGCGGCGCCGGAGCTTGTCCAGGCGTTGACGGACGCGACGGAAGGTCCCCCAGCAACTCACCCGCCGGCACACCCTGAATCTTCGGGTTTTCCGTCAGGCTGTCATACCAGAACACCTTCACAGCCGGCATGTTGCCGCGGGCAGGGAAGTCGAAGCGGATCACCGACTTCTTCGGGAACTGTATGTTGCTGGTCCCTTCTTTGGACACGCACTCCACCGAGGTCGGAGAGCCCAACTTCAGCGCCAGATTCGGCGCTCCCAGGATGTGGCACGCCATATCCCCCAGCGATCCGCAGCCAAAATCGAAGAACCCGCGCCAGTTGAACGGCTGGTAGAAATAACCCCAGCGGTCCGGATAACCTTCGCCGCCGGCCGTGAACGGTCGCGTCTCGGCGTTGCCCAGCCAAAGATCCCAGTCGAGCGTATCCGGCACCGGACTGGCCGCCGGAATCGTCGTTAGACCCTGGGGCCACCACGGCCGATCCGTCCACGCGTGGACCTCAGTCACATTGCCCAACTGGCCGTCCCAAACAATCTCGGCAGCCTGACGGGTGCCTTCATTCGAGTAGCCCTGATTGCCCATCTGCGTGGCGACCTTGTACTTGTTTGCCGCGTCCAGCATGGCGCGCGCCTCCCACACGGTGCGCACAAGTGGCTTCTGCACGTAAACATGCTTGCCGCGTTCCATGGCTGCAATCGCGGCGGTAGCATGCATGTGGTCGGGAATCGTGACGATCACGGCGTCGATGTCCTTGCCCTGGGCATCCAGCATTTTACGGAAATCACGATACTTCGGAACCTTGTCGTACTTCTTAAAGGTGGCCTCAGCGCGCTTGTCGTCCACGTCACACAGCGCGACGATGTTCTCATTCGAACACCCTGCGATATCGCTCGCAGCCTTGCCGCCCGCGCCAATTGACGCGATGTTCAGCTTTTCGTTGGGCGACTTATAACCCATCGCCTTCAGCGAGGGCGTTGCCCCGAAGCCAACGGCCGGCACCGCGCCGGCCAGCAATGAGCCATAGAAAAAGTATCGGCGTGAAAAGTTTTCTGACATGGAACCACCTTCGCTGGCGAGACACCCGCCCATTGAGATTATATGCCCGAAGCGCCTTTCACAGCAGCGTGTTAGTCTGACTACAGACCTCGCAATGGCGGTGCAAATCCTCTTACAGGGCAGACTGGCAGGCACGGAAGATTTCCTGCTGGCGGCTCCCTCAAAATTCGACAACCGGGCTTTCGAAGCACGCCAGCAGTGGATCACGCTGCTCGGCGAAACGCTGCCCCGCGCTCTGCTCGCCCACCTGCAGTTGCCACCACTCCTGCTCGGCTCAGCTGGCGGCGGTAGATTCCTCGTCATACTGCCCGATGCCGAGAGAGCCGCTGAAGGGTCCGCATTCCTGCAGCGGGTCAATGAAATTCTGCGAACCGCAACCGGCGGCCTCATCCAAATCGTTTGGAGTTCCACTGAAAATCTGGGCGACTGGACCGTTGTCCGCAAGCGTCTGGCCGACGGACTGCGCGAACAGACCACAGCCGAGGTTTCGAATCCGGGCTATTTCGATCCGCTGCCCTCGCAAACAAGCCCTGCCGATGTGATTCCGCGTGGACTGCGCGATGCCACTTCTGTTGGCTGGAGCCTCGAATTCCCGGCGCTTATTCAGGTTGAAGGGGGCGAATATCGTTGGGATCTGAGCCGTCAGGCCGGCGTTGAGAACATTGCTCTGCCTCGGCACGCCGCCCGCAACGGCGAGGCGGTCGCGTCTTCGCGAGAACTCGCGAAACGAGCCAAAGGCACAAAGCTCTGGGGTATTCTTCGCGGCGAAGTCGACGGCTTTCAAAACCGCTTGCGGCGCGCCACCGGCGTGGAAGAGCATGTCCAGCTATCTCTCCTCTTTCTTCATTTCATGTCGGGTGAAATCGAGCTGTTGTGCTCGCAGCCAGAGTATTTCCAGAAGGTCACCGTCATGCGCGTCGGCCTCGCCGATTTCGCCCTCTGCGGTGCCTGGGACGCACTCGCCTCGTTCGCCCGCGACCTGCAGCGCGTCTTCGCAGTCTTTGCCACGGATCATCTCAAGGAACTCCCCGGTGCGGAGGCGAAATCCGTCACCATGTCGCTCACGCTCGGTGAGCCTGCTGACGCAATGGCGGCAATCTGGGAAACCAGCAGCCGCGATCTGGAAATCGCCAAAGCTGCCGACAAAGACTGTTTCTACATCCTCGGACGCGTCCTCGAATGGAAGCAACTGAAGAACGCCGCCGAACTGCGCGAGACCGTCACCCAGCTCGCCGAAGATTTCCGCGGCGGCGCCGACTTCCTGCAACAACTCCGAAGTCTCTACCGTAAGGTGGAAGCGGCTGCCCTCAACCCCGGCGCAGTCGAGCAGGATCGCCTCACCGCGCGCGCTCTCCGGTTTCAGCGGCGGTTTGCCAAGGTTGGTACAAAGCGCGAACGCGAATTTCAAAAGCTCCGGTCTCACCTGATGCAGGAGATGGCCGGTCGCAATCTCCGGGGCCGGCTGCGGCTGCGTCCGGAGGGCCTGGTGGCGCTCGAATGGGCGCGGCTGGCTGAGGATTAAGTAGTTCAAAGGAATCGATCATGGCTGAAGAACAAGGCGTTGGCGTCGGTCGCGGCAGTCTCGGAGAAGCCCTTGGGGCTGCTCTGGGTGCCAGTTTGACCTCGCCTCCTAAAGAGGCTCCGAAGCAGGAAGAAGCACCCGCATCAGGCGCCGCAGAAGGCGAGACCAGGCCGGAAGGCGCGGGTGCCGACCCGTCGGCCCGCCCCGCCGGGGCACAGCAGGGACAGCGTCCGCCGCAGGGTGCCAAAGCGCCGGGCGGACAGGGCGGCAATCGTGGTCCGAATCCGAATCCGGGCAACCGTAACCGTGAAAACCGGCCGCCACGCGAAGGCGGTCCCCCTCGTGAAGCTGGTGCTCGTGAAGGTGGCCCGCGTGAAGGTGGTGGACCCCGTGAAGGTGGCCCTCGCCCACAAGGTGGCGGTGAACGTCGCGAAGGCGGCCCTCGCCCCCAGGGTGATCGGCGCGACTTCAAGCCCGGCGGCGAGCGTCGCGACTTCGCTCCAGACATCGAGATCGATAAGCTCATCTCCGACAGTCTCTATCTCGACAACCAGGCGCACATCGTCGTCAGCCGCATGCGCGACATGGATTCCGGCACGCGCACCCAGTTGGGTCGTTTCTATAACGCAGTCCGGCGCGCCACCCGTGCGCCTGAAAATGAACGCCAGCATGAGTTCGTCATGCTCCGCGCGCGCCTCGCTTACACCATCGCGCGCCATGGCCTCCGCAGTTTGGACCAGCTCGAACGGCTCCTGCTGCAGGTCACCCGGAAGAACGAAGCTCGCGGTTATGAGCGGTTCCGGGATCTTTTCGAAGCAATCGTCGCCTACAACGAGTAAAACAACATGAGCGCTCACACTGCACAAACGGAATTAAAGCTGGTCGGCAAGCTGATCCTCGAAGGCGAAATGGTCTGCGAGAGCGGCCTGCACATCGGCGCGGGCAAAGGCTCCATGGAAATCGGCGGCGCGGATAACCCTGTCGTGAAGGATTCGCACGGGCGTCCCTACGTCCCCGGCAGCACCCTGCGCGGCCGTCTTCGCTCGCTGCTGGAACAGGCCACCGGCGCGGCGATCCCCTCCGAACTCGTCTACCTCTCGAAGCGCAAGGGACAGGAAGTTCGCATTCACCAGAGCGACCGTCCTGACGATGAAATCTGCCTTCTCTTCGGCCGCAATCCCGGCCGCATGGAGAAGGTTGGCGGAGGCGATCTGGACGGCAATCTCGCGACCCCGTCTCGCCTCAGCGTTTTCGATGCGCCCCTGGTACTCGAAAGCATCACGCCCCAGATGCGCGAATCGCTCGACGACGAACTCACCGAAGTGAAGAGTGAGAACGCCATCGACCGCATCACGGCACAGGCGAATCCCCGTACCCTTGAACGCGTTCCCGCCGGTGCCCGGTTCAAAGTGCGCATGGTCGTCGACGTCCTTTGCCCGGAAGATTCGGTGCTCCCCGGCCTCCTCGTGCAGGGTCTGCGCCTGCTGGAAGACGATACCCTCGGCGGCGGCGGCTCTCGCGGCAGCGGCCATGTGAGGTTCGCTGACCTCAAGCTGAGCTGGCGCGGACGTGACTACTACGCTTCCGGTGCAGCCGAGCGCGAAATCGCCTCCGGCGCCGACACCGCGGGCTTGCAGGGAAAGATTGCAGAGATCGGCGAACTCGTCGCCGCGGCTTAATAATAAATGGCGCTGATCGAAGTCAGGCTGCGACCCACCGGGCCGTGGCGCGTAGGTTATCGGGGTGGCGACAGGGAACGTGTCGACGTGGTTTACCACAGCGACGCGCTCTTCTCCGCGCTCACCCATGCCATGCGCGCGCTCGGCTGGATGGATGAGTGGCTGGCCGCTACCGTTGGCACCACCGACGAACCAGCGGTGCGCCTCAGTTCTCTGTTCCCGTTCATCGGCAAAACACGTCTGGTACCGCCTCCCAAAAGCGTTTGGCCCCCCGCTGGCCGCGGCGGTCAGTTGTATCTCGATGGCGCGAAGCTCGTGCCGCTCGAAGTGCTCCGTCAGGGTTTGCAGGAGGAGTCGCGCTGGGAAGTGGATGGCGAATGCCAGTGCCTTCTGCCGTCGAACGGTACCGCTCCTTTCCGTGTCGTCGTTCGGGAATCAGCCGCCGTTGACCGGATTACCGGCGCAGCAGAATCGCACCGCACCGCGTGCCTTGAATTCGCTCCCAACGCAGGCTGGTGGGGCGTGTTCTCCACCACCGACAAAACCTGGGAAACGCGCGTCAAAGCGGCCCTCCGTCTCGCTGCGGACTCCGGTTTCGGCGGTGAGCGCTCCCGCGGTTGGGGACGTTCCGCTGAGCCTCAGTTCAACGACGCCACGCACCTGTTCCCTGCGGTCACCGAAGGCAATGATGCCTGGTGGCTGCTGAGTCTCTACTCACCAGCCGAATCAGACGACGTGAACTGGACGCGCAGCGAACATGCAATCACGCTTCGCGGCGGCTGGACTGACAGCGCGGCTGGTGTTTCCCTCAAAAAACAGGTTCGGATGGTCGAGGAAGGCTCTGTCATCAGCGCGGGCGCTATTCGCGGCCGGGCAGTCGATGTGGCGCCGGAAGGCTTCGCACATCCCGTCTACCGGTCAGGTCTGGCTTTGGCCGTCCCGGTGCAGGTGCTCGTGGAGCCGCCGGCAAAGAAGAAAACGCTCCGTGAATCGGTGCCGACGGCAATTCAGGAGACTCCCATGCCCGGACCCGACGTACTTGACCCCACAACGCTTCCAGACCCTTCCCCCGTTGACGATCCGCCAGAGCCTTCAGATCCGCCGATGCACGATCCGGACGTTCCAGGTATTACTCCAGACGTCGACGACCCGCCAACGCCAGACGAGAACGAGCCCTTCGATCCCCCCGTGGACGACCCAGTCGTCGACCCCGTAATTTATCCGCCAGGTCTGCCTGGTGAGGTGACTGCTTGAAATATCGCGCAATGGTTCTGACGCCGACTTTGGTGGGCGACGGCAATAAGCTGTCGCCGATCGACTACATGGTTTGGCGTGACCAGGTCAATGTCCTGGATCAGAACCGTATCTTCAAACTGCTGTCCCGCGGACCCCGCCTCGAAGGCTACCTCGCCCAGCTCGGCAAGGCCACACACCTCGACTTCGCCTCCTGGGGCGGCTTCGCGCAGAACTACGCGGATCGGCACATCCCTTTCGAAGACCCCTCCTGCACGCCGCACTGGAACGCGCTCACGCCCGACAGTCTGTTCATTCCGACCTTCGCCTCTGCGGCAGCGGGTCCGTATCTACCCGGTGCCGCGCTCAAAGGCGCCCTCCGCACGGCTTACGTTTTTTCGCGCGTGAAGCCGGCAGCAATCAGAGAACTGGCTGAGAAGCTGGCGGGCGATAAGCC
>JAOAPO010000478.1 GCA_025462945.1 Bryobacterales bacterium
GGTGTCAACAGCGCGATGTGCCCCTGTCCGCCCCTTGCCGCGCCGGCATTCGCGGTGGTTGCCGTTCTTGAAATGCTCCACTCGATGTAGTCATCGCTCTCCGGTAGTTTGAGATTCGACAGGCTCGCGAGCAGCGGCCCCGTCGGGGCGGTTGCATTGGCAGCGGCCGGGGCGGCACCAGGAGCTTTCATCGTGGGGTCAGAACGCCAGAACTCTCGCACGGCGAACCCTTCGAGATAAAGCTTGACTGACTCCGGCTTCGAAATCCCGAAACCGGCGTGAATGATCCGTTGCGCTAACCGGTCTTTCGCAAGATACTTGCCGAAACTCTGCACGCTTAGGCTGGCAGGCGTGTACTGCATAATCTCGATCGCGTTGCCATCGGCGTCCGCCATCTGGAATGCGATGTCTCCCGTTGCCGTCTTGTCCGTTTTTGCGGGGACAGCATACCCGAGCGCTTTGAAGTAGGCGCGGGCACCCTCGGCATCATCGGTTTCGACCGCGTAGCGCACAAAACGAGGCTCGTCGGGCGACGACTCAGGCATCACCACAATGTACTGCCGGTTATTCACCTTGAAGAATACGCTCGATACCTGCTGGGGCGGCAGACCGCCTTCCAGCGCTGCGCTCTGATTCTTGCGAACCGTGATCGCTTCCTGGAAGCCAAGCAGATCGCCGTAGAAATGGCGGCTCTCATTAAGGTCGTGCGCCCGCACCACGATCTGTGAAATACCGATAAAGCGCGGGCGTTTCGGTTGTTGGGCAGGCGCCAGTGCGCTAAAAACAGTCCCGGTCATCACCGCCGCAAAGAGAAGAGTCTTCATATTCATCTGCATCCTGGTAGGAGATGCTATCAAATTCAGGCTGTGAAGAATGCGGGCCGTTCCCGGTCGGCCCCCCCGGAGCCCTGACCTTTGGCCGGGAGCCTGCTCGCCGCGTGCTGCAACCGGAGAAAACGCGGCCTGCGTTCCAGCGGGTGTTCCACGCCCGCGTCTCCGTATGAGGTTCAACAACTGCAATAGACTGATTTTCATGATTCGTCAGATCGCGCCGCAGTTCTTCACCACTGACTTGCCTGGCAATTTAAGCTACTACACGAACCAACTTGGGTTCGAACTCCTGGGAACGTGGCACGATCCGCCGGTGTACGCCGTCGTTGCGCGAGACGGACACGCGATTCATTTCCGCAGCGCGGAGCCCCCGATGCCGAACCCCGAAAAGTATAGGGAGGAGTTTCTCGACGCTTACCTGTTCATCGAAGATGCCGACGCACTTTACAGTGAATATGCCGCGCGGGGAGTTGAGTTCTTTCGGGGTCTCGCGAACATGCCCTGGAACTCGCGAGAGTTCGTAGTCAAAGACTGTGACGGTCGCCTGCTCGCTTTTGGCGCGAATCTCTAACTTCTCGGGCCAGGCATGCAAGTGGAAGGCCCGGCACACGCTTCGCAGAGGCGATATACTCGCCCGGCAGGAGAACCTTATTGACTGGTCGATCGTGACGGTGGCTATTGCAGACGCTGGCTGCGGGTGGAGCCGCATGCACGGGTCCGGGTTTATTCGCGGAGGCGCTGAAGAATACCGTCAGCCTGGGCGAGGGTCCATTTTGCCCTGACAAGATATCAAACCGGTTGAATACACGCTCCAGGGCGTTTTCCGCTGCCCGCAATTCGTCTGGCGGTCAGCAGGTCAGGGCAGCGGCTCATGGCTAAGCAGAGCTGATCAAAGGCCACCCGGCGAATGAACGAGACGGGTACGCGTGCTGTCAAATCCACGCGCTGAGAGACACGAGCACTTCGCGGCACCACTGCCCGCTGTTCTGGAACATACCTAAGGACAGAGCGACACCTGTCGGGGGTACCCTTCAAACCGTCCTCCATTTCTGATATATTCATCGCGTTTCAGGAGGTTTTACATGCTGTCTTTCCAAAGCCGCACAGTGGCTTTCGCGCTGTTTGCAACGGGTCTGGCTTTGCTCTCTCCGAGTGCCGCCTTCGCCCAGGCCGATAAGGGAACGATCCTCGGTACTGTCCTCGACTCATCCGGCGCACCTGCGCCCGATACCGTCGTCAGAGTTATCGACACCGAGACCAACATTTCTCGCGAATCGAAAACTAATGAGGCGGGCAACTATTCGTTCCCGCTTCTCGACACCGGAACCTACAACGTGGAGTCGGAGCATACCGGCTTCAAACGCGAGAGCCGCAGAGATGTCAGGCTCGAGGCGAACAGCACCGTCCGCATCGACTTCGCGCTTCAGGTGGGCTCCGTCAGCGAGACCGTCAGCGTCTCTGCGTCGGCCGCCATACTGCAGACGGACCGGGCCGATCTCGGCGCCAAGATCGAAGCAGCAACGCTTGAAACACTGCCTCTCACGTTCAACCGAAACTATCAGGGCCTGATCGGTCTGGTACCCGGCGCCTCCAGACCCTTCCGGCCCCACTCGTCCTTCTACAACTCGCAGGACAGCCTCTCGACCTATGTCAACGGCCAGTTTCGACAAGCCAGCAGTTTCATGATCGAAGGCGTCAACAACGATTGGGACAACGGGAACCTAACCGTCGTCGTACCTTCCGTGGAAGCAATCCAGACGGTCGACGTAACCACCAGCAACTACGACGCCGAGTTCGGACGCGTCACCGGTGCCGTGACCAATGTCATTCTGCGCTCCGGCAGCAACGACTGGCATGGCAGTGCGTACGAATTCAACAAAGTAGCAGCATTCGCGGCGAAGAACTACTTCGCGACCAAAACACCGCCGCTCGTCTACAACCTGTTCGGCGCGACCTTCGGCGGGCGAATCCGCAAGAACAAGACGTTCTTTTTCGGCGACTATCAGGGTCTGCGTGATCGTGAATCGGCGGCCATCGGGACTCTCACGATTCCCACCATGCCGTTTCGCACGGGAGACCTGAGCGCCTCCACTACAAGAATCTACGACCCCGGAACCGGCGCTGCGGACGGCACCGGACGCGACGTCTTCGTCGGCAACCAGATTCCCACCAGCCGGATCAGCCCCATCGCCAGCAAGATTCTCGCCTTCCTTCCCGCTCCCGCCAACTCAAGTCTCTCCGGCAACTACCCCTATGCGGTGCCGCAGGCCAAGAACACCAAAAACTTCGATATCAAGATCGACCAGCAGTTCTCGTCGAATGACTCGATGAACATCCGGTACAGTTACCAGGAGCCGAAGATTAGCGTTCCGCCTATATTCGGCATTGCCGGTGGACCCGCGAACGGAGCCTTCGCCGGTGTGGGCACCTCCCGCAGCCAGGCACCGGGACTGAGCTACACACACATTTTCAGTGCCAGCCTGATCACAGAATTTCGCTTCGGTGTCTCGCGCGTGCGCAACGACGTGAACCAGACTGACTTCGGCAAGACAACGGCAAGAGATCTCGGTATCGGCAACGCGAATATCGACGACTGGTCAAGCGGGATGAGTTCCATCTACATCACCGGCTTTGACTCTCCGATGGTCGGCTACTCTCCGAGCGAGCCGTGGCGCAGGTCGCAGACGAACTTCGAGGTAGCGAACTCCTGGACCAAAATCCGCGGCAACCATACCTTCAAGTGGGGCACGGATCTTAACCGCGTCCGCAACGACCTGCTCCAGACGCAGGCTTTCGATCCGCGCGGTCGGTTCAACTTCGTACCGGGACAGACCTCCACTCCCGGCCAAACGAATGGCTTCACCAACGCATTCGCCGCCTTCCTGCTCGACAAGCCGAACGTCGTTGGCCGTGACCTCTACGTCGGCTTTCCCACCGTGCGCCAAAGCTACTATTTTTTCTTCGCGCAGGATAAATGGCAGGTGAGCCGCAAGCTGACCGTTGACCTCGGTGTCCGGTACGAGCGCTGGCCAGCCGCGACGTCTCACTACAACGGACAGTTCGTCAACTACGATCCGAGCAACAACAGCCTGCAAGTGGGCGGCTTCGGGTCCATCCCGAAGAACCTCGGAACCAACGGCTCGGGCGGCTTCGTTCCCCGCGTCGGTGTTGCGTACCGGCTGAACGACAAGACCGTGGTCCGCTCCGGCTTCGGCATCAGCTACCTGTTCCGCGACACGTCGCAGTACAACTTCCCCTCCAGTCAGGCCAGCGAGTTGAATGCGCCTAATGCTTATCAACCCGCCGGTTCCATGGTGACGGGCTTCCCCCTGCCCATCCTGCTGCCGATTCCCTCCGACGGGATCATCCGCAACGCGCCTCTCAACCTTTCCTACGGGGTCACGCCGCAGGATCTTGTTCACGGACACATCCAGTCGTGGAACCTCGCCCTGCAGCGTCAGATCCCTTATGGCTTCACGGTTGAGGCGGCGTATGTGGGGAACCACGGGGTCGACTACCCCACCGTGCTGCAGTTGAACCGCGGGCTCGTGATCGGTGCCGGTGCAGCTGGCCAGCCTCTAAACGCCGCTTTCGGACGCAAGGCAAGCACGACCACGATCATCGGTGTCAGCACCCGCTATAACAGCCTGCAATTGAAGCTGAACCGCCGGTTTGCGAACGGCTTCCACATGACCACTTCGTACACCTACAGCAAGTCAATGGACTACTGTTCTGACCGCACGTGCACACCCTATAACCAGTACGACTTCCAGCAGAATCGAGCCCGCTCGAACTTCGACAACACCCAGGTCTTCGTCCAGAGCCTGGTCTACGAGCTGCCGTTCGGCAAAGGCAAGCACTGGTTTACGTCCGGCCCCGCGGCGTGGATTGCGGGCGGCTGGCAGCTCAACGGCATCATCACGGCCCAAACGGGTCCACCGATCGATCTGCAGTACAGCAATGCGGGCCTGAACGCTCCGTTTATCAACAACCGCCCCAACGTCAACGGTCCCGTCAAGATCTTCGGCAACTTCAAGACCGGCGTGCCGTGGTTTGACGTGACGGCGTTCTCAGCGCCTCCAGACAAAGCCTTCGGCAATGTCGGTCGCAACGTCCTGACCGGGCCGGATTTGGTGAACCTGGACTTCTCCATCTTCCGCACGATCGCTCTCACTGAGCGACTGAAGCTGGAACTCCGTGGCGAGGCTTTCAACGCCACGAATACGCCACACTTCAACAACCCCGGCGGAACCTATGGGACGTCGAACTTCGGACTGATCACGTCCGCCGTCAACGACTCGCGCGTTCTCCAGCTCGGAGGCAAATTTTCCTTCTAAGATGACGGTCGTACTGTAAACCGGGCCGTTCTGTCCCACCTCACAGTGCAGGCAGGACGGCCTTGCTGTCGTTACGCCACGCATGAGATATCATCTCGAAGCAAAGGTTACGTATGAGATCGCTACTTAGAATCGCCGTTGGAAGTGTCGTCGCCCTGACCTGCGCGATGGCGCAGCAGAATACCTTCGATACGCCCGAGGGGCGGCAGCAGGGTGCAGCACTGTTTCAGACTCACTGCGCGTACTGTCACGGCGCGCGAGGGGAGGGCGGCCGAGGCGCGGACCTCACCAGCGGCACCTATAAGCACGGCGGCTCGGAGCGCGAACTCTATGCAACCATCCGCAACGGCATCCCCGGAACCGAAATGCCTACCGTGCGAGCCACCGATGAAGAGGTCTGGAAGATAACAGCCTTCGTGAAGACTCTGGGTTCAGCCGGTCTGCGCGAAACTGCCACCGGCGACCCGGTCGCGGGCAAAGCCGTCTACGAGACGAAAGGCCGCTGTGCCACCTGCCATTCCATCAACGGTCAGGGCGGCAACCTCGGGCCGGAGCTTACTGCCATCGGGCGCAGTCGAGGTCTTCAGCATCTGATGGCGTCTCTCACAACGCCCGAAGCCGATGTCGCGGTGCCCTACCGGGCCGTCCGTGTCGTCACCAAGTCGGGTAAGACGGCAAGCGGCATTCGACTGAACGAAGATGACATCTCAATTCAGTTGCGCGACACAGGAGATAACCTCCGGGCCTTCATGAAAGAAGATCTGAAGGAAATCAGTCGCGACAAGCCGTCACTCATGCCCTCTTACGGGACCACCCTGAGCAAGAAGGAACTGGACGACGTTGTGGCATATCTGAGTTCTTTGCGAGGTAGCCTTTGAAACACCCGAAGCTGATTCTTACCGGTCTCGCCTGTGCCGCGGTGATCGTGGCACAGGGCCTTCCGGTCACCTACGAGCGGCTCCTGAATGCGGACCGCGAGCCGGGCAACTGGCTGATGTACTCCGGCGGCTATAAGAGCTGGCGGTTCAGCAGCCTCGACCAGATCAACACGAAGAACGTCAAGAATCTCCGCGCCAAGTGGCTCTTCCAGGGCCACTCGCCTGAGAAGTTCGAAACCACGCCGCTGGTCGTCGACGGGATCATGTACCTGACCCGCCCTGAAAACGATGTTTTCGCCCTTGACGCCGCAACCGGCCGCGTGATGTGGGTCTAGAACTACAAGAACCCGCAAAGCACTTACAACTGTTGCGGCCGGGTCAACCGGGGTCTGGCGATCCTCGGCAACCGGCTGTACATGAACACCCTCGACATGCACCTCGTCGCCCTCGATGCCAAATCGGGACGCGAGCTATGGAAGACCACCATCCACGACTACACGCTCGATGGCGGTTATGCCGCGACCGGCGCTCCACTGATCGTCAAAGATAAGGTGATTGTCGGCATGGCAGGCGGCGAGCATCCCGGCTCCGGCTTCCTTGACGCCTACGACGCAGCCACGGGCAAGAAGCTCTGGCGCTTTAACACCGTGCCGCAGCCCGGTGAGGCCAACTTCGGCACCTGGGCCGGCGACTCCTGGAAGACCGGCGGTGCGGCCACCTGGAATAACGGCTCTTACGACGCGGACTCGAACACGCTCTTCTGGGGAACCAGCAACCCCTGGCCCGACTACAACGCCGACGCGCGCAAGGGCGACAACCTGTACTCGTGCTCGGTGCTCGCCCTCGATCCCGACACCGGCAAGCTGAAATGGCATTTCCAGTTCACGCCACAGGATACGCATGACTGGGATGCCACGCAGATCCCCGTCCTCGTCGATGCCAACCTCCGCGGCGAGCCCCGCAAGCTGATGGCATGGGCGGCGCGCAATGGCTTCTACTACCTGCTCGACCGCAATACCGGCAAGTTCATCCTCGCGAAAAGCTTCGTCCGCCAGACCTGGGCGAAAGGCTTCGACGACAACGGCCGCCCCGAAGTGATACCGGGCAACGACCCCACCAACGAAGGTATCGACAGCGTCTTCCCCGGTGTCGATGGCGGTGCCAACTGGATGTCCCACAGCTACAGCCCTCTCACGAAGTGGCTCTATGTCTTCGCCCGCGACGAGCGCCGCGTATTCACCAAGAACTCCATCCGCCATGTGACGGACGGAGACACCGCTGGCGGTCTGAATTCTGTACCCCCTCCCGGCGCGCCTGCCCCGGTCACACCGCCCGGCCCGCCTGCGCCGACCGGTATCTTCGGCGCGGGTGGAAATCTGCCCGGCGGCCCTGGACGTGGCAATCCGCGCGCCGCCCGATTCGCGCCCGAAGAAAGCTGGGGTAAGGTCGTCGCCATCGATCCCCTCACCGGCGAGACGAAATGGGAGCACAAGGTGATCTCCCCGCCCTGGGGTGGCGTCATGTCCACTGCCGGTAACCTCGTCTTCGGCGGAACGACAGAAGGCATCATCTTCGCGCTCGATGCCAAGACCGGGGAGCGCCTCTGGCACTTCTCCGCCAATGACCGGGTCTACGCTTCGCCCATCAGCTTCCTCGCGAACGGGAAGCAGTACGTATCGCTCGCAGTCGGCGACGTACTGATGACCTTCGGCCTGGACTAACTAAGACCGGAGCTTGCGGAAGTAGTCGAGGTCCTTGTGGGCAAAGTCCAGAAGGTCCTCGCCCTCCCGCGGCACAAGATACAGCCCATCCGTGCGCTGTAAAAGGTAGAACTGCAGGCCGCCCGCACCCTCGGCAGCCGCAAAGATCTCCTTCCAGCGTGCCTTCCCTTCATAGTCCTGGCACAGCACCGACTGAATACGCCCGGGGACCTGCCGGATGAACGCGACCGGATCGCCTCCGCCTTTGAGGCACAGGCCGATGTTGAGGTGGAACGAGGTGATGTCCTTGTTCGCCGCGAGTATGTCCATGGGCCGGATACCCTCCACCTGCCTGAACTCGATCTCGTGGTTATGGAAACCCAGCGTCATCTTCGCCGCCCGAATCGAGCCCGCAGCCTGACTAAGCTGTTCATTGAACCGCTTCCACTGATCAGCAGTCCCGGGAGCCGCGGCCGTCCCCGGACCTCGCACCGACACCAGCGTGTCCGACCCGATAATGTGATTCAGCTCGATCGCCCGCGTCAGGCCATCCCCGGTAAACGACACGATCTCGTTATGCGTGGATCGGCATTTCAGCTTCACTTCGTCCAGCAGCGTCCGTACCTGTTTCGCCTCCGCCGGACTCCACTTCATGAACGTACCCGCGGAGAACTCGATCAGGTCGTACCCCATCCCCGCAACCGCGCGCAGCGTACCGTTCAGGTCCTGCTGGATGTTGCGCCCCACCGCAGTCTGCTGCAGGCCGATGGGGATGCGTTTGGCAGTCTGGGCTGCCGCAGCTCCACACGCAGCCGCGAACACGAACGCCCGGCGGGACAACTCTGGATGTAAGGCGGATAGCCGATTCATGGTCCACAACATATCACTACTTCCAGAAGTCTGCGGAGATCGCCCGGAATGCCACGGGAACCACTCGCGCCACGGTATCGCCACGGTAGACATCCGCCTCGATCACCATCTCCCACGCATTCGGAGAACCGCCCTTCACCCACTGCTCCTCGATCAGCCGCAGTCCGTCTGACGAAGAGAGCATCGTCGCAATGCTCGTTGGTGAACGCCCAAGCAGCAGCAGCGACACTGTGCGTTCCGGGCGCGGCGGCAGCATCGCGATAATCCCCGGCAAGCGAATCCGATCGGCGGAATACCCGATTTGCTTGAACTCAGCCGGTTCGCCCGGAAGCGGCTTGCGGCTACGGACGACGTCAGGCTCCACCCTCTCGATGTAAAAATTCAGCCGGCCCGAGACGTCGCTCAGATACACCGCCGTCCTCGGCATGCCGATGAAAATCGTATTCCGCGCACCCACCGAATCGGCCGCGAACTTACGCGACTCGATCACGTTCAGCTGCGGCACCCGTCCCTCAAGGAAGCGCAGCAGCCGAATGCCTGCGTTCATCTCCGGCACGCCAACATAGTTCTGCGAAAGCGTCGGCGGACCCCACTTCTCCGACAATTCGCGCAGCCACGGCGACGACCGCCACTGCGAGAACTCCAGTACACTCAGATCCCGCACGTTTACCCCGCGATCCGGCCAAAAGAAGTACAGCGGACTCGGGATCACGATGTCGACCGGCCTCGAACCCGACGCAAACGCCTGCCAGAAGCGCGGCAGCGGCGCCGAAGCCGGTGTCCCAGCCGCCTCCAGCCTGCGGATCCGGACGAACTGCAGCAGACACACCGAAGCCAGCGCCACCACGACCACAGCCGCAGCCACCGCATACCGTCGTGGCACGACGGATGGCGGCGGAGCTACGACCGGCTCCTCCTCCGGCTGCAGGAGCGTCCACTGAACCTCATGGCTCCCCAGAGGAATCGACAGCTTTAGCGGGAACCCTTCCTGCGCCTGATAAAACTCCTTCAACTTCGCCCGCAGCCGCGAAATCTGAACCCGAGCCGAGGAATCGATGCGGGGATCGAAGTCCGCCGGCTTGCCCAAAACATCCACCGCCACGGCGTACTCGCTCAGCCCTTCCCCGCGGTGTTTCCAAAGAAACGTGAGCAGCGTCCGCATCATCGGTGCCGACCGAAAGCTCTCGCTCTCCACGATCTGCATTACCAACGCGTCGATAGACTCCGTAGACTTCTGCGACACAGACCCACGCTCCCGGCGAATATGATTCTCTAACATACCCACCAGGGGCGCAACGTTTTACGCTTGCATTCGGTGCGGCCAGAGAATAAACTTTCGCCTGACAGGAAAGGAATTTCATAAATGCGTAAGATCCAGATGCTCGCCGTCCTGGTGCCCTTGTTGGCTTGTCTGTCCCCCGCCTCCGCCCAGGTCCGGAAGCTGCACACCCGTGACATGACGCGCCTCAGCCAAATCCAGGTCGCCGACTACCTGAAACGCAATGACATCATCTTCATCCCGGTCGGGGCGGTCGAGACCAACGGCATCATGCCCAGCGACCGTGACTACGTCTCCCCCCTGGGAATGTCGATCGCCATGGCCGAGGAGCTCGACGCGCTGTACATGCCCGGGCTGATCTGGTCATACCCAGGTACCACGATGATCGCCTCAGCCACGGTCAACATCACTCCCTCGCAGGGCACCGCCTTCCTGCGACAGGTCGCCGAATCGCTGCTGCGCCAGGGCTTCCGACGCCAGGTGTACATCTCGATGGGCCAGGGTCCGGCGCCTCTCACCGCAGGCGTGATGGTCCGTGAGTTCTTTGACGAAAAGCACGTCCCCATCCTCTATATCGATATGGACCACTACCTGCCTCGCCTGAACCTCGCTCCCGACGCAAGGGGAAAGCTGATGTACGGAACACATTACCTCGCGGGCCGCATCATCGACATCCCGCTCCAGAGCGACTACGGGAAAGCGGAGTCGAGCGCCACCGGACCCGTGCCCGAGAACACCGGACTGGCGGGTCTGGGCAAACTGGGCTACTCAGGCAGCGAGACGCTCGGCTCCTGGGTTCCCGACGTGATGGCTCACGGCGGCAGCAGCCCTGTCCTACCCAAGACTGCCGGCGAACGGGAGCAGTGGGGCAAGGACGGCGAGGCCGTCGTCCGAGACGTCGTCAAAAAGATGAGCCTGAAGGAGGCCATGGACGACCTCCGGAAACACGACGAGTTCACAAATAAGGTCCTGGTCCCCAAATTCGGCAAGGTCATCCCGGGCGACCACGCCGCCGCTAAGTGATTGAAAAGTCTACGTAACAAGCCGTAACAGACAGCTTGCAACTTGTACTTACCGCCGATCAGATCCATCATCGCTTTTGGATAACGCGAAATTTCGATAAAGTTGTGCCACAGGACCAAGCAAAAGCCATGCAGCTTCATGTACACACCAACTCGCGTCTCATATCGATAAGCCTGGCGCTGGTCGCGATGTCGGCCCCGGCGTTCGCTCAGCGCGCACCGCTCTTCAGCAGTGAAATCCTGCCAGTCTTCGAAAAGAACTGCGTGTCCTGTCACGGAGCCAAACAGCAGATGGCCGGACTCGACCTCAGCTCCTTCGCCGGCATGATGAAGGGCAGCACCAGCGGACCCGTCATCGCCCCCGGTAAGCCCGAGCGCAGTCTGCTCTGGAAGCTGATTGAGAGTGGGCAGATGCCCCAGGGTGGCAAGCTGAACGCGGCCGACAAACAGTCCATCCACGCCTACATCGAGCAGGGTCGTTTCCCCACCGTCGCCCCCGAAACCGAGGCCGAAGCCCGACAGAAAGACGCCGCCCGGATCACCGCCAAAGACCGCGCCTGGTGGTCGTTCCAGAAGCCCGTTAAACCCGCCCTCCCGAACGTCGCCGGCAAGGCTCAGGTCAGCAACGACATCGACAGATTTATTCTTGCCCGCCTCGAAAGTAAAGGCTGGAAGATGCAGCCTGAGGCCGACCGCCCCACCCTCATCAGGCGCGCATACCTCGACCTCACCGGCCTGCCCCCCACTCCCGCAGACGTCAAAGCGTTCGTGGACGACAAGACACCCAACGCGTGGGAAAAGGTCATCGACACCCTCCTGCAGTCTCCGCACTACGGGGAGCAGTGGGGCCGCCACTGGCTCGACGTTGCCGGGTACTCGGATTCACGAGGTGACGCCGGAGACAGCGATCGCGAAGTCTCCTGGAAGTACCGCGACTACGTCATCAACGCCATCAACAAGAACAAGCCCATCAACCGCTTCCTTCTGGAGCAGATGGCTGGCGATCAACTGGTGAACTACAAGCCCGGAACCCACCCCACTCCCGACCAGATCGAGCCCCTGACCGCAACCGGCTTCCTCCGCACGACCGCCGACATCACGGACAACCAAACCATCTACGAAGTCGACAAGTACTTCGACGCACAGCAGAAGGCCATGGAGACCAGCCTCTCAGCCACGATGGGCCTGACCGTCCAGTGCAGCCGCTGCCACGATCACAAGTTCGACCCCCTCCTCCAGCGAGACTACTACAAGCTGATGTCCATCTATCAGGCCGTCTGGGATCCGGAAAACTGGCTCGCGGGCGACCTGAACTTCGGTCCCTGGCCCAGCCGCATGGTTCTCGACATGGATGACACGTCGAAAGAAGCCTGGATCAAAGACGTTACCAGCAGCGATACGAAAGCCCTGCGCCGCCTCGACGATCTCCTCGAAGCCACCTATCAGCGTTACCGCGCCGAGCTCAAGGCCGGCCGCGACATGACGGACGCTGCAAAGCGCGCCCAGCTCCGCAAAGACCTCGAGAACGACCCCGACCTCGAAGTCGACCGCAACGCCGCCAAAGACTTCATCACCGACCAGGAGATGGAAAAGCGCTTCCCTGAACTCGCCACCTGGAAGGAAGAGATTCAGGTCAAGCGCCTCTCCCGCCGGAGCAAATCCAAGGTTCCGCCCAACTACATTGAGGCCGCCTGGGACGTCTCCCGGACCCCCTCTTCCACCTACATCCTGCAGCGCGGTAACTACCTCGCCCCCGGCGCCGAAGTGAAGCCGGGCATCCCGATGGTGCTGGACAATCCAAGTAAGCCCCTCGCCTTCCCTGACCCGGCTGAGCACCCTGAATGGAACGGCACCAACCGCCGCCTGATCCTCGCCAACTGGATGATCTCCCCCGAAAACCCGCTCGTCTCCCGCGTCTTCGTGAACCGCGTCTGGCAGTGGCACTTCGGTGAGGGCATCGTGCGCTCCGTTGACGACTTCGGAAGCCAGGGCGCGCCCCCGACCCACCCCGAACTTCTCGACTACCTAGCCGTCACCTTCCAGGAACACA
>JAOAPO010000246.1 GCA_025462945.1 Bryobacterales bacterium
TTCCCGAAGCGCCTCATCCTGCGGATCCATGCGCTTCAACATCAGTTGCGAATAGATTTTCACCATGCGGAGAGGTTCCTGCAGATCATGGCTCGCAACGTACGCGAACTCCTCGAGTTCACGATTCGCGCGCACCAATTCCTGGTTTGTGCGCTGCAGGATCTGATTGTTCGCTGCCAGTTCCGCAACGGAGCGTTCGCGTTCAATGTAAGCCCAACAGCGCTCCACCACCTCTTCGACGAGTTCGATCTCGTCTTTGGTCCAGTCCCGCGGCAGAGCCTGGTGGATCGCCATGATCGCGACGATGTCGCCCTGCTTGACAAGAGGACAGCAGATGATTGCCCGCAATTCAAGATGCGCGAAAGCCGCGACGTTCTCGTGCCCGCGCAAGGCCTCGAATTGATCTCTCACCACGAGGGTACGGCCATGCAGCAAATCCTCGAGCACGCGGCCGCCAAACAGTGAGAGCGGGTATTTGCCAGTGGTGCCGGGGCCTTCCGTTGTGTAGTCGTGGATCACCGTGACCTCGCCGGCCTCGGGGTCAACGGTGGCGTAAGCGCAGCCCGAGACGCTCAGATGGCGGGCAAGCCGCTGCGCCACCAGTGCAGTCACCTCATCTGCATTGCTGACTGAACGAGTCGCTTCACCCAGCTCACTCAGGAACCGGAATCGTGCCTCGCTCCGCCGCAGAGCCTGTTCGCTCGACTCCAGTTGCATCAAATGCCGGCAGAGCTGGTACTGATGTTGCCGCGCCCGCAGAGCTGCTCGCAGACTCGCGACCAGCGTCACGGGCCGCAGCGGCCGTTCCAGCAGACTAACGTTCCCCAGTGGACGAAGCAGCGTGACGCGATAATGGCTGTCGCGCGTCGCCGCGCCGCCGGTGGTCATCACGATGAGCGGAAAGTCTGACCACGGCGGCTGATGTGCGAGTTGCTCCGCGAGCAGGGCGATACCCTGCGGCGAGAGAGCTTCATCCGCGACCAGCGCCGCGCCCGCCCCGTCCCCCACGCGGGAACACAGATCCTGAACAGATTTGCAGACCAAAGCCGTAAAGCCCGCGGCCTTCAGTTCGCTCTCGATCAGGGTTCCGTCCCGCCCGAATGGCGCATGAATCAGAATGCGTTCGCTGACCGGTTCTCTATCAGGAGCCAGCATCCCTGCCTTCGACGGTGCGCCCATCTGCATATGAACTCGGAACACCGGTGAGGATGCCGCGAAAGTCGGTAAGCGGCGGCCCGATCTTCAGACCTTCGCTGCTCATGGTCAATTCACGGATCGTGTCTTCGTGGTAGCCGCCGCGCTTTTTGACCACGGACAGCGCCTTGTGGACGCGGCCATTCGCCTCGTAGTAGCGGAATAACATCACATTGTCCGCAAGATAGCTAAGGTCCACCGGCGAGGCCATGCCGGTGCCCATGAGGCCCGCTTGCGACAACACCAGGATGGTCACCACCCGTTTCTGACCGAGGAAGGCCAGCAGTTCATGCATCTGGAGGACGAGGTGTTGCTCGCCGGGCATCGCGTTCATGAAGCCGTTCAGGCTGTCGATGACGACAACTTTAGCCCCGTCTTCTTCGACCGCACGTCGAACCTTCTGGATGAATTCGCCGGGCGACAGTTCGGCCGGGTCTATCTGCTGCATCTGAATGCTGCCGCTCTCGACGTGCGGTTGGACATCCAGGTTGAGACCCGCTGCACGCTTCATCGCAAGCGGAATCCACTCCTCGAAGAGGAAGATAGAAACCTTCTCGCCACGCCGGGCTGCGGCCACCGAGTAGGCGAGGGCGATGGAAGACTTGCCCACGCCGGCCGGACCTAAAAGAAGGCTGCTGGTACCGTGCTCCAGTCCGCCGCCCCAAAGGCTGTCGAGGGCCGGGATCCCACTGGAAGCCACGCCATCCGGGAACACCTGTCGATGTTCGGCAGCGACCAGCCGAGGATAGACCTGAATCCCGCCGGTCTGGAAGCCGTAGTCGTGGTAACCCTCCCGGTAGATCGCCCCACGCATCTTCGAAATCTGCAGGCGCCGCCTGGTATTTCCATACTCTCGCGGCACCTTCTCAAGCATCAGGACGCCGTGAGCGATGCTCTGGAGTTGCAGGTCGTGCGCTTCAGAAGTTCTGTCGTCCAGCAGCAGGACCGTGCAGTTCCGATTGTTGAAAAAATGTTTCAGCGCCAGCACCTGTCGACGGTAACGCAGCGAGTCGCGCGCCAGCAGACGGATCTCGGAAAGTGAATCAAGGACCACACGGGCGGGCTGCAGCAGTTCCACCTGGGCGAGGATGCTCTGCGTGGCGTCTTCGAACTCGATGTCGGAGGGATGAAATGCAGAGTACTGGTCTTCGGGCCGCAGACTTTCTTCCTGCGGCGTGAACTCGTAAATCGTGACGTTCTCGAGCGACCAATGGTGCGAGCGGGCAACTTTTTCGATCTCCCGCCGTGATTCAGAGAGCGTGACGTAGAGCACGGACTCGCCTTGCCGCGCGCCGTCCATCAGGAACTGCAGCCCGAGAGTCGTCTTGCCCGAGCCGGGCTCACCTTCCACGAGAAAAAAGTGGCCATGCGGGAAGCCGCCATGGAGAATATCGTCGAGCCCCTCGATACCCGTGGCGGTGAGCAAATCTTCCTCCTGGCTGTTTTGCAAACGGACAGACATCGGTGATTGATTCCTCCTGCAGTAATTTCCTGGTTCAGCCCCGGCGGCATCCTGCTAAATGTGCCCGGCGACCCTTGCCACCAGCGCCCCCAGCAGCATGAACTCGTCTAACTCCGAGGGCTTCCGGAAGTAGCTAACGGAACCCAGCCCGATCACGCGGGCGCGGTCCCGTTGTGAATCGGACGAACTCACGACCACCACCGGTGTTGACCGGCACTCCGGGCGTGTACGAAATGCGCGCAGTATCTCTGAGCCATCCACCTTCGGCAGGTCGAGGTCCAGAAGCACGACATCCGGGCAAGGCGGTTCCCCCGGATGCCCCATATGGGTTACGAACTCGAGAGCTTCGGCACCGTCCCTCACCACATGCAGGTCGAAATCAACGTGGTGCTCGTTCAGTGCCCGCCGTACGAGGAAGACGTCGCCGGGGTTATCCTCAGCCAGAAGAATATTGAGAGACAACGACGCACCTCCGGAAGCGGAGGCAAAGTGGGACACAACTCAGTCCCATGACTGACTTGAGGACGTTCTCGACGCGCATTGTTAACTCCACTGCCCCGAGGTAAAGCAATTTCAATGCCGCACGGAGGAGCCAGCGGGTTCAGTCGGAGTGCGTTACGGCTTCAGGCCTGCCATTTCCAAAAGTAGAAAAGCATCTTGTCCGTGCCCGTATTGGTGATGCCGTGGAAGTGATTTCCGGCGCAGTACATCATCGCTCCCGGCCCGACCTGGTACGTCTTTCCATCCACGAAGATCTCGCCATTACCTTGTGTCACGAGCATGAATTCTTCTTCCGGATGCTGGTGTGGAGGGTGCGGAGAAGCACCGGGATCCAGGAGGAGACTTCCGGCGATCATGCCCTTCAGCTGGCCCGTCGGGCCGTTGAAGTAGATCTTCAGCGGCATGCCGTTCTCTTCGAGGGCGGCAGCAGTGGTGGTATCGGTAACGACGTTGTTCAGGGGCATGAACGGGGGCATGGGTTGCAGAACGGGTTCAGACATCAAGTTGATGATAAATCAGAGTAGAGCTCCTGCTGCAGCCTGCCCATCACAGTCCAGTCGAACGTTTCCGCTGTGGCACGTGCGGCGAGTTCCATGGTGCGCTGCGCCCCGCCCCGGATTGCCGCGGCCATCTCCGGACCGGTGTGCGCCAGAAGGCAGTCGATGCCGGGGTGTAGCGGAAGACCATTGAAGCCCGCAGGCGTACCTACAACCACTCGTTCCATCGCCATGGCTTCCAGCACCTTGATGTTGGTCCCCGCCGACGCTACCAGCGGTGCCAGCACCATGCCGGCTCTCTCGTACGCAGGTCGGACATCAGGAACGAAGGCTTCCACTTCGATATTGGGTCCGGCGAGATCGGTCGCCTGGCCCGCAATGATGTGC
>JAOAPO010000593.1 GCA_025462945.1 Bryobacterales bacterium
GGTGGGTTTCACGATGCCGTGCTCGTACAGGAGCAGCGAACCGACAGCGCCAATTCCAGCGATGGCGAGTGCTCCCAGATGTAACTGATGCACAAGGAAACCCAGCGAGATGATCATCAGGACGTGCAGCAGGCGCGCGATCATGAGCGCCCGCGGAATCCCAAAATCGCTGGGGATACTGAAGAGCTGGGCCGCCGTGTCGAATTCGTAATCCTGACAGGAATAGATGACATCGAAGCCCGCCGTCCAGAACATGACCGCGGCGGTCAGCCAAAGAATCCGAGGATCGAGCGCGCCGGTCACTGCGATCCACGCGGCCGCCGGGGCGATACCCAGAGCGAAGCCGAGCACGAGGTGAGCAAAGGTAGTGAAGCGCTTCGTGTACGAGTAGATAAAGACGACGCCCAGCGCCAGAGGTGCGAGCTTGAGGCAAAGCGGGTTCAGTTGCCACGCTGCAACGAAGAACACGAGGCTGGAAACAATCGTGAACGCCCAGCCAAACCCCTTCGACAACTGCCCGGCGGGGATATGGCGCGACCGGGTGCGCGGGTTGCGGCCGTCGATCTCCGCGTCCACCAGACGATTGAAAGCCATGGCAGCCGAACGCGCGCCGACCATCGCGACTATGACCCAGGCGAGCACGATCCAGCCCCGTCGGGAGAAACCGCCCGTTTGACGGAACGCCAGCAACGCGCCCGTGAGTGCGAACGGAAGCGCGAACACCGAGTGCTCGAATTTGATCATGTCGAGCGTGAGGCGCAGACGTTGCAGGAACATTGGTGAGGAATTCCTATTTTAGCCAACACACCGACCCTGTTCTGATAAGTTGGCAGAAGATGACCGAAGACCAACTGCGCAGACTCCTCGAAGAAGTTCGCGGTGGCTCTACCGATATAGATGCGGCGCTGACGAGATTGCGTCATATGCCGTTCGAAGATATTGGCTTCGCGAAGGTAGACCATCACCGTTCTCTGCGCCACGGCGTGCCCGAAGTGATCTTTGGCTTGGGAAAAGCACCGGAACATGTTGTCGGGATCGCGACGAAGCTGCTGGAGCATGGCGGGAACGTCCTGATCACGCGCACCACACCGGCCATGGCCGAAAAAGTCATGACCGAGCTGCCTGGGGGCGAGTACTTCCCGCTTTCAGGCGCTATCCGCTTCTGGCGCGAGAAGGTAGTACACGGCAAGGGCAAGATCGCTGTAGTCTGCGCCGGGACCAGCGACATCCCAGTTGCAGAAGAAGCGCAGATCACAGCCGAGGTTATGGGCAACGAGGTCGAGTCCATCCACGACATCGGTGTCGCCGGCATTCATCGTCTGATCGGCAGCCGCGACCGTCTGGCGAGTGCGCGAGTGATCATCGTTTGCGCCGGGATGGAGGGTGCCCTGCCCAGCGTGGTTGGCGGCATGGTTTCGGTACCTGTAATCGCCGTGCCGACCAGCATTGGCTATGGCGCCAGCTTCCACGGCCTGGCAGCTTTGCTGGGCATGCTGAACAGCTGCGCGAGTAACGTTACGGTGGTGAATATCGACAATGGCTTCGGTGCCGGATACGTCGCGAGCCTCATCAACCGGCTCTAAACCCTGCTCGCCGCTAAAATAGAGGATTGACTGAGGCCACGCGCGAATCCGGAAGTATAGCCGTGCTGGCCGAGAAGCCGTCTGTGGCGCGGGACATTGCCAAGGTGCTCGGCGCCAACACCCGCGGCGACGGCTACATGCACGGCAACGGCTATGTCGTGACCTGGGCTATTGGGCACCTCGCGGCGCTGGGGCAGCCCCACGAAATCCGTGCCGAATGGAAGTCATGGCGGCGTGAATCTCTGCCAATGCTGCCCGACGCCTGGCCGCTGGTCATCGGCGACAAGACCCGAGACCAGTTCGAAACCGTCCGCAAAATCCTGAACTCGCCGAGGATCGCGCGCATCATCTGTGCGACTGACGCCGGGCGCGAAGGCGAACTGATCTTCCGGTACATCTACGAAGCCGCCGGTTGCTCCAAGCCTTTCGACCGGCTCTGGATATCGTCTCTGACTCCGGACGCGATAAGGCGGGGTTTCGACACGATCAAGCCGGGCGCGGACTACGACGCCCTGGCCGCCGCCGCGCGGGGACGAAGCCGCGCAGACTGGCTGGTCGGAATGAATCTCTCCCGTGCCTACGCCCTCGCTTACGGTGGCGACATCAGTGTGGGCCGTGTGCAGACGCCTACGCTGGCGATGGTCGTCGAGCGGGAGCTGGCCATCCGAGCTTTCGTCCCAGAGGACTACATGGAGGTGGTGGCAATCTTCCGCCCCACCGGCAAGCCACAGGCTGAGAGTTACGCCGGAACCTGGTTCCGCGACGCGCAGGATATTCGCAAGACCTCTCGGCTCGCGCCCGATGGCGAAGAAGCGAAGGCGATTGTTGCCCGGGCCAAAAAGGGCACGGCTGCGATCGAATCGGATAAAGCTGAGACCCAGCGCATGGGTCCACCGGCGCTTTATGATCTGACCGAACTGCAGCGCCACGCCAACCGGCTCTTCGGGTTCAGCGCGCAGAAGACGCTGGACACCGCCCAGATCCTGTACGAGCGCCACAAGGTCATCAGCTATCCCAGAACCGACAGTCGCTTTCTGTCAGCGGACGTCGGCCGAACGCTGCCGAAGGTCGTCGCCGCGATAGCGGGGCCGTATCGCGAACTGCTGGCGCCCGGCACCGGAGAGCGTCCGCTGAGCAAACGCTTCATCGACGACACGAAGGTCAGCGATCACCACGCGATCATCCCGACCGCTGTAACGCCCAACGATCTGTCGCCGGATGAGCGGCGAATCTACGACCTCATCTGCCGTCGCCTGCTCAGCGCCTGGCACGACGATCACGTGTGGTCCATCACAACAGTTATCACCGCTGTTACGAGCAGCGAAATCGTCGATCGATTCCACTCCTCGGGCAAGGCCATTCAGCAGGTTGGCTGGAAGGTCCTCGACCTGAAGACGGAGAAGAAAAAGTCCGCGAAGAAGGGCGAAGCAGCGGCTGAGGACGACGACCAGACCCTGCCCGCCGGCTTAACGCAGGGCCAGCCGCAGGACGTCCTCGACGCGAAAGGGGTCTCGAAGAAGACACGGCCGCCGAAGCGCTTCACTGAAGCGACGCTGCTCACCGCCATGGAGACGGCAGGCAAGACGCTCGACGAGAAAGAGCTCTCCGATGCCATGAAGGACAATGGCCTCGGCACTCCTGCCACTCGCGCCGCCATCATCGAGATTCTGCTAAAGCGTGAGTACATAGCACGCGAAGCCCGCAATCTGCTGGCGACCGACAAGGGTGTTCGACTGATCGAGGTTGTGCACCCGGAAGTGAGAAGTCCCGCGATGACGGGCCAGTGGGAAGCCTTCCTGAAGCGCATCGAGCGTGGCAAAGCGGAACTTGACCCCTTCATTCACGGCATTGAAGGCTACGTGCGCGACGTGGTGGGTAAAGTGGGTGCGCTGCCTGCCGCGCCTCGGGAATGGCCGCCTGCAGGCCGTCCGCCTGGCGATGGCAGCTCTGGGTCGCCGGCAGGTCCGAAGACCGCGTCCCTGCCATCGGCATCAGCACCGGCACGTGCCCCGCTGCCCGTAATAGAGCCTCGCTCGGAGCCCGCGCGCGAAGAAGAACTGCCGGACATTCTGCACCGCACCTTCGGCTTCGCGTCCTTCCGGGCCAATCAGGAAGAGGTCTGCCGCGCTGTGATGCGGGGCCGCGACGTCCTGCTGGTTATGCCGACCGGTGCCGGCAAATCACTCTGCTACCAACTCCCCGGGGTCGCTCTGGGCGGCACCACGCTGGTGATCAGCCCTCTGATTGCTCTGATGGAAGATCAGTTCTCGAAGCTCCGCAAGCTGGGGCTCGCTGTCGAGTGCATCCACTCCGGCCGCGATCGCGCGGCTTCCCGGCAAGTCTGCATTGACTATCTGAGCGGCAAGCTGCAGTTTCTCTTTATAGCTCCGGAACGCCTTCGCGTCACAGGCTTTCCTGAGATGCTGGCGAAGCGCAAGCCCTCGCTGATCGCGATCGACGAGGCGCACTGCATCTCGCAATGGGGCCATGATTTCCGGCCCGATTATCGGCTGCTCGGCAGCTATCTCCCTTCCCTTCGGCCTGCCCCTGTGATTGCGCTGACCGCCACGGCCACGACGCGCGTGCAGCAGGATATCCGTTCTCAGTTGGCGCTGGGTGAAACCTCGAGCTTCGTGCATGGCTTCCGCCGCGACAACATCGCAATCGAGGTAGTGGAAGCACCGCCGTCGCGCCGCCCGGACCTCGCTCTCCAGATCCTGATGGACGATGAGCGCCGCCCCGCCATTGTCTATACGCCCAGCCGCAAGCAGGCGCAAAGCGTCGCAGCCCTGCTTTCGGAACACTTCTCCGCCGCCGCCTATCACGCAGGGCTCGATTCGGAAAAGCGGTCGTCCGTGCAGGAGCGCTTTCTCGCAGGCAAGCTGGACGTCATCGTCGCCACAATCGCCTTCGGCATGGGGATCGACAAAGCCGACGTCCGCTCCGTTATCCATACGGCGCTGCCTGGCAGCGTGGAGGCGTACTACCAGGAGGTGGGCCGCGCGGGTCGTGACGGACAGCCGAGCCGTGCGATTCTCATGCACTCATACGCCGACCGGCACACGCATGATTTCTTCTTCGAACGCGACTATCCGGACGTCACGATCCTCGATAAGATCTTCGCGCGGCTGACGGAACAGTCGCAGCCCGGGGAACTGATCGGCAAGCAGCTTCGGCTCGCGGATGAGGTCTTCGAGAAGGCTCTCGAAAAGCTCTGGACACACGGCGGGGCGCTGGTGGACTACGCGGGCGCAGTGATCCGCGGGACGGCCGACTGGCGTGACTCTTACGTTGCGCAGGGTGAGCAGAAGAAAGAACAGATCGAGCAGGTCATCCGCTTCTCGCAGAGCAGCCAGTGCCGCATGGCGAGCCTGGTCCGCCACTTCGGGGATATGAAAGACGCGCAGCAGCCGTGCGGCATCTGCGACTTCTGCGCACCGGAAGAGACCATCGCGCAAAGGTTCCGGGAACCGAGTGAGCCGGAGATTACGCTGGCCCGCAACATCCTGGATGAACTCGTGGGAAATGGGCGCTCGGTAGGCAAGCTACACACGGACCTCGCTACACCGCTGGGCATCTCTCGCGACGGCCTTGAGGACGTGATGGACGCCCTCGCCCGCGCAGGCCTCGTGAAACTAACCGACGAGATGTTCGAGAAAGACGGTCGGCAGATCCCCTATCGCCGCGCGTTCCGCACACGGGACGCCGAGTACCTGAACGACGACTCACCGCTGGAACTGAAGATCCGTGAGAGCGCAGTGTCGACTTCCGCAAAGGGGCGCAAAAAGAAGAAGGTTGTGTCGAAGAAGAAGCCCGCGACATCGCCCGCAATCGCCGCGAAGCCACGGACCCGGACGCCCGCGGCCACCGAAGATCACAGCGAGCTCGACAAGCAACTGAGAGACTGGCGGCTGGCTGTGGCAAAAAGGCAGGGCGTACCGGCGTTCCGCGTCCTCACGGACAAAGTGCTCGACGGGATCGCGAAGACGCGCCCGTCGACCGCAGCGGAGTTGCTGTCGATTCCCGGCATCGGCCTGAACACGGTAGAGAAATACGGTGCCCACATCTACCGCATCATCAACGGGGGTTAGGTCAAAGAAGGCTGGCTACTTCTGCGGCTGCGCGGAAGGCGCCGGGGCTCCGGGCTTCGGATCTTCCTTCTTCTGATCCTCAGGAATCGTGGTGTCCTCGACATCGTCGAACTTGATCGACGTATCAGCCGCGTACTTCTGATACTTGCGGAACTCGATCTCGTTGCGGCTGCCGAAGCGACCGGCGCGGCTCTGCACTTGGGAGTACATGGGCAACAGATACTGCCGGCCGCTGATATCGAAGAAGTTGTAATCGATGGTCTGGTGGATCTCCTGAACCGGGAAGCCCTCGGGCATCTCAGGCTCAATCGTCAGGCGCGTGATCACGTTGCTGCCCTTCTCCACATAAACCAGACCATGATAGGCCGGCACCGCCTGCTGCTTGCGCTCGTAATCAACGGAGTAGCGCGACCGACTGGCATTCACGTGATATCGGAAGACATAGCAGAGACGATTCCGCAGCCGTCCCCAGTGGTCCCACTGGAAATCGGCCGACGTGCCTTCTTCGAAGACATCGCGCAGCAGACTGCCGAACTCGCCGCGTGAGATCGACCCGCCCAGGTTCTCCCAGGTCTTGCCGTACATCGGCGTCTCGTTGACGGAAATGGCTTCGTATTTTTCTTTTTGGTCGAAGTAGCTCAGCTTCTCAACAATCCGGTCCGCCGGCGTCCAGGAGCCCATGCTGCCTGGCTGATATCGCGTATCCACAGACCGGCGGGTCAGCTGCAAACAGATGAAGTCGGGCAGCGTCTTCGAGTAGTTCAGCGCGTAACTGCGAACCTCATCCAAAATCTTCTTCTGGTCGGCCAGGGAGGGAGCGGGCGGCTCGACGTATTTCGGAGCGGGCGGCTTGGGTGCGGCGATCGATAACGTGGCGGACTGCTCTACCAGACGGTTGAGCGCGGCGATGGTCTTTGGGCCAGCCCCCAACCCTTGCAGATCCTCGACGGCGCGATCTTCCAGCTTGCTGGTCAGCTTGATTGTTGCAAGGTATGCCGCGACCTCTTTGTCGGGCAGCTTCTGGGCGATCGACGATTTGATGAACTCCGTCAGCTTGTCCACCGTGAGCGCCTGCTGCGCGAACACCTGCTGGGCCACGCAAACCACGGCAAATACACAGATTCCAGCTCTCAGGGACAAATGCCGCATACTTGTATATTCGCACCGGGAACGGAAATGGTTTCGGAAGATCTGTGACTCTGGAAGATGCGTGAATGATGCACCGCCGAGAACTCTTCGCCCACCTCACAGCCGCGACGCTCTCAGCCGCCGAACCTGCACGCCGCCAGATCAGTGTCGGTGCGGCCTCGAATTTGACCGGCCTCGCACCGCGCCTGGCTGAGAAGTTCCAGCAGCTCACAGGTATAAGAGTCGTCTTCAGCTTTGCTTCTACTGCGCAGCTTGCGCGTCAGTTGCAGGACGGCGCGCCTTTCGACGTCTTCTGCGCTGCCGACACCTCACACGTTGACGAACTGGTCCCGAAAGGCATTCTGGTGAAGGAGAGCCGGGCGATCTACGCCATCGGCATTTTGGCCCTTTGGTTCCCCACGGCCGTTGAGCCGCGACGGTTCGAAGACCTGGTAGCGCCCGGCATTCGCACCATCGCGCTGGCCCGTCCGGAGCTCGCGCCGTATGGAGCCGCGGCCGTGGAGGCCCTGAAGCGGGCGGGACTGCTGGCCAGGGTGCAGTCCCGGCTGGTCTACGCCGGCAGCGTTGCCATGGCCAAACAGTATGGCGTCACCGGGAACGCTGACGCTGTCTTCGCGCCTAAAGCGTTGCTTCTGAACGAGAAGGGCACGGTAACAGAGATAGATGCGCGCCTGTACCAGCCGATCGAACAGGCTCTGGGAGTGGTTTCAGCATCGAAACAGCGCGACGCGGCCGCCTCCTTCTGCCATTTCCTGGTCACAGGCGAGGGACGGGCCACCCTCCTCGCCAGCGGGTACAAATAATTATTTTCGGATTTGCCCTAAAACTTTCCCGCGGACTGCCGATAGACAGTTGTAAGCAGGGAGAACACAACTTGTCGACACCGACTTTGAACCAGCCAAGTGCGCTCGCACCCGACTCGCGGACCTCGCAAAAGCAGCGTGTTGCGGCGCTCGCCACTCGTCTGAACGCGCTGCACCAGGACCCCTCAGTCAACCTGGAAGTCTGTGCCGCGTTCGATATGGCGGCCGAGTTCGCCGCGTGCGAAGGACGCTCCGTCGCCGAAGCGATCCACGAGTTTTTCGCGACAGCCGAACCAGCCGACACGCGCTGGGGCAACGCGGAAGCCTCGCTCTGCAAGATGCTGGCATGGAACGAGCCCGGGCGAGGGCAGATGCCGCCGCACATGCCGGTACTCCTGTCGTCAGCCTTCGCGCTGCTCCGAACCACCGAGCAGTCAGCAACAATGTCTCAACTCGAATCCGTCGCAGCGGGCGATCCGGTTATGACCGCGAGAGTGCTGAGCGCCGCGAACTCGGCCCGCTTCGGGTCCCGTTACGAGATCTGCGGGGTACGCAGCGCCATCCAGCGCCTCGGCATCCCCGAGGCGCGCAAGACTTTGCTTTCGGCGTGCTTCTCCGGTCTCTTCATCTCACCAGCCTTGCAGCAGGCCTGGGCGCACTCCCAGCTGGTGGCCGACCTTTCCTGGCAGTTCGCACGGCTCTGCGGGATCGACAGCAGCCTCGCCTATTCAGCAGGCCTGCTTCATGACGTCGGTCGACTGGCTCTGCTCCGAGGTCCGGCACGTGACGTTGCAGCCACGTCCGCGTGGCTGGCAGAGGGGTTTCCCCTCACTTATGCCGAAACATTAGCAACCGGAAGGGATCATGCCTCAGTCGGCGCAGAGGTGTTGAAATTGTGGAACTTACCGCAGGATCTGGTGGACGCCGTGAATCTGCACCACCGACCCGAAGCCACCAGAAACGCGGTCGCACACGTCGTGTTTCTGGCTGAAGACCTGACCTCGATGATTGAAAGCACGGCCCCGGAGGACTTTTGGAGTGCACTGCGACGGCAGAATTGTTTGGATCGCGCCGGCATCCCGACGGAAGGCCGAAACGAGATCATTTCCACGTTTAACCGTGAGAGTCTGCCTCTGGCCAGCTGATCTGCTAAAATCGACCTGTTATGGCAATCCCGAATGTTAAGCGGTTCCGTCCGTTCTGCCCCACTTGCAACGATTCTTTCACAGTAATGGCCGTTCTGCCGCGCGAAGCCAACGTCGATGCGTATCTCAACGACGCAGTCTCGCGCCACGATCATAAAGCCTTCACCGATGCGAAATCGGCGATGAATAAGGTCCGCGTCGGTCAGCAGAAACAGCAGAAAAAGAAGTAGTTCACAGTTTCAGGCGGGCTCTGAGAGATCTCAGGGCCCGCAGTCCTTCCTGTGCGACTTCGATATCCGAATCCCGGCTCACCCTGTCAAGATACGGTATCGCGTCGCCCTCCCCGCTCGCGCCGAGTATGCGGGAGAGTTGCATCTTCTCACCTTTGGTCCCCTGTTCCAGCGGCTGATACAGCGCCTGGCAGACAGCAGGCCTTCGCGCGGCTTCCACGAGGTAAGATTGTGCCACTTCCTGATATGAAGCTGAGTTCAGCGTATTGATCAGGTAGCGCAAAGGTGTATCTGAGGCGGTCTCAATTTCCCCGCCCAGCACCAGCGCGAACGCCGCCGCCAGCCGGGGCAGCATTTTTTCGTCTTCCTTCCAAAGCTTATCGACGGACGCCCGCAGCGCAGGGTCCCCGATCCGGCCAAGCCCTTCCGCCGCACTGGCCCTCTGCCTGTCCTCTTTCGCCGTAAGGTATCCCTGCAGCACAGCGGCGTCGCCCGGTTCCGGCATCAGCGCCAGAGCGTCCAGTGCCGCTCGCTCCGCGTTCTTGTTTCGGGGATTCGCCACGATATTACGCAGCGCCGGAAGCGCCTCTTTGGTCCGGAGCAGACCGACGGTCTCGATCGCAGCGCCCTGCACCTTGTCGTCAAGGTCGCGCACCAGATAAGCCACGCGAGGACCGGCAGACGCATCGCGCATCTTCTGGATCGCGATCAGAGCTTCAAACATCACCCGGCTATCCTTCGTCCGCAAGGCTTCGATCAACGGCTCAAGAGCAAGCTGTCCCCGCAGGACGCCGAGAGCGCGGCATGCGTTCGCCCGGCTATCCATCGAGATACCGCCGCTGGCGACCTTGCCCAGCGCGGTAATCACGTCCGGCCGCACGACGACGAAGGCATCAATCACCTGATCATTGCGGTCGTTGAACTTCGCTTTCACCACGGCACCGACGCGGGTGATCGTGGAAGCCAGACCCTGCTTCACATAACCCGGCAGGTAGTAATTCACCAGGCCGTCGGTCGCTCGTATCTGCACTTCGGCATCAGGATCGGTAGTCGCGCGCAGCAGAGGATCAATGATTTCCTTACCGCCAATGGACACCAACTGACGCACAGCCTCCGCTCGAGTGTCGGGATCGGCACTGTTCAGGTATTGTGCGACAACGGGTATGGCTGAAGAGCCTGGCTTAGCCGCCTGACGAACATCCTTCGGCCGCTGCGCATAAGCGGAGCCCAAAGTCATTACGATTGCAAACAGATAGCGGCGCATCAACATTATGATACGGCTCGTGGGTGAGGGAGAAGACTAGCCGCGTGCGAACTCGACGTCGACCTTGTGCGGGATCAGGCCAATTTCAAAGCCTTTGTCCAGCAGAAGGCGCACAGCTTTGGGAATCACTTCGCCGGCGTCAACAGTGTAGTGATTGACGTACATGCCAATGAACTGCTCCGCGAGTCGGGGTTCCATGTCGCGAGCGAACTGCATCGCGTATTCCAGTGCCTCGGCATGATTGTCCAGCGCATATTGGATGCTCTCGCGCATCATCCGGCAG
>JAOAPO010000297.1 GCA_025462945.1 Bryobacterales bacterium
TCCGCCTCTTCCTCGACTCGCGCCATACCGAACTGGCCCGCGAACTCCGCGCCCGCATCGCCAAAGCGTCAGAAGAGATGCGCTTCGAAGAAGCCGCCGGCGTCCGCGATCTTCTGACCACTGTTGAAGAACTCGGCGAGCGGCAGAAGATGGATAGCGCCTCCGGCGACGAGGCCGACATCTTCGGCATCTACGCCGAGGCGCCCCTCATCGCGGTGAATCTGTTCCACCTGCGCAACGGGCAGATCGTTGATCGCCGCGAGTTCTTCTGGGAGGATCAGGTCGAGTTCGATCCCGCCGAATTCTTCTCCACGCTCCTGCTGCAGATCTATCTCGACCAGCAGTATGTTCCTGGAGTCATCCACGTCCCCGTCGATTTTGAAGACAGCGAAACGATGGAAGAGTTGCTTTCCGAGAAGAAGAACCGCAAGGTCGAAATTCGGACGCCGCAGCGCGGTCAGAAAGCGGCCATGATGCGGCTCGTCGAGACCAATGCCAAGCACAGCTTCGACGCCCGCTTCCGCATTCTGAAGCCATCGTCCGACAAGATTAAAGAGGCGCTTCAGGATGCTCTCACGCTGCCCGAGGCCCCGAATCGCATCGAGTGCTTCGACATCTCGCACGTGCAGGGCACTGATAAAGTAGCCAGCATGGTGGTCTGGGAAAACGGCGGAATGAAGAAGGCCGACTATCGCAAATTCATCATCCGGACCGTGGAAGGCAACGACGATTTCGCCAGCATGAAGGAAGTGGTCACCCGCCGATATTCGAGGCTTCAGGCGGAGGGCACACCGCTGCCCGGCCTGATTCTTATCGACGGAGGCTTAGGACAGCTGCACGCCGCGGGCGATGCTCTCGAAGCCATCGGCATCGTGAACCATCCAGTAGCGTCCATCGCCAAGCGCGAAGAGATCATCTACGTATTAGGGCAAGAGGACGAGCCGGTGATTCTCGACCGCTTCTCCCCGATCCTGCACCTGGTCCAGACCATCAGAGACGAAGCCCACCGCTTCGCCGTGACATTCCACCGGACCAGAAGGAACGCGAGAACGCTCACCTCCGAACTGGATCTGATTCCGGGGATCGGAGAGCTGACGGTGAAGAAGCTCCTGAAAGAGATGGGGAGTCTTGCCATGGTCAAAGCCGCCACGGAAGACGAACTGGCAAAGAAGGTTGGTAAAGCCGCCGCTCGGAAGATACGTGCCTACTACGCCCCGCCGCCCCTCACGCTGAATGTCTTGCAGTGAGGTAAGCCTGCCCGAACGCGATAATATGATCTTGACCTCCACCGAAAACGACACCACGTACGAAGCGTTCACCGAACGCGTCCGCGCCGCTGTCGATGTCCTCGAATCTATCGCTTCCGGTCGTTATCTCCTCGACAAGCTCTCTGCCGCGGACAGGGAACGACTCCACCGCGCTGTTGCCCAGGTGCATAATCCCGACAAGGTCGAACTGCGCCGCATGGCCAAAAAAGCTGAGCGCGATCGCACCGAAGCCCAGTATCGCCGCATCGATTCCGTCCTGCAGGAAACCGGAATCCGGGCCGGGCGTCGCAAACCCGTTTTCAACACCCCCAACTTCTTCCTGCCCGATCACCTCGCGCAGCCCGGCTTCGACTCACGAAGACTCGACAATGCCGAGCCCGAACCCGAGCAGAAGTACACCGAAACAGCCGACTCCCACCATTGCTACGTCTGCAAGGCGCATTTCTCCACCGTCCATCACTTCTACGACCAGATGTGCCCGGACTGCGCCGAGTTCAACTACCAGAAGCGCTTCGAACTGGCTGACCTGCGGGGCCGCGTCGCGCTCCTCACCGGCGGACGCGTCAAAATCGGCTACCAGGCTGGCATCAAACTCCTCCGCGCCGGAGCCACACTGATCGTCACCACTCGCTTCCCCAACGATTCCGCCCAGCGCTACGCACAGGAAACCGACTTCGCCGATTGGGGCCACCGCCTCCACATCTACGGCCTCGACCTGCGCCACACCCCCAGCGTGGAAGCCCTCTGCCGCCATCTGCTCGCTACCCTGCCGCGCCTCGACTTCATCGTCAACAACGCCTGCCAGACCGTTCGCCGCCCGCCAGAGTTCTACGCCCACATGATGGAGGGCGAGCGGGCCGTTGTACAAAACGAACCCATTCGCCAAATCCTGGGCAGCTACGACACAGAATCCGGGGTCATGGTCAACGACGGCAGCACCAGAGCCGCTGAACTGTCTCAACTCCCTCTGCTCCCGGAGGACCTCGCCGCCGCCAAACACCTCTTCCCTGAAGGCCGCCTCGATCAGGACCTCCAGCAGGTAGATCTGCGCGGCCGGAACTCCTGGCGCCTCGTAATGGACGAGGTCTCCACCGTCGAACTCCTCGAAGTTCAGCTTATAAATGCCATCGCGCCCTTCATCATCAACGCGCGCCTAAAGCCTCTGATGACCCGCACGCCGGAGCGCGACAAGCACATTGTCAACGTGTCGGCCGTCGAGGGTCAGTTCTATCGCCTCTGCAAGACCACGCGCCACCCCCACACCAACATGGCCAAAGCCGCGCTCAACATGATGACTCGAACCGCTGCTGCCGACTATCAAATCGATGGCATTCACATGAACGCCGTGGATACCGGCTGGGTCACCGATGAAGATCCGGCTGAGATCGCTGCGCGTAAAGTCGCCGAAATGCGCTTCCACCCGCCCTTGGACATCGTCGACGGCGCCGCTCGCATCCTGGACCCGATCATCACCGGTTTTAATACCGGCGAACACGTCTGGGGACAGTTCCTGAAAGACTACAAGCCGACAGACTGGTAGACCCAGGCTACTTGCCCAGCAGTCTCTCGATACGCACCTGCAGAATCACGATTTCTGGCGATTCCTGGACGGCCTCATGATAGCGGCCGTGAAAATCGGACCCCTCGGCCCGCGGAGCCATCAGCTCCCGAACCTGCTCCACAAGGGCGTCGGCCTCCGACTGCCCGGCCGTACTGCGGCGTGACAGAGCCTCGTCGATCTCAACGATCAGAGTCGATATCTGCCGCAGCCAGGCGAACTGGGGATGCTCCAGAACGAGGTTCAGAAACGGTCCCGGACCAGCGATCGGTCCGTGAATGGTTTCGTATTTTCCGCGCTCCCTATCCAGCAACAGCTTGTGCTGCTCCAGCATCAGGTCGCGCACGCTGTCGAGTAACGCTCGGCTTTCCGCCGCAATTGGTTCAGGTACCATCCGTCCGTATCATAGCCCGGGATTTTCGATCGCCCAATGGTATGTGCGACAAATCACTTTGTACGATTACAGGCATTTCCCGTTTTCTGGTAATCTTGCGGACGTGAGACGACAATTGTGGCTGGTCATCGCGATCTGCAGTCTGGCCTTCGCGCAACAGACGAAGGAAAAAGACAAGAAGGAGTCTCCGCCCAAAAAAGACGAACCCATACCCCTCTTTAACGGGAAGATCGGGACGAAGTCTTCACAGAAGACGAAAGAGTCGGCCACGCTCGGCTTCAACGGTATCGATCCGTCGGGCAAGGTCGACCAGCAGATGCTCGCCACGCCGGCCACGTCAGATCACGAAGCGAAAGTGAAGAAGATGGCCGAATTTGCGCCTGCCCCAGCCGAACTCGACACCTTCATTAAGGAAGGAGGGTTGAAAAAGCAATGAAACACCTTTCCGTCGCGACCGCAGCCGCACTCGCCCTTGCCACCATTTCCAGTGCCCAGTTCGGCAACGTTATGAACAAGGCCAAACAGAAACTGGACGAAGCGCAGCAGAAGGCGAAACCGGTCACCGACCGAGCCCAAAAAGCTGCTGAAACTTTCCAGCCGTGGACGGTCAAAGAAGAGCAGGAGATCGGAGCCGCCGGCGCCGCCAAGATGGTCGCAGTCTTCGGACTCGTCGAGGACCCAGCCATCACAAAGTATGTGAATCTGGTGGGTAACACCGTTGCTCAGACTGCTTCGCGGCAGCTGCCCTGGCGATTCGGAGTTCTCGATTCCGAGATCGTCGGCGCGTACGCGCTTCCCGGCGGGTACATCTTCATCACCCGCGCCGCACTCAGCGGCATGACCGACGAGTCGCAACTAGCCGGTGCCCTCGGCCACGAAATTATTCACTCCGCCGAGCGTCACCTCGAGCGCGAAATCCGCGGCAAGAAGACTTCGGCCTGGGCCATGGAAGAGGGCAAGTCTGTTGGACGAAACAGCGACCTCGCTTCGCTGAAAGCCGACGCCTTCGTTAAAGACCTCTTCAACACCAGCCTCAGTCGCGAGAAGGAAGACGATGCCGACGAGAAGGGCGTTCTCATGGCAGCCAAAGCCGGTTATGACCCCAATGGTCTGGTGCACGTTCTGACCTCGATGCGCGACGCCAGCCTCAAGCCTGAGAACAAGAAAATGTTTGGCCAGATGCTCTCGACGCATCCATCCTTCGACTCCCGCCTCGCGCGGCTGCAGCCCGTAGCTGCCAAGGCCGGCGGCGGCGAAACGCTCCAGCCCCGATTCGCAGCCGCGATCGCGGCCCGATGACCTATAGCGTCGGAACGCATCATAAGCTCCGGCAGGGTCTCGTCACCATCACCGCGTTGCTCATCGCGGCGCTCGCAGCCCTCGATCATAGCGGCTCATTCGACTGGCTCGAAAACAGGTCATCAGACATCCGCGCCCGCCGCACCGTCGACCCTCCCGGTGATCACGACATCGTGATCATCGATATCGATAATGCCAGCTACAGCGCCCTCACCCGCAAGCTGGGCCGCTGGCCGTGGACGCGCCGCGTCTGGACCGAACTACTCCGCTACCTCACGCCAGGGCAGCCGAAGCTCGTCATCTTCGACATCCTGTTTAGCGGCTCGGAGCCCGATGTCGATCCCGAGTTCGCCGCTGCCATCCGGCATGCCGGGAATGTCTTACTGCCATTCGCCTTTGTCTCCGGCCAACTCGACACAGGTGACGATGTCTTCACCCCGCCCGCCGCTGCAGCTGTGAAACTCGAGGGCAGAACGCCAGGGACCGCGCTCGACCGAACGGCATGGTCACTGAACGCGCCCGAGAGTGCCCTCCTCGCCGGAGCCGCCACAACAGGATCTAATCTCGGAAGCGCTGACCCCGATGGCATTACGCGCCGTCTGCCGCTCGTGCTTAGGTACGAAGGGAAGACGTGGTCCACCGTCTGGCTGGCCGCTGCCCTGAGGCTTCTGAAGCTTCCGCCAACCGCGCAGTTCAGTGACGATGAATTTACGGCAGGGCCGATTCACCTCCCGGTCGATGGCGAGGGCAGGTACGTAGTCCGCTGGCACGGTGACACGCTGAACTCCTACCAACGGGTGCCCATTTGGGAGATGATCTGCTCCATCTATCCGAGCCAGTGCGACCCCGGTGTCAGGCGCCACCCGGCCTCTGAATTCGCCGGCAAGATCGTCCTCGTCGGCGCCAGCGCCGCCGGCAGCTTCGAGGTCCGTCCCACTGCCGTCTCAGAAACCGCGCCCGGCATGTTCGTGCTCGCTACTTCCCTCGATAACGTCCTGCACAGCCAGGGAATCCGCCGTTCATCCTGGCAGCTCTCGCTGGCGCTCCTGATACTGATGACAACGCTGCCCGCGTGGGCTGTCCTGCGATATCGTTCCATCACAACGCCGCTCAGCGTGACTCTTGGGGCGATCTTCGTATACGCCGCTGTCTGCTTTGTCGCCTACGGCCAGCAATTCTGGCTACCGATGTCAGTGCCTCTGTTGGGTGCAGCGCTTTCGTTCACCGGCAACACCGCGTTCCGCTACCTCACCGTGGACCGCGAACTGTCTCGCACGCGAGGCACGCTCGAACGCTACGTATCCCCTCAGCTGGTCAGTTACATCATGGACCACCTCGGCGAGTTCAACTTCAAGGGTGAGAAGAAGAAGCTGACCATTCTGTTCTCTGACGTCCGCAGCTTCACCACACTCACTGAGCACTCTGATCCGGTAGAACTGCTGGAGCAGCTCAATGAATATCTTGAAGCCATGACCGACATCATCTTCCGCTACGACGGCATTGTGGACAAGTTCATCGGCGACGGCATCATGGCCCACTGGGGTGCCTTTACGCCGGACCGTCCGAACGCCCGGCTGGCGGCACAGGCAGCGCTCGATATGATGAGCCGCCTCGCCACACTGAATGAACACTGGGTGTCGATTGGGCGCCCGCCCCTCGACATCGGCATCGGCGTCCACACAGATACGGTCATCTTCGGGAATGTCGGCACGGGCAAGAAGGTCGACTTCACCGCGATTGGCGACGGTGTGAATCTGGCGGCGCGGCTCGAAAGCTCGAACAAGGAATACAAGACCCACATCATCATCAGCGCTGCCACGCTGGCTGAACTCGATGGAGCGGCGCAAACCAACGCGCTCGGGTCAATAATTGTGAAAGGAAAGACAGTTGGCGTTCAGATCTTCGAACTGCTGGCTCTGGACGGGAGTAAAATCTAGGATCATCGACGTTTCCCGGAGGCTTATGCGTAAACAGATTAAGATTGTGGGCAGTTTCTGCCTTATGGTGGCGCAATGTGCCTGGACTGCGGACTTCCAGTATCAGGAGAAAACCCAACTCACCGGAGGCAGTGCTCTCGCCATGATGAAGATGGCCGGCACCTTCAGCAAGCAGGCGCGGCAGCTATCAGACTCGATCGTCTATTCCGTGTACCTGCAGGGCAACAGGATGGCCCGAGTCTCTACCCTGAGTACCGAGATCATCGACCTTGATGCCGAAACGGTAACGACCATCGATCACGGCAAGAAGCAATACACCGTCGTGACCTTCGAGCAGATGAAGCGGCAGATGGAAAAGGCCGCCGCGAAAATGCAGGAAGAGCAGGCGAAGCAGCAGAAGAAGCAGCCAGACAAACCCAGCGACACGAAGCTGGAGTTCGACGTCAAAGTACACGAAACGGGCGCAACCAAAGAGATCGCAGGCCTGGCGACGAAAGAGTCGATCCTCAATCTCACCATGAAGGCGACGGACACCAAATCCAAAGAGAGCGGCTCACTGGCCATGACAACGGACATGTGGCTCGCTCCTGAGGTCCCCGGCTATTCCGCCGTGCGCGAGTTCTACGTTCGCTTCGCCTCAAAGGTCGGAATGATGGTCGGCGAGAGCTTCAGCCGTTCACTCGCGGCCATGCCCGCCGGAATGGGGGAGGGCACTGCCACTCTTGTGAAAGAGATGTCGAAGCTGCAGGGCGTGCCGGTGATGCAGGTGATGCGCGTCGGGTCATCTCTGAACGGCCAACCGCTGCCGGCTGCTTCGGAAGCGCCGTTGAAGTCTGGTGAGTCCATCGCGATGCCGAGTGGAAACGAACTGTCGAAAACCGCTGCTGTCGGCGTTCTCCAAAGCAAGATGAAGGGCTTCGGGGGGCTCGCGGCAGGAGGCCTCAGTGGCGGTGGCTTCGGCGGCTTCGGGAAGAAGAAGGATAAGGAGAAAGAAAAAGAGCCGGAGAAGTCCGAATCGACGGCAGCCGCGACTCCCTCCGGCGACTCAGCCGCCTACGGAGTGCTGATGGAAACCACTTCCGAGATGAGCGGCTTCTCCACCGCAGCCGTCGATGCCGCGAAGTTCCAGCCCCCGGCAGGCTACAAGCAGATCGAAGTCAAGGAGTAGAGCTTTAGGGCTTCGGTTCCACGTGCACTAACACGTCCGCGATCCAGTCCAGACTCTGCTTCAAGCGAGTCCGCACCGCTCCGGCGATCTCATGCGACTCGCCCACCGTCAGGCGCGGATCTACCTCGACGTGGAGCTCAACGTGAACCTGCAGGCCAGAGTTCCGGGCGAAGCACTTTTCGATTCCTTCGACGCCCGGCACGCTGAGAGCCGCTACCCGGATTTCCTGCATCGCCTCCTCCGCCGGTGTTGCGTCGGTCAGATCCATGGAAGTGTCACGCAGAATGCGAAGGCCAGTGACGGCAACCGCGATACCCACGGCAAACCCGCCGTAATGATCTGCTGACAGGAACCGGACGGGGTCCATCAGCGTCAGTCCCACCGCCGCAAGTGCCGCGCCCGCCGACAGAATATCCACCGAGTCGTTCCAGGCGTCGGCGATGAGGGAGGCGCTCTTGATGCGGCGACCCACCCGAAACTTGATCGTCGCCATAATACCGCGGAGTAGTACCGCGGCTACCAGCGGCCAGATCGCGAACGCGCCCGGCGGAGCGTGCACCTCGCCCACGCGCTGCAGCGACCGCCAGCAAATGCCCACGCCGCCGCTGAACAGAATGATGCCGACCAGAAAGCCCGCCAGGGTCTCGTAGCGGCCGTGTCCATAGGGGTGGTTATCATCCGGCGGTCTGACCGCGATCGTCATCCCGAGCAGCACGAAAACGGAAGCAAGCACGTCGCCGGCGAACTCGGCGCCCGCTGCAACGACCGAGGTCGAGCCCGCAGCCAGGCCGACAGTGATGTTGGCCACGGCCAGGATAACGCTGGTGAAAATACCCCAGCCGGCGACCCGCCGTCCTGACGCCAGCTTGCTTTGTTGTTTGGTCATGCCCAAACCTAATTTAACGGAAGATGGTTTAAAAGGGCCGCAGTGGTGGTGGAGACCCGCTCCCGAGCCCTGCGGAATCCCCGCAGGTCCATGAATCTAAACACCTTGTGGGTTGGCACGTCCCCTGCATTAGTACAGGGCGTAAGAGCAGGGAGGTTTCAGATGAAACGGTTTTCCAACTTAGTCGTGTCGAGCTTTGGCGTGTTGGCCCTGTGCACCGTGGCCAGCGCCCAGTTTCAAGGACGCGCCCCCTATCCCCCCAACGAGGCGGTTACGGCTACGGCTATGGCCAGGGGCAGCAGCAATCCATAACCGGTCGTGTCCTGAATGACGTCTTCCGAGCGGCCGAACGCTCGCCACTGGATGGGCACGACAGGAATCACGTCAACGAGGTTACACGCAGTCTTCGCGAGTTCGACGAGCGTCTCGCTCGCGGCAAGTTCGACACTGGCAAGCTCGATAAGGCGATTAGCAACCTCGATCACCTCGCGCAGGCCGACAGGGTTCGCGGCCGTGAGCGCGATCTGCTGATGAGGGATGTTGACGAACTCCGGCGCTTCCGTGCAACCCGCGGAGGCTATGACCAGAACTGGAATGAGTACCGTCGGCAGCCTTCGAATCGTTACTGATCTTGCGGGAAGTTCTGATCAGATCAGGTTTGGGCTTGCCTGGTTGATGTCGATGCGAGGGTGATCGGTACCTTGGTGGGATGTCAGCCACTCGCCACTGCGCGCTGACGGCACCGTTTAGCCGAGTCGCTATGAGGGCGCTGGCCAGCGGCGGAATTAGACGTAGCGAGGGACGTTCTAAAGGTTCTGCGGTCGAGCCACGGGATCGCAGAGCTTCTGGCCGTAATACTTCGGGAGGCCAGAGCCCGGGTTGATGGCGTCAGCG
>JAOAPO010000383.1 GCA_025462945.1 Bryobacterales bacterium
TGGTTTACGCTATCGCACGGCATTCTGAACGAAATCTACTACCCGACCATCGACCGCCCGCAAGTTCGCGATATGCAGTTCCTTATCACGGATGGTGAGACCTTCTTCCACGAAGAGAAACGCGACTTGGAAAACACGATTTCTTACATAGAGGAACACACTCTCGGCTATCGCATCGAAAGCGCCGACCGTGAAGGCCGCTATCGGTTTGAAAAAGAAATCATAACGGACCCTCACCAGCCGTGCTTGCTCATACACACTCGGCTTTACCCCGCCCCAGAATGGACGGCTCGATTGCGAATATATGCGTTGCTGGCGCCCCATTTGGAACTGGGAGGCTGGGGAAACTCCGCGCGCCGGCTGCGGATAACAGGCAAGACGATCCTCCTCGCGTGGAAGGGCCGGACGTATCTTGCAATGGGCGCCGACACAGGCTTCACTGAGGCATCTTGCGGGTACGTCGGTGCCTCCGATGCCTGGCAGGATTTGAGGGATAACCGGAAATGCGATTGGCAATTTGAGCGGGCCGAAGACGGCAACATTGCGGTCACCGGGCAAGTGGATATCTCGAAAACCACACAGTTCACGGTGGGGCTGGCATTCGGCGACAGCGCCCATGCCGCGATCACAACACTCTTTCAGTCGCTGAGCGTCCCTTTTGCGAGTCACCGGGAAAGGTATATAGAGCAATGGCGTCGCGCCACCCGCGCAGTCGAACGGCTCGATGCTCAATCGTGCGATGGCGGCCGCCTTTATTGCATCAGCCACAGCCTGCTGCTGGCTCACGAAGATAAGACCTTCGTTGGCGCCCTGGTCGCGTCGGCCAGTATCCCCTGGGGAGAGGCCAAGGGTGACGAGGACCTCGGTGGATATCACCTGGTCTGGACGCGCGACATGGTCAACAGCGTGACCGCCCTCCTGGCATGCGGCGCCACCGCAACAGCCTATCGGGCGCTGATCTATCTCGCGTGCTCACAGCAGCAGGATGGAGGCTTCGCGCAGAACTTCTGGATCGACGGCGTTCCCTATTGGCGTGGCATTCAACTGGACCAGGTTGCATTTCCCGTCATGCTGGCCTGGCGCCTTTGGAAGGCGCATGCGCTCGGGGATTTCGACCCTTACCCCATGGTGAAGGCCGCTGCCGGATTTCTGATTCGACATGGACCTTGCACCCAACAAGAGCGCTGGGAGGAAAATAGCGGATACTCCCCGTCGACCCTGGCTGCCGGCATTGGCGGCCTGATTTGCGCGGCCGACTTCGCCAGGGCTCGCGGCGATGAGAAGGACGGCGCCTTCCTTGAGGAGTACGCCGATTTTCTCGAGTCCCACATAGAAGGCTGGACCGTCACGACTCAGGGCACTTTGGTTCCCGGTATTTCCAGACACTACATCCGAATTCAGCCGGTTGACATCGACGATCCAGAACCGCGCGAAAATCCCAACATGGGGATGCTGACACTTCGCAACCGACCACCAGGTACTAGCAGCCAATTCCAGGCCAAAGAAGTGGTGGACGCCGGATTTCTTGAACTGGTCCGCTATGGCATACGACCGGCCGGCGATACGCTGATTGAAGATTCGCTTCGCGTTGTAGACAGTCTGCTCAAGGTGGCCACTCCCGCCGGTCCCGCCTGGTATCGATACAATCATGACGGCTACGGCCTTCGTCCCGATGGAGGCCCCTTCGAGGGGTGGGGTAAGGGCCGACTCTGGCCCTTGTTGACCGGCGAGCGAGGCCATTATGAGTTGGCCGCCGGGCGGGATGTTAAACCATTCATCCGCGCGCTGGAGGGATTCGCATCCCGAGGGGGCATGATTCCTGAGCAAGTGTGGGATGAACCCGAGCGGCCCGGTCAAAGCAGGCGCCTCGGCCAGTGCGCGGGCGCGGCGATGCCTCTCATGTGGGCCCATGCCGAGTATGTCAAGCTTCTACGCTCTGCGAGAGATGGACAAGTGTTCGATCGCATCCCGACCGTCGCGGAGCGTTATTTGAAAAAACGAGGACGGAAGGATCTGGAGGTTTGGAAGCCGATACGAAGAGTACGGGCGGTGTCGGCCGGCAAGACCCTAAGGATTCAAGCTGAAGGATCGTTCCGGCTGCGGTGGACGTCCGACGAGTGGCAAACCGTTCAGGACAGTCCTTCAATCGCCACCGGCCTCGGCGCTGACTTTGTCGATATTCACGTGGCCAGCCAGCAGAGGATGCCGGTACGGTTCACATTCTTGTGGACTGAAATAGAACGTTGGGAAGGACGGAATTACGAAGTTGAGGTTCGGGAATGACCGACGGCGCCGACCCTTGGTTTAAATGTTGAACGCGGAAAACGGCTTGCCGTGCGCAAGTCGTCAAGCTAGTCGGTTCTATCATCGGCGGCCAGTCAAGGGAAAAGGAGATGTTCTGATGTTGAACGTTGCAATCAATGGCTTGGGAAGAATCGGCAGAGCAACTTTGAAGATTGTATTAGACAAACCTAACCTACGCCTGACCGCCGTTAACGATCTATTGGAGGCCGACAATCTCGCCTACCTGCTGAAATTCGACACCGTATACGGAAGGTGGACGAGGGCTGTCGGCGCACACGAAAACGTCTTGAATATTGACGGCAAGAATTATCCCGTTCTGCGCGAACGGGAGCCCGCCAAGCTGCCTTGGCGCCAGATGGGGGTCGACGTTGTCTTCGAGTGTACAGGCGCTTTTAGAGAACGCGACAACCTCGCGAAGCATATTGAGGCTGGAGCGCGTTTTGTGATCCTGTCGGCTCCCGCAAAAGGCGAGGATATTCCCACCGTAATCCATGCGGTGAACGGTTTATCAGGACATCCGTCTCAAATTGTTTCCTGCGCGAGCTGCACGACGAACTGCATCACGCCGGTGGTGGAGATTATGGCAAGGCGAATCGGCGTCCGGAAAGCCACCATGACAACCATTCATGCCTACACCGCTAACCAGTCAATTGTGGACTCAGGCAGCAAGGACTTTCGCAGGGGACGGGCTGGAGCCGCCAACCTTGTTCCTGCGTCCACCGGAGCAGCCGTCGCGACGACGCGTGCGCTGCCGGAATTTAGAGGGAAATTCGACGGGGTAGCGGTGCGGGCGCCGGTGCCGGTCGGATCACTGGCCGACATCGTCTTTATCGCTGACCGCACGACCTCGGTGGATGAGGTCAATCGGCTTTTTCGCGAGGAGGCGGCCAGCGATCGTTACCGCGAAGTACTGGCGGTCACGGAAGAACCGATCGTGTCTTCCGACATTATCCAGCAGGCCTATGCCTCTATCGTCGACCTGAGTATGACTCAGGTGGTCGACAAGGATCTCGTCAAGGTTATGAGTTGGTACGACAATGAGTGGGGTTATGCCAACCAGATGGTTCGGGAATCGCTTCAATTCTCTGGAAGGGATTCGCAACCGAAGGACCCGGGGTGAGCGGTTGAGCCGCATCATGTTCTCCCTTGCGCCGAGACCGCCGTTCCGGCTCGATCTGACCGTCTGGGCAATCCGGCGCCGGACCGGAAACCAGGTGGACTCCTGGGACGGACAAACTTATCGGCGTGTTCTGGCCATTCAAGGCAAACCGGTGCTCATCAGTGTCACGCAGTCCGGACAGACCAATGCGCCGCATCTCGACGTCATCGCTTTGGGCGAGCATGTGGGCGCACGCGCGCAAGACGCGATCGTGTCGGCGCTGGAGAGACTCCTGGGGCTGAGGATCGATCTTTCGGCTTTCTACGAACTGGCATCGAAGCATTCCCGGATGCGCGACCTTGCCAACCGGTTTCGCGGTCTGAAACCTCCTCGGTTTCCGACTGTGTGGGAAGGCGTGGTCAATGGAATTGCGTGCCAGCAGCTCAGCCTGACAGTGGGCATTCTGCTGCTTAACCGGCTGTCGGCGGCATGCGGTCTGGCGTTCAGAACGGGGATGGAGGTGCAATATGCGTTTCCCCGTCCGGAAGATCTTGAGCTGGCGCCTTCAGAGACTATACACTCGCTCGGCTTCAGCGGCGCCAAGACGCGTGCGCTGCTCAATCTGAGTCACGAAATCTCAGCGGAGCGGTTGGACCTGGAGGCGTTCGCGGATCTGAGCAACGAAGAGGCGGTGTCCAGGCTAGTGGAACTGCGCGGAATCGGGCGATGGACGGCTGAATATACTCTGCTCCGCGGGCTGGGTCGGATCGACCTGTTTCCCGGGGACGATATCGGCGCTCGCAACAACCTGGAGCGGTGGATGCGTCTTCGGGGGCCGCTCGATTATGCCCGTGTAGCTCATGTCGTCGGCAGGTGGAAACCGTATGGAGGGCTCATCTATTTTCATCTGTTACTGGACAGCCTCGGCAGGAGCGGATTACTGAAGAACATGGAGGTACCGGTGTGATCGAACTGAAACGAGTTTATGACAGGAAGAATTCCACGGACGGATTGCGCTACCTTGTCGAGCGGCTTTGGCCCCGCGGAATCAAAAAAACCGACTTGGACCTGGACGACTGGCTGAAAGACGTAGCGCCGAGCACTGAGCTGCGAAAATGGTTCAGCCACGATCCTGAGAAATGGGAGCAGTTCCGGCGTAAATACTTCGCCGAGCTCGACCGCGCACCGGAAGTTTGCGAGCCAATCCGTCAGGCGGCGCGGAAGGGTACGGTGACTCTCCTGTACAGTTCGCATGACGCCGCGCACAACAATGCCGTTGCGCTTAAGGAATACATCGAAGACAACAGATCGAAGTGATGAAGCCAATCACTACCCTGCTCGACAGGGATAACACGCTCGAACACGCGGTTCTGCCGGAGGAGCTGGCCCGGCTTTATAGCGGAGATCTGCGATTTCCTTCGCATGACGATCGGCCATATGTAATCGGTAATTTTGTAAGCACGATTGACGGCGTGGTCAGTTTCGAGGTTCCTGGGAAATCTGGTGGGGGCGATATTAGCGGGTTGAATGAGGCCGACCGTTTCATCATGGGGCTGCTCCGCGCTGGTGCGGATGCGGCAATCGTCGGATCGCGCACCCTTCGGGAAGTTGCGCCGGGACATCTGTGGCTGGCGGAACATATATATCCAGAGGCGCGAGACCACTATGCTCGATACCGGCGGCAGCAGCTCCACAAGCCCGGGGCGCCGCTGAACGTGATTGTGAGCGGAAGCGGCGCTATCGATCTTAAACGGGCGGTGTTCCGCACGCCGGGCGTACACGCTCTGATCCTTACCTCGACGAGCGGCAGAGAGTTGCTCGAGCGGAACGGCGTGGCGACGCTCCCCTCCACTGAAGTCAGGAAAATGAAAACGAATGATGGCAGAATCGCACCCGCCTCCATCCTGAAGCTCCTTCACGACGAATTCGCGGTGAAGCTCCTGCTTCACGAAGGAGGTCCGGCGCTTTTCGGAGATTTCATAGCACACGGCTGCGTCGACGAACTCTTTCTGACAGTGGCGCCGCAGATCGCCGGCCGGGACCTGAAACGGCAGCGACCCGGCGCCGTCGCAGGCGTTGCGTTTCTTCCGGAGACAGCGCCGTGGCTAAACATTGTCAGCGTCAAACAAAGTGGAGACCACCTCTACTTGCGGTATAACTTTGCGGAACCATCAAAGCGCTCCCGGTAGCGTCGCGGCGGAAATCGCTTCTCTCGATTGAATCAATCGAGGAGCGGCCTCTCGCTCCTCGTCCGGGCGGTTCATGGCGAACGCCGCCACCAGCCTTCCCGCCCTCAACCACCAAACGCTGAAGCTGCGGGTCGATAAGTCTCCACGCTCGACGATTTCTTCCGCGCCCGACGAGTCTCCCCAAAACTCATAGGAGAGATCGAAAACGTCGGAGAAGAAATAGGGGACATGCACGAACGGGGTGCGGTCACCTGAGAGGATTCGGGCGCAGTGCTGGCCCTGCGACACCGCGTTGTCCCAATGTTCCGCGCGTCGATGTTTGCCGAACAGCACGTCATAATAACTTGCTACGTCGCCTGCCGCATAGATATCGCGCTGATTGGTCTCGAGATATTCATTCACAACTACGCCATCCGCCAGTTCAATCCCACTGCCGGCCAAAGGTTCGGTGACAGGCGTTACTCCAATACCCGCCACAACCATGTCGCAGGGCGCAATCCCGCCGTTTTGCAGTTCAGCCGATTCGATACGCCCGGCGCCGTTCAACTTTACAACCTTGTTGCTCTTGGCGAACCGAACTCCCCGCTCGGTATAATACTCCTCGAAAAACCGGGACATTGCCGGGGTGAAGAAACGCTTCCAAATACGATCGTCGGGCATAACCATCGTAGTCGCAATCCCCTTTTGCGCCAGCACGGAAGTCACTTCCATTGCGATGAATCCACCACCGATCACAACAGCCCGTTTCGCACTCTCCGCGTTCTGGCGAATGCGCTTGGCATCCTCAAGAGTTCGTAAATAGTAGACATTCGCGAGGTCGCTGCCGGGAACCTCCAGCATCCTCACGCGAGCGCCAGTCGCCACAATCAGTTTGTCGAACCCGAACTCCTCGCCCGAATGCAGGCGCACGGTTTTCCGGGCGGGATCTACGCTACCGACTTCGCAATTGAGCCTGACATCAATCTCGTGTGCACGATAGAAATCGTCTGCGTTAATCAAGAGGCTCGCCTCGGCGTCCTTTCCCGCCAGAAAACCTTTTGACAGAGGCGGTCTCTCGTATGGGAGCGAGCTCTCAGACGACACAATAGTTAGTTGGTGGGGCTTTAGGCCACTCTCGACGAGCTGTTTCGCCGTGTAGCCAGCAACCATGCCGCCTCCGAGAATCAAAAACTTCGAGGTGTTCACCGCATTATCTCCACTTCTCTTATTTGTGCGCTTTCTCGTACTTCTCCGCCCGCCATTTCCATAAATTGTCGCGCCACAGGCCGCATCTCGAAATGTTCCACATCGCGCCTTCCCTGTTCGGCGAGTGAAGTCCGCAACAGCGAGTCGCCATAGAGTTTGTGGATTGCGTCCGCGAGTGCATCGACGCTTTCCGGTTCGACTAACAGTCCGTGCCGGACAACTTCAGGCACGGCGGCCGCGCGTGCCGCGACGATCGGCTTGCCGGCCGCCATGGCTTCAAGAAACACGATCCCAAACCCCTCCTGGACACTTGGCAGACAGAACACGTCCGCGCGGTTGTACTCCGACGCGAGTTCGGCAGCTTCAAGGTCACCCAGCCAGCGGACGTTTTCTTCAAGGCGCAGTTCTCGCCACAAGCGCCTCAATCGATCTCCTTCGGGCCCTCCGCCAACAATACGCACTTCGATCTCGGGGATACGGGCTCTGAGCGCGGCCGCCGCCCGCAGCAGCACATCAATGCGTTTTCTCGAATAGAAGCGGCACACGCAGAGCACAACGAAGCGATGTTTCGCCGACGCCGGCGCTGGGTTTCTCGACAAGAGAGCCCTCCACATCTCCAGGTCGATCAGCTCCGGAATGACGATGGCATTACGAACGTTATAGAGTTCTTCCAGCCGCGAAGCGCAATACAGGCTTGGCGTGACGACAATGTCCGCTCTCTGGGCGTGTAGCTTTTCCAGGTGTGCCTGGAAAGCCATGCTGACTCCGGTAGCTCCGGATTCATATGGCAACACATCCGCGAGCACTCCCTTGATGGCTGCGATATGGCGTGATGGGCGGCTGGCAATCGAATACCCGTCCGCGTCGAAACCGACGATGGTGTCGCGGCTTGAAAAGCGCCGATGCCGGAGCATCTCATTGAACAGCACCCTCTCGGCGGCGTAAACAGGCAGATGGAGTCCCGGTGTGACGACATTCACCTCCCCGCCCAACGCGCGAATGCCCTTCGCAAGCGTCGTGATACCCACGAAGCAACCGCTGCCCTTCCAGACGTTAAGCGGGATTGCGGTAATGAATTGAAAGCGCATTTACGATACGAAATGCACGTCTGTCACCACAGCAGAACAGTCTTACTTTGTCCAGCCGCTTTGGGCGCCCGCGATTATGCGATGCCTCAAAAGGAGCAAAGGCACCCGTATGCGGCGCGATTTCCATCTGTCACATGGGTCTGCAGGGACCGGACCCGGTTGGGTTTGGCGCTCCGAGTGCCACCACGCCACTGAAGGAAACATGCGACCGAGTGGCTGACCCAATCGAGGCTGCCGCCCGTTCGCGGAGGACACTATGAATTCACTTTACGGTCTGACGGAACAAGGACAATCTATTTGGCTCGACTACATAAGCCGGAGTTTTCTTGCGAGTGGCGCCTTTAAGCGCCTGATTGCAGAGGACGGCGTGAGCGGCGTCACCAGCAATCCCACCATTTTCGAAAAAGCAATCGATGGCAGCAGCGACTATGATGACGCGTTGCGCGTTCTCGTCGCCGAAACGCCCGCTATCGACGCGGCTACGCTCTATGACTGCCTGGCAATCGAAGATGTCCAGACGGCGGCCGATCTTCTGCGCCCGACTTATGATCTCAGCGGCGGCGGCGACGGGTTTGTGAGCCTCGAGCCTCCACCGCAATCGACCAGAGACACGGCGGCAACCGTAAAGGAAGCCCGCAGGCTATGGAAGGCTGTGAACCGGCCCAACCTGATGGTAAAGGTAGTGGCGACGCCTGAAGGGGTCCGCGCAGTTGAAGCGCTAATCGCCGAGGGTATCAACATCAACATCACCCTGATGTTTTCTCTCGACCATTACGAGGCGGTCGCAAACGCGTATATAAGGGGCCTGCACCAATGCCATGAGCCTTCCCGGGTCACCTCGGTAGCCTCGTTCTTCGTTAGCCGGGTAGACACAAAGATAGACCGGGCGCTTGAAGCGATCGGTGCGGCAGATGCCCTCGCCTTGAGAGGCACCATTGCCATCGCAAATGCCAGGATGGTTTACCGCCGCTTTAGCCAAATCTTCTACGGCGCGCCGTTTGCCGCGCTGAGGGAGCGCGGCTGTCGTGTGCAGCGCCCCCTCTGGGCCAGCACCGGTGTAAAAAGCCCGCAGTATCGGGATGTGTTGTACGTGGAAGAATTGATCGGACAAGATACTGTAACGACGATTCCGCCAGCGACGCTCGATGCGTTTCGCAGCCATGGGCGGGTTAGCCGCGCAACCGTAGCGAAGGACGTGGACGAAGCCAGCGCCGCGCTTTCGAAGCTCGCCCAACTGGGTGTAGATCTAAAGGCAGTCGGCCGGGAGCTACAAGCCGATGGAGTGGCTGCGTTCGCATCGGGCTACAACACCGTCCTGGCGGGTCTTGAACGAAAAAGGCAAGCTGCGATGGCGCTGCGTTCCAGAACTGCTTCGTAATCCAGTCGTTGGGCAAACAAATGCCCGAAGGTGCGCCTAAGGGCACAGCAGTGGCCCTTTTGGACCGGCGGGTCTTTGCCTGGATTCTAAAAAGCACGCAAACTTAGTCACGCTCGATGGCCCGCGTATTGCTTCATATACTCACAAGAATCCAACAACATCAAAGTGGCGGCGCCCGTACAGAAACAGCGAGATTTCCACCACGGATCCGACAAATGCTCTGAATTGAGGAAATGATGAGATTACAAGCGCGCCAAGCCGCTCTGGACATCGATCAAGCTAATAGACGCAGCCATCGCTGGGGGGTCATTCTCGCCGGAGGGGACGGAAAACGATTACTCCCGCTGACCAGAAGGATCGCCGGTGACGAGCGGCCTAAGCAGTTCTGCGCAATCTTAGGGCATGAGACCCTGCTGGAGCGGACTCGGGACAGAGTTCGGCGGATCGTGCCGCCCGAACATACGACAGTGGTCTTAACCAAGGCGCACGAGCGCTTCTACAGCAATCTGATTTGTGACGCGGACCGGCTACAGATGCTCGTACAACCGTGCAACCGGGGAACCGCGGCCGCGATTGTATACAGTCTGTCGCGGCTTCGCGAATTAGATCCCGCTGGGATAGTCGCAATGTTCCCGTCCGACCACCATTTCGCGGACGAGACTGCCTTCTCCGCAGACGTCGAAATCGGTTTCGAGGCCGCCGGGCGTCGGCCCGATCGCGTGTTGCTTCTGGGTGTCACGCCCGACTACCCTGAGGCTGAGTACGGATGGGTAGAACCCGGAGCGCCTCTTGGAGAAGGGCTACCCGACTCGGTTTGCCACGTCGCCCGCTTTTGGGAAAAGCCCTCTCGGCGCCTTGCCTCCGTCCTGATGAACAATGGTTGTCTTTGGAATAGTTTCGTAATGATCGGCAACATTGCAGCTTTCGAGGCCCTCATTCAGCGAGCGATGCCAACCCTCATCGATGCCTTCGAATCGATCAAATCGACGCTGTTCACTGCGCGGGAGGAAGTTGCTCTTCGCGAGATATATTCGACTATTTCGTCAACCAGTTTTTCTGAAGAGGTTCTCTCGACACATGCTTCCGAGCTAGCCGTGGTTCGCAGCAGGAAACTTGGCTGGAGCGATTTGGGAGAAACCAGCCGCGTTCTTTCGGTTCTGGAAAACGAAAGCGTCAAGCCCGAATGGGCTTACCCGTGCGCGACGGAATTATTGAATGTCGCTCATTAAAGATTGTGTAGGAGAGATTTAGCAGATGCCTAACAGGTCGTTCCCGCTCATGACATTCAGTATCCGCAAGCCCTACCAGACCGCGCTTCGCCTCGTACGGGAAGCGCTCGCCGAAAATGGGCTACTCGTAGCGGCTGAGTTGGACGTCACATCCAGAATCAAGCAGGAACTGGGGGCCGGTATCGCGCCATGCACAGTCTTTTTTGTGGACGACCCCACGCTGTTGCTGGAAGGAATTGTATTTCATCGAGGCGCGCCTCTCTGGATTCCACAACGTGTTGCCATGTCGGGGAACGAGCGTCACACCGAGGTCTTCGTTCGGAGCGCGAACTCGAACTCGCTGGTGGCGGGAGGTCTTCCCGTCAGCCTTCTGGATCCGATTCTCCAACTGCAGGAGCGGATCGTTCACACGCTGGAAAGCATTGCTGAACGGGAATCGGTTGTCAACGCGCTCTAGGTTAGTGAGCTGTTCGTGCTCATTCCGTCACCTTGATGCGTCGGCTCGGGTCGGCGTAGGTCCAGCGGAACAGGCCACAATTCCACTTGATTGAGCCAGGACGAATACCTAAGCGTACTCGCGGCTTCTGTTGGAGAAAGGTCCCGGACGGTCTGCGTCTTGTGCGCCGAGAGGTTATCCAGCACGATATGGATCTCCTGTGGGCAGGCGTTTTTCCACCACTTCGCCGAGGAACACCACGAAGTCGGCGCGGCTATTGCGTCGCGCCGTCTTACCAGGGACCTCGCCCGTCCGTACATCCAGCGCCGCACACACCGACAGACAGAGTTCCGTGGCGGTGATACTCGGCGCGGCCTGGCGAAAGAGGCAGGACAGGATTGAGCCGGTCCAGCTCCTGAATAGCCGGCTTTCATTCACGCAGAAGACCGCCGCATGCTGCGGCGGGTCCATATACAACGCGATGATGTCAGCACTTTTCTTCAAACGCGGGATCGTTCGACGCCATAACGGTCCACTCGACGGGGCTTCAGTCTGGTCTTGGCCCCGATCCTGTGTACAGTAGCCGGACTCAGGCCCACAGTCGCCGCCATCTTCCGCCAGAACCAGTGGGTGCTGCCGTCCGCCGGCTTCTGCGGGGGCTCCTTCAGCAGTCGCGCCTGCACGGCCGGCGTTGCTTTGCGAGGCAGGCCTTCCGCTGAGACCCGCAATACGAGCCTCTTCGAAGCGCGCCTTCCAGCGCGCAATGGTTGGTCGCGACCTGCCCAGTTCCGTCTCCACAGAACTGTAGCTCCTGCCGTCGGCCAACACTACAATCAGCTTCGCCTTGAACACGTCACCCGCGGGAAGCGTTCGGGATGAAGACCACCGCTTCAGTTCCTCCCGCTCCTGCGACGTCAACCCGATCACTGCCTGCCAGCCTCTCATTCAGGGCCAGGCGTTTGCCCGAATCACATCGTTACAGTATCAGCCGAACGTTTCACTAGTCCACCAGCTTTTGCTGGCCTCAGCCACCGGCCACAAGAAATCTCGGGGCCAGACGCAGAATCGCTCACAGCGTTTTCATTTGGTGGCATTTCTTTCATGTGGAAAACTTTCGTCGGCCATCATCATGCGGCTCAGTTCAGACGCCCGATGTTGAGGACAACCCCGGTCGCCCTGATGGCCAGCTT
>JAOAPO010000385.1 GCA_025462945.1 Bryobacterales bacterium
GCCCCGAACCAGCGTCCCCGCGACTTCAGCAATGAAGTCCCACTCACGCTCCACCTTCGACGCATGCCGAACCCGAAGACCCAGCGGACTCGTCGTAAACACGCTGGCCAGTTGCACCGCGCGAGCCGGCCAGTTCCCCGCCTTACCTGCCAGAATCTCGTGGACCATCGTCCCGAGTTCCGCCGCACTCGTGTCTCCCGACTCCTCTTCCGCGGCCGGCAAATCTTCCGGATCGAATCGCATCGGACGCCCGCTGCTCCAGCCCACATACCGCTGCAGGTAATATCGGCGCGGACAGATCGCGAACGTCGTCAAAGAGGTCACGTTGACCGTTGTATCGTGCTGGTCAGAAAGCTCTGGCCGCTCCACCACCGTCACCTGCGGCTCGCGAACCAGACGATCGCGCGTAATCAGCGGCGGGTCCGTATCCACGATCCTGACCGTAGCGTCCACCGTTGCCGTCCGTGCAATGAACGCCTGCTCGCGTGGCGGCAGACCTTTCAGCTGGAAAAACTCATCCACCTTCTTCGCCCAAAAGCCCGCCGACTTCCCCGTTACCGAATACGACAGAATCAGATGCTCTTCGGCGCGAGTCATCGCCACATAGAGCAGCCGGTCGTTCTCGTCGTCTTCACGCGCTTTTAGCCGGTCGCCGTTCGCCTTAGCCCAGGTGTCCTTCAGCCCGTCATTGTCTTTGACATCGGTCCACCGCAGCCCCATGCCGAACTCCGGCGTGAAGGATACGGAAGGCGCACCCTTGCGACCCTCCTTTTCCATGGCCGCGATGATCGTAATCGGGAACTCGAGACCCTTTGCCGCGTGCGTCGTCATCACCTGCACGCGGTTGCCCTGGTCCTCGTCGGAAAGCTCCGCCTCTTTGCTGGCGGCCCCTTCCACACTCTCCAGTTCCACCAGGAAGTCGAGAAGGGGAATGCCCGCCCCACGGGTCCGCGCCAGCCGCAGAAACTCTTCCACGTTGTCGCCCGAAATGGTGCCCGGAGTCCACCGGAACCCGGACTCCATTAACACGCGCGAGATCAACACGTCGAGCGGCACAATGCCCTGCCCCGCCCGCCAACGCTTCAGATTGTCAATGAAGGCCCCCAGCTTGGGAGCGTCGTCGGCGCCGTACTCCTGCAAACGCGCTCGTTCGCGCGCCACCAGGTTCAGGCCCGAGACCACCGAATGCCCCTGCAGCTTGAGCCGCAGCAGCGCCTCGTCGCTCAGTCCGACAAGCTGCGAACGAAGCATTGTGGCCAGCGAAATCTCGTCCCGCGGATTCGCAATTGCATGCAGAGCAGCCCGGATATCCAGCCCTTCCCGCTGCGACAGGAACGACTGCCGCCGCCCGCACACATACGGAATCCCGGCATCGTCCAAGGCATCCAGAATCGGCTGCATGGCATCACCCACACGGCAGAGAATCGCAATATCCCGGAACTCTGCCGGACGCGTACCCTCGCGGCACGTCAACTCCAGCGCACCCCGCAGTTCACTAATGCGATGCGCGATCCAGCGCGCCTCACGCTCGGACGCGTCGTCCTTATCCGTGGAGTACACGCGCAGCACTTCCACGGACGGTTCCGCTTTCACGTGGAACTGCCGCGTGGCAATCAGTTCGCGCTCGTCGATCCCGTTCGCACCGTTCAGCACCGCTTCCACGGTCAGCAGAATCGGCGCCCGGCTGCGAAAGTTATGCAGGATCTCGGCCGCATGCTTTCCAGCCACAGCCACCTCGTCGCGATAAGCCCGGAAAATCTCCGGCCGCGCATGACGGAATCCGTAGATCGACTGATTCGGATCGCCCACGGCGAAGAACTTATCCGCCCCCCGAATCAGGCTCACCAGCACTGCCTGCTGCTCGTTGATGTCCTGATACTCGTCGAGCATGATCTGGCGGAACTGCTCGCGGACGCGCTTCTTCACGTCTTCATTCGCCAGCAGCATGCCAATCGTCCGGCGCTCCAGATCGTTGAAGTCCAGCGCCCCCATTTCGGTCTTGCGCTGCGAGTAGAGCTTGTCGAAGTGCGACAACACATCGAACACCAGCGCGCGCCACCCGGCCGTATGGCGATCCACAGCGGCCGCTTCGAACTCCTCCATCAAATCCCTGAACACCTGCAGCGCCGGCTTCGTGTCCTTGTGAACCCGGCCAAGGTTCAGCGGGCAAGCGCGGCTCACTGCCATCAGGTTTGCGAAGTCAGCAGTCGCCGCCTGACGAAACTGCTGCAGCCACTCCAGAAGTTCGGCCTTGTGCTCGCGCCTGACGGGCGTCGAAAGCTCAGCCATGCCCCACGGATTCACAATCGAAAACAGGTAATCCGCCATCCCAACCGCATCCGGCGTTGCACCCTGCGGCGAAGGCACGCCCCGAACTTCTTCGATCGTTCGACCGGCAGCCAGAATGGCGTCGTAAACACTCCGGAGCTGCCCGGCCAGAAACATCGGTGCCTGAATGTTGGCGATCAAGGCCAGGGCTTCTTCCGGCCGCTCCGCCACGATCGCATCCAGCGCCATGTTCATGCAGCTGACGCGCAGATCCTCGGCCTCGCGTTCGTCCAGCATCTTGAACCGTGGATCGAGTCCAGCCGCAATCGCGTTCTCACGCAGCAGCCGGTTGCAGAACCCATGGATCGTGGAAACCCAGCCGCGCTCGAGTTCCCGCAGCCGCACCGGATTGCCCTTAAACTCGGCCGCCAGCCGCGACTTCATATTCGCCGCAGCCTTCTCGGTGAACGTGATGGCGAGAATCTGCTGCGCGGTCATCCCCTCGCGCTCGATCAGGCGTTTAAACCGCTCCACCAGCACCGTGGTCTTCCCTGACCCCGGTCCCGCCACCACACAGGTATCCAGCCGCCGGTACTCGATGGCGGACTGTTGCTCGCTCGTAAACTCAGGCACTGATGGCACCCGCAATCCGGACCAGTTCGCGCTGGTCTTCCTTCACATGGCAGGCGTCGCGATGATCGCAGAACCGGCAGTCCGCCGCTTCCGTGGGCCGCGCTTCGATCATGCCGGCGAGCAACTGCTCCACCCGCTTCACGGCAACGTCTCGCGCATCGTCGAGCCACCCCGCCGGCATTGGAATCAGATCGAGGTCAGCGCCCGGCACGGAGCCCCAGCCGTAGCGTTTGTCGTCACGCACCGCGATGTACATCATGGCGATGGTGCGCAGACCCATTTCTCGCGCCGCCAGCGCGTAGAGCGGCCCCTGCAGCTTCGCCGGATTGTGAAGGAAACCCTCCACCCTCTTGCTCCTGCCGCCCTTGTAATCGATAATCACGCAGTCGCTGTCGTTCATCCAGTCGATGCGATCCATGCGGCCTTTCACCGTAAATTCGGGAGTCAACGCGAAGGCGAAATCCACCTCGGCCTGCGTCTTCTGCGCGGTCCAAAGTTCCGTGGTGCTCACTTTTTCCGCCACGCCCCTTAAAAACGCCCGCTCCACCTCGAGCTTGAAGCCGGCAGGAAGGTGAAGCTTTCGTCTCATCTCCTCGAACGCCGCTTCGTACAGCGCCACAAAGTCAGCCTGCCGGTTCACCTGCAGCCACTTCTCCAGCGCCTCATGCATGATGAGGCCGCTCACCTTGGGCTGCAGCCTCTGCTCCGGCCGTTCAGGAGCCGTCCGCAGCTTCAGCGTCCGGCCCGCAAAGAACTTGAACTGGCACTGCGCAAGATCTTCCAGCGCCGTCACCGAAGCTTCCTGGTGCTGCCCGGCCAGTTCACGCAATAACTCCGGATCCGCAATACGCCCCCGCGATCCACGCCGATTCGTTTCACCGCCGGCCGCTATCGTCAGAACGGCCCGCTCCTCCAGGTCCGCTTCTCCCAGATAGCGCGAGGCCTCTACGCTGCGCCCGCCGGCGTCGTGCCGCGGCCACGTCACAATCAGCTCCGAGCGTGCCCGGCAGCGCAGTTCACGCCAAAGGTCGTCCTCTTCCAGTTCGACGTCGGACGAACGCCGCAGCGGAATGCCTGACTTGCGCAGCGCATCGATCTCCGCATCCGGAAACAGCAGATTCTGCGAACTCCGCCGCGGATAGTCGCGATTCGTCGCGCCGCAAACGAATAACGCAGTCACATCCCACTGCCGCGCCTCGTAGGAACTCAGCACGTGCACCACGTCCCGCCTGTCGTCCGGCACGCGGTAACTGCTCTCGCGCACCGCCATACGCGCCACCGCCCAGTACTCGGCCAGCGAGAGGGCGCCCCTTGACTCCGGCCACAGATCCGTCACTTCCGTCACTGCATCGGTCCACGCGCGAAGGCCCGCGGTCTGGCTGCGCAGCATCTCCACATCGGCGAACGTCAGTGGCGCATCGATCCGGCCGGGCACGTAGAGCTTCGCCGCGAACTGTTCCAGACGCCGCGCCCAGTCCTTCGCAGGCAGCAGTTCTTCCGGCCAGTGACGAATCGCCGTGCAGTCGGCCACGCGCCGGCCATAGCCGTCTTCCGCCTGCTTCTGCAGTTCCGCCGCGCCACGATCCGGCAGACGCTCCCGTACCGCAAAGTCGAAGCGATCGAACGCCGCCGTGAGACCCCAGCGCGGATCCGCACGCAAAGCTTCCAGCGCCTCGCGATGATCCCAGCCCCGCAGAGCGCAATCGATCAGGCCGCTCAGAAACGTCGCCGCCGGATGCCCCTGCAGCGGACTCGAAAAGTAGAACCGGGCCGGAATACCGTATCGCTCGAAGACGCCCCGCAGCACCGGCTCATACACCCCCGCTTCCCGAACCGCCACGCCGATCTCGCGGAACGGAGTTCCCGCCGCATGCAGTTCCATGATGCGACGCGCCATCTCGTCCGCTTCACGCTCCAGCGAATCCACCGCTACCGCCACCATCCGGGGACGTCGAGGCGCACCACCCGTGCGCTCATCGAACAAGGTCGCCTCATCGCCGGATTCCCCGCCCGTCACCACCACGCGCCCCAAATCGTCGAGCGCCTCGACCAGCTGAATCTCCACTGGACTGAAGTGCAGGAACCCGTCGAACCAGAGCGTCATCGGCCGGACATTCGCAATCGCTGACCGGAACATCTCGAGGCGCCCCGCATACCCCGCCGCACCCAGATCCTGCGCCACCGCCTTCCAGACCCGCGCGAACGCCTTGGCCCGAGCCGACAATCCGCGCGCTTCGGCCAGGCGCTCAGGCCCGCAGCCCGCGCCTTCAAACAGCGAGATCGTCTCTTCCACCACCGCCGCCATGCCCTCGGTCTTCGCGGCCTCCGCGAAGGCCGGCAGATCGAGCGACTTCAGGGCTTCACGCACCATCGCCCGAACCAGTGCCGGAGGAGCCAGCTTCACCTCGCCCGCCAGCTCTGCGGCCAGCCTCGCCATCGAGATCACCGAACGCGGACGGCAGACCACGCCATCGCGAGCCAGTTCATGCTGGAAGTGGCGCACCAGCGTGGCGGTAGGCACCACGATCCGCGGGTCCCGCCCTTCAGCCTGCGCAGCCTTGAACTCACGGAAGACGAGCGCTGTCTTGCCCGTGCCCGGAGCCCCCCGGACAATTCTCATTTCATGAACCCGCTGGCTCCGCTGCCCGTAACCGAGAGTTCGTCGTTCCGAAGATCGTCCAGAGCGAGCAGCTTCCGTCCCAGAGGACTCAGCCGGGCCTGCACCTCAGACCTCACGAGGCGCTTCTGATACTGCTGCTGCGGCTTGTCGCCCCGCGTGTAGTAAACATGCATCGCGCGGCGCTGGGCGTCTGTGAAGTTCTCGCTGCCGCCATGCCACAGATGCGCGTTCATCACCACCACCGTGCCCGCTTTCCCTGTCACCAGAATCTCGCCTTCCACCTTCGCCCCCGGCTCCGGCAGCCGGCCCGACCGGTGCGAGCCAGGAACAACCCGCAGCGCACCGTTCCGCTCTGTGAAATCGTCCAGCATCCAGACCGAATTGCAGACCGAATACCCGAGCGCGTCCGGCAGAGCCCCGCTGTCCACATGCAGTGGCTGGGCGCAGCCGTTGCGAGGATTCGCCGATCGAATATTGAGGCTGCTCAGCTTGAAATCAGGACCCAGCACCGCCTCCATCGCTTCCAGCACTTCCGGCGTCTCGATCACCTGCTCGAAGATCTCACCCTTATCCACGGCATTGGCAATGCGACGCGCCCCCGGCTCCGTCTTGAATTCGCTGCCGGCTCCATCGCCTTCCAGCGCGAAGAGCTCTTCGATGCGTTGATTGAATTTTGAAACCTGAGCAGGCGACAACAAAGCGGGGAACGCCAGAAACCCCAGCTCGTTAAGCTGCTGTCTCGCGGAAGAGGTGAGCATAGCGGTTTTCGGTCTCCAGAAGTATACGCTTTCTCTCGAGGCCCCCGCCGTAGCCGCCCATGCCGCCGTCCACCGCAATCACCCGGTGACAAGGCACGATTATCGGCAGCGGATTCCGGGTATTAGCCTGTCCAATTGCCTGAAAGCCCTTCGGACGATTCACTGCGCGCGCGATGTCCCGATAGCTCCGGGTCTCACCATAAGGAATCTTCCGCAGCGCCTGCCACACTTCGATCTGGAACTCGCTGCCTTCCATATCGAGCGGCAAATCGAAGTCCGCGCGTTCCCCAACCGCATACTCGCGCAACTGACGCTCCGCGCGACGCACTGTTGGACCTGGCTTATCCGGCAAAACTCTGGCTCCAAACCGAATCACCCGAAGTCCGCGGGAACTCGCCTCCAGAGTGAGTCCGAGTACAAAATCAGGCAGATAAAGCGACTCGTTCACTCCTTCAGCTTACCGTCCCTGTTATGTTTGCAAGCCCCCGCGATGCAATGCGGGCTTCAATCTGCTGCGATCTCATGCTGCCGCAACGATCGACGCCGCCACACCGTGCGCCGTCAGCGCGCGCGGACGCAGCGTCACCAGCCGGTTCGCGGCATACGGAAGATCCAGCTGCGCGTGGATGAAGTTCTCGGTCAGAGCCAGGCCCGCCGGCTCCATCGTCACCGCATTCACTTCCCTGCCCAGCAGGCTTTCACGGAACGCGGCGTTCTTCGCAGCGGCCAGTTCGCGGAGCACGCGGTTGCGATCCTTCCGCACCGGAATCGGCACCGCGCCTGCCATCTCGGCCGCCGGAGTACCCGGTCGTTCCGAGAACGTGAAGACATGCAGGTACGTGAACGGCATCGCCGCAATGAACTGCCTGGACTCCTCGAACAGCTCTTCCGTCTCGCCAGGAAAACCCGTCATGACGTCAGCCCCGATTCCCGCATCCGGCATCAGCGCCCGCGCCTTCGCCAACCGGTCCGCATAATGCTTCGGACGGTACTTGCGATGCATCAGGCGCAGGATCTTGTCCGAACCAGACTGCAGCGGCGCATGCACGTGGTTTGCGATCCTCGGTGACTCCGCCATTAACCCCAGCAGATCGTCAGAGAAATCCATCGGCTCCACCGAACTCAGCCGGATCCGCGCAATCTCGGTCTCCCCAAGCAGACGCTGCAGCAAATCCGGCAGCCGCATCTCGCTGCCCGCTTCCCTGCCCCAGCGCCCCAGATTGATCCCGGAAAGGACAACTTCCTTGTACTTACCGGCCAACATGCGAACCTGCCCCACCACTTCGTCCGCGCTCACATACCGGCTCTTCCCGCGGACGTAAGGGATCACGCAGAACGAACACCGGTTATGACACCCGTCCTGGATCTTCAGATTCGGACGCGTCCGGTCACCGGTTGCTTCCAGGATCGGTGCCGTGAGAATATCGCGCGTTTGAAAGATATCGCCGGTGAGCTGGCCGTGATACTCCAGCTCCCCCGCCAACACGCCCGCAATGCTCGTCTTCTGCGAATTCCCGACCACCCATTCGACACCCGGCCTCGCCGCAAGCTCGTCCGGAGCTCTCTGCGCATAACACCCGGTCACCAGAATTCGCGCCAATGGGTTTTCACGATGCACCCGCCGAATGGTCGACCGCGCGTCGCGATCCGCCTCCGCCGTCACCGTACAGGTATTCAAAACCACCACATCCGCGGTTTCACGCTCGGCAGAAGAAGCAAGCCCCCTGGCCGCCAGCTGTGCTTCCAGCGCGGCTCCATCCGCCTGCGTCGCGCGGCATCCGAAATTCTGTACAAAAAAGCGTGTCGGGGCCAAGAACCATTCTGACACCTATACTGAAAGAGAACCTCCTAAATGGGCGAATCCAGCGTTCTTTGGCTGCGTGTGGCCGCCGGGCTCTATTCGCTCGGGCTCCTCGACGCAGTAATCACAGTTGTGCGTCGCCGCGAGGCGCTGTTCCGAGTCGCCCTGAGTGCCTTTGGCCTGGGGGCCGTGCTGCATCTGGTCTCCCTCGTCGAACAGGGTCTTACCCTCCATCAGTTCCCGTTGAACGACATCTTCGAGACGATGTCGTTCTGCGCGTTCGTCATCACCGCAACCTTCTTTGCCATCTACATTCGCTATAAAGCCGCCAGCCTCAGCGTCTTCATCTTCCCGCTGGTGTTTATCATGACCTTGATTGGCGCGCTCCGAAGTCCGGTCTCGCCATGGTCGAATCCAATCGCCCGCAGCGGTTGGCTGCTCACCCACGTCGTGACCACTCTGCTGGGCTATGCCGCTCTGCTCTTCACCGCGGCCGCATCCATCGTATATCTCTGGCAAGAGAAACAACTCAAGCAGCGCAAGGTCATCGCCTACGCCCGTATACTGCCGCCCCTCGGCACGCTCGACGAACTGATCTCCAAGTCCATCGGTGCCGGGTTCGCCTGCATCACCATCGGCCTCGTCATCGGCGTCATTTGGGCCTTTGTCGAGATGGGCACGCGATGGATCGGCGACGGCAGCATCACCGTCGCGCTGGTTACGTGGACCGTCTACCTGGCCCTTATCTTTTTCCGGGTCAGCGCCGGCTGGCGTGGCCGCAAAACGGCGATACTCTCAATAGCCGCCCTGGTCTGTTGCGTCGTCACCTGGGTTCTGCATGCGCAGCTGCAAAGGCGGCTGATGCCATGAAGCTGATCCTGAGCGGCCTCAGCCATAAGACAGCGCCTGTCGGGCTCCGTGAGAAGCTGGCCATTCCGGGTGCGGCCATCCCGCAAGCCCTGCGCGAACTGCAGCGTTGCGGTGCCAGTGAAGCCGTCATCCTCTCCACCTGTAACCGTGTGGAATTCGCGCTGGCCGTACCGCAGCATGAGGACGCGGGCCAGATCGTCGATCGCTTTTTCGCGCAATGGCAGTTCCCAGGCGTCTCACAGTCTGACCTCGCAACGCACGTTTATAAGCACGAATCAACCGAGGCCATCCATCACCTCTATCGCGTGGCGTCAAGCCTGGACTCCATGGTCGTGGGCGAACCGCAGATCCTGGGTCAACTGAAAGCGGCCTATGCGGCGGCACAAGCCGAGGGCACCGTCGGAGGCCTGCTTGAAATGGTGCTGACCCGCGCGTTCAGTGTTGCCAAGCGCGTTCGTACCGAGACCGGCATCGGCCAGATGGCAGTCTCCGTCAGCTATGCGGCCGTCGAACTCGCGCGCCAGATTTTCGGCTCTCTCAAAGGCCAGACCGTCATGATCGTCGGCTCCGGCAAGATGGGCGAACTTGCCGCGAAGCACCTTCGCCGCTCCGGTGCCAGCCGCATCATGGTCACGAACCGCACCTGGGAGCGCGCCCAGGAACTGGCAATGCTGTTCGACGGACAGGCCATCGAATATCACAAGTTCATCTCCGTGCTGCCCGAAGTCGACATCGTCATCGCTTCCAGCGGCGCACCGCATTACATCCTCAATCGCGAGGATATGCAGCGCGTCATCAGCGCCCGCCGCAACAAGCCGATGTTCCTGATCGACATCGCCGTTCCCCGTAATATCGACCCGGCCGTGAACGAGATCGACGGCGTCTTCCTCAAGGACGTTGACGACCTCTCTGGCGTCGTCGACGCGAACATTCAGGAGCGTGCGCGCAAAGCCGAGCGGGCCGAGATCATCGTGAATGAAGAGGTCGGCAAGACTCTCGCGCGCATCCGCATGGAAGCGGTCACCCCGACCATCGTCAGCCTCCAGGAACAACTCGAAGACATCCGCGCCGCCGAAGTAATCCGAACCCTTCGACGCATGCCGGGCCTGACCATCGAGCAACAGCAGCAGATCGAAACCATGACGAAAGCGATCATCAACAAGATCGCGCATGGACCGATCTCAGAGTTGCGCCGGAACGCTGAACAGCCGGACGGCGGCCAGGCCATCGAGTGGATTCGCAAAGTCTTCCATCTCCAGGAATAGGTTCACGCGCGCAGCAAGCTCGCACAGCATGCAGGATGGTAGAAGTAAATGGACGGTTTAGCACTTATCTTGCATTCGTACGATGCCATACGCTTCGATACTCGCCGTGTGTCTGTTGCTGCTGCCGACCGCAGCCCGCGCGTACTCCGTCCTGACGCACGAGGCGATCGTTGACACCCTGTGGATCGACTCGATTGAACCGGTCCTGAAGGCTCGCTTTCCCGATACGACAGCCGATCAGTTGGTCAAGGCGCACGCGTTCGCCTACGGCGGATGCATCATCCAGGATCTCGGGTACTATCCGTTCGGCAGCCACTTCTTCAGTGACCTGGTGCATTACGTGCGCAGTGCCGACTTCATCCAGTCCCTGTTGGATGAAGCGAAAACTGTCGACGAGACCGCCTTTGCCCTGGGAGCCCTGGCCCACTACGGCGCTGATGTGGATGGTCACGCCATTGCGGTGAACCGCGCGGTACCGCTGTTGTTCCCGAAATTGCGAGCGAAGTTCGGCAGCGAGGTCACGTATGCCGACGATCCGGGGTCGCACCTGAAGACCGAATTTGGCTTCGATGTCCTCCAGGTTGCAAGAGGCCACTATGCCCCGGCCAGCTACCACGCCTTCATTGGGTTTGAAGTTTCCAAAGATCTGCTGACCGCGGCCTTCGAAAAGACGTATGGACTCCGGATGCAGGATCTGTTCGGATCGCTCGACCTGTCGCTCGCCACCTACCGCTTCTCGGTCAGCCGATTGATCCCCGGCGTCACGCGAGCAGCGTGGAAACTGAAGGAAAAAGAGATTCGCGCCGCTGAGCCGGGCGTCAGCCTGCGCCAGTTTCGCTACAACCTGAACCGCGCCAGCTTCAACAAAGAGTGGGGCTCGAAGTACCAGCGGCCTGGCTTCGGGACGCAGGTGATCACCTTCGTGGCGAAAGTCATGCCCCGCGTTGGACCCCTCAAAGGTCTCGGCTATGTGGTGCCGGTACCCGAGACCGAGCGCATGTTCGAGGCCAGCTTCGATGCAGCGGTTGCGCGCGACAAGAAGAACTTCGCGGACGCCCGGGCGGGAGTGCTGCACGTCGCCAATCGTGATCTCGACACGGGGGCAAGTGTGCGGCCCGGCGAGTATTCGTTCTCTGACAAGACCTACGATCGACTACTCACGAAGCTTTCGGAGAAGAAGTTCGAGCGGCTGACGCCAGCCCTGGCGGCAGACATTCTGAATTTCTACGCGACAATGCCGTCGCCGGACTCCCATGGTGCCGAGTTGGCCCTGAATTCCCTGAAAGCCTGGCTTGCCGATAAGTCTTCGCACTAGAGCTAACGATCTTCGTCCGTAGTTTACTTAGACACATTCCCCGCTCCCGGAATCCGTGAAATCGCTGCAAAGGCCTGCCTCTGCCTGCTAACCTGCGACCGAGGTTTCCCTTTGCCCGACCGTGGTGCTCGCCGCGACATCATCCTTCTGCTGACGATGTTCGCGCTCTCCGCCCTGCTCTACGTCGCTCGTCTGGGGTTTTACAGCGACGACTGGAGTTTCCTGTATGCAATGCAGGCCAAGGCGGAGCCGGGCTTCTGGAGTTCCCTGATCCGGCTCGTGCGTGAAGATCTGCCCACACGGCCCGGGCAGGCGCTCCTCCTGCTGTCCCTGTTTCGAGCCTTCGGTCTCGCGCCAGCTCCCTACCACCTGTTCAACGCAGCCGTCATGGCCGGGGTCGTCGTTCTCTTCTATCTCGCGCTGCGGCGACTCGGTGTGGCGCGCACCTTCGCCTTCCCCGCCGCAGCCCTCTACGGCCTGCTGCCGCACTACTCCACCGACCGCTTCTGGGTCGCCGCGTTCCAGGCTCCCTTGAGCATCGGGTTCTATCTGGTGTCTCTGCTCAGTGGGCTGCATGCGGTGGAAGCCCTGCGCCCGGCAGCCCGCTGGTGGTGGACGCTCGCAGCCCTGGTCACGCTGGCGGGAAGCGTTCTGAACTATGAAGTGGCGGTGCCGCTGATCCTTCTGAACGCTTTCCTGTGGTGGCGCCACGCGCGTATTCTGGCCCGGCCAAAGCCGACTGTACTGGTCGCGTCGAACATTCTCCTGCTCCTCGCGCTTAGTGCGTACAAGGCGCTGTTGACCCAGCGGATGGAGAACAATGGCGATCTGTATGGCTATGTGCGTTGGCTGGCGCGGACCGCGATCACCCCCTTCTACACGCGCGACCACGGCGGGTTCAACCTGTTCTTTTCAGTGTTCACCAGCTACGTCCAGGATGGGCTTCTGCTGCCCTGGAGCGCATGGAAGGTCGCGACCTCCGGTACACCGCAGAACCTCATGCCAATGCTGCTGGTTTCAGCTGCCGTGGGGGCAGTGATCTTCTTCTCTGCGTATTCCCTGGCAGTGCGAACTCCGGCAGAGGGGTGGACACAGGGTCGAACCCTTTTGGTTTCCGGAATCGTCGTGTTCTTCCTCGGCTACGCCATCTTCCTTACGAACGGGAATGTGCAGTTCACTCCCACCGGCATCGCCAATCGTACCGCCATCGCAGCCGCTCTGGGTGTCGTGCTGTCCTTCGCCGGTGCAGCCGGCATGGTGGCGCAGCGGGTCCGTGAGAGCTGGCGTTCCTGGGTCTACAGCCTTCCCCTCGCGGTCATGGGAGCCTGCGGCTGCTTCATCGTGAACGGGCTTGCGGACTCCTGGGCCACGGCTTACAACCACGAAGTGAACGTGCTGCAGGCACTGGCCGCCGTGTCACCAAACGGACCGCCGGGCCAAACCGTGCTGCTGGACGGCGTGTGTCCGTATCTGGGAGCGGCGCCTGTTTTCGAGTCGTCGTGGGACTTCGCCGGATCGTTGTCGCTCCGCTATGCCACACCCCGCTATCTGCGGGGGGATGTCGTCTCTACGCGTCTGGTGGTGCGTCCCGACGAGTTCGAAGTGACGCACTACCTGGGCAAGAAGTACGTCTATCCGTATTCCAGTGACCTGGTCATCTTCAACCTGCGCGATGGCCGTATCTACCCCGTTCCCGACCACACCGCTGCGGAGCGATACTTCGCCACCGTCAATCAGGACAAGAGTAATGGGTGCCCGGAGTGGCTGCCGGGGCATGGAGTGACGCTCTACTGATCGAGGGGGTCAGACGTCAGCACGCGTTAACAGATAGTCCTGATGCATGATGTTGTTCGTGTAGTACGGCTGCACGAGCGCATCGAACTCGGCACGAACGGCAGCGAGCCTTTCCTGGTCGAAGGCCAGACTCTCAACCAGCTTCTGCATCGGCCCCACGGAGGTCTCCACAAACAGCCGGAAGTGCCCCAGGCTGAGAACCGGGATCGTCATCATTCCGCGTGCGAAGAAGGGAGTCTGGAAGCTGCCGGCCAGCCGCTCCGTAATCACGGCGGGGCTGCCCCAAAGAGGCGGGGGCGCTGCACCCGGAGGCAATGGAGGCGTGTGGCGTCCCACGAACGCGAACATGCGCCCGACCAGGTGCTCCGGCGGCCATGTCGCGAATGCTATACGACCACCCGGCTTGAGAACGCGGCGCATCTCCAGGACCGCCACTTCCGGACGAGGCGCGAACATGTGACCGAACTGGCTCACCACCACGTCGAATGAAGCATCCGGGTAAGGCAGGCTTTCGGCATCGCCCTCCGTCCAGACAACCTCCGGGCAACCCGCGATCGCGGCATTGATTCGAGCCTGCTCGAGAAGTTCAGGGGTCAGGTCGAGGCCTGTGACCTTTGCTCCAAGCCGGGCGGCAGTGATTGCCACTACTCCCGTCCCGGTCCCCACATCGAGCACCGAATCGGCACCCGTAATGCCCGCGAACTTGACCAGGTGGCCCGCAACAGAAGTCGTGAATGTTGCGGTGGGCGCGAAAGATGTCCACATGTCGCGCTGCTTCGCTTTCAGTGCGGCGAACGGATCGATTAAGTTCAGTTGAATTCTCCAGACTTGCCGGGCGTTCGAACGATTCTAGCAGGATTCGCGCTTGCTATATACTGATCGGGTCTGGTCGCCTAAATGATCTCTAAATCGGTTCCACTAGCGTTACTGTTCGCCGCTCTGCCACTGCTTTCACAAAGCAAAGCCAAAGTGCAGAATGTGCCCGAGATTCCCTACGAATCCGTGCCGAATTTCCTGAAGATGCCTCCCGGGCTTTATCTTGGTGAAGGCATCGGGATCGCCACCAACTCGAAGGGCCACATCTTTTACTACACGCGCAGTCAGGCCACGCGACTGTTCGAGTTCGACGCGAAGGGAACCTTCGTGCGCGAGATCGCCCCGGGTCTGTATGGGTTCGTTTATGCGCACGCGGTGCGCGTCGACCCTCAAGACAACATCTGGTGCGTGGACGAAGGGTCGAATATGGTGATCAAGTTCAACCCCGAAGGCCGCGTCGTAATGACCCTCGGCCGCCGCCCCGAACCCTCCGACTCCGGCAGCGCCACCACGCCCGACCCGAACAACCCCGGCAAGTACATCTTCGACCGCCCCTCGGACGTCGGCTGGGACCCGCAGGGCAACATCTTCGTCAGCGACGGCTACGGCAACTCCCGCGTTGTGAAGTACGACAAAAACGGCCGCTACATCACGTCGGCCGGCACCAAGGGCACCGGCCCCGGCCAACTGAACCTGCCGCACTCGCTGTCTGTCGATGCGAAAGGCAACGTCTACATCGCCGACCGCACCAACAACCGCATTCAGGTCTGGGACAACGACCTCAAGTTCAAGACTCAATACGACAACGTCGGCACGCCCTGGGAACTCTGCATCTCGCCCGGTCCGCACCAGTACCTCTACTCGTCGAACACCTTTCCCGATGCGAATAACTATGCCGTCGCCGATGTCACGGGCGAGGTTTACAAGATGGAGCTCGACGGGACCGTCCTCGGCAAGTTCGGCAAGCCCGGCAAGCAGTTGGGCGAGTTCAGCGGCCTGCATGAGATCGACTGCCGCAACCCGAACGAACTCTACATCTCTGAGATTCAGTTGTGGCGCGCGCAGAAGCTGATTCTGCGCCCGGCCAAATAGGACACCGCCATGAGAAGAATACTCGTAAGCACACTGCTTGCAGCGGGAGTTCTCGCCGCTCAGCCTGAGATCACCTTCGATTCGAATGCCGCTCTGCTGAAGCCACCGGCCAACCTGCAGCTCGGTGAAGTGGCAGGCGCCGCAACGGATTCGAAGGGCAACATCTTCGTCTATGAGCGGACTGGTGAGCAGCTCACGATGGGCGGTTCGCGCTTCTTTTCGCACGGCGGCTCGAAGCTCCTCATGTTCGATTCCACCGGCAAGTATGTCCGCGAAATCGGGCAGGACATCTACGGTGCACTGTTCGCTCAGGGCGTTCGCGTTGATGCGCAGGACAACATCTGGGCGGTCGATCGCGGGTCGAACACCATCATGAAGTTCGACAGCAGCGGCAAGTTCCTCCAGGTGCTCGGTCGCAAGCCGGAGTCGATCAACGTCGGCCCTCCACCTGCCGCTCCGGCGGGTCGTGGCGGCGGTGGGCGCGGTCCGATTCAGGGCGACAACTTCAACCGCCCAACCGACATCGCCTGGGACACGCAGGGCAACATGTTCGTGTCCGACGGCTACACCAACGCACGCATCGTCAAGCTCGATAAGACCGGTCGCTTCGTCAAGGCATGGGGTCAACGCGGCACCGCTCAGGGTCAGCTCAACATGCCCAACTCGATCGCCGTGGATGCCAAGGGCGACGTCTATGTTGCCGACCTGGGAAACAAGCGCATCCAGGTCTTTGACAATGACGGTGCTTTCAAATCAGAGATCACGGGCGTCGGCTCGCCCATGACCATCTGCATCTCGCCCGGCGCTCACCAGTATCTGTACGCCTCGAATTCGAACCCGCCGGACTCGCTCGACAATGGCGAGATCTACAAACTGGAACTCGACGGCAAGGTACTGGGCAAGTTCGGTCGCGCCGGCAAGCTCGTTAAAGAGTTCGGCACGGTCAACCAGATCGACTGCCGCAACCCCAACACGCTGCTGGTGGGAGAAGTCCAGAACTGGCGCGTCCAGAAGGTGACCCTAAAACCATGAAACTCGCAGCCTTTGCACTCATCCCGGCGCTGGCTTTCGGCTGGCAGCCCCCGGCGCCCAACCCGGCGCAAGTCGCCGCTACGGAGGCCGACCGGCAGCAGATGCTGGATCAGCTGAAGATCACCTCGCTTCGCAAGGGCGCGGACGGGCGGAACAAGGATGCTCCGAACTACGCGAACTACGACGAGTCGAAGGCGAACCCGTACCCTCAGCTTCCTGATCCGCTGGTGATGAACAACGGGAAGAGGGTCACTTCCGCGAAGCAGTGGTGGGACCAGCGGCGGCCGGAGATCGTGGAGCTGTTCGACCGTGAGATCTACGGCCGCATGCCTAAGGTCACTCCCAAGGTCAAGTGGGAGGTCACGAAGACGGTCACTGAGAACGACGTCGTCGTGAAGACTCTGGTCGGGCACGTAGACAACTCTGCTTACCCTGCCGTTACTGCCGATATCCAGCTGGTGCTGGGGACTCCGGCGAATGCGACGGGGCCGGTGCCCGTGATCCTTGAGTTCGGATTCCCGGGACGTCCTGCACCGTGGCAGCAGCAGGTTCTCGCCAAGGGCTGGGGCTACGCGGTGATCGCGCCCAACAGCATCCAGGCCGACAACGGAGCGGGCCTTCGGGCCGGCATCATCGGACTGGTCAACAAGGGCCAGTACCGAAAACCCGATGACTGGGGCGCACTGCGGGCGTGGGGCTGGGGCGCCAGCCGGGCGCTCGACTACTTCGAGACGGACAAGGCAGTCGATGCCAAACGCGTCGGCCTCGAAGGGCACTCCCGCTACGGCAAGGCAACGGCAGTGGCGTTCGCGGACGACCCTCGCTTCGCGATCGCGTTCGTGAGCTCGTCCGGTGAAGGCGGGCTGAAGCTGCATCGCCGGAACTGGGGCGAGTTGGTGGAGAACGTGGCGGCGGCCAACGAGTACCACTGGATGGCCGGCAACTTCCTGAAGTACGCGGCCGATCCTCTGAAGTGGAGCGACCTGCCAGTGGACTCGCACGAACTGGTGGCGCTGTGCGCTCCTCGTCCGGTGTTCATCTCGGCCGGGTCACTGGAACAGGGCGACGGCTGGGTAGACGCGAAGGGCAGCTTCCTGGCTGGCGCGGGCGCGGGTCCGGTCTACAGACTGCTGGGCAAGAAGGACATGGGCACGTCAGAATTCCCGCCCATCGAGACCGGGTTAATGGACGGCGACGTGAGCTTCCGGCAGCATACCGGAGGACATACACCAGCCCCTAACTGGCCTGTTTTCATCAACTTCGCTGAGCGCTACCTGACGGTCAAAGCCCGGCGATAGAGGTCGAAGACCTTCGGGAAGTCCATGTTGAAGACGACTTCTACAGGTGTAGAGTTAGGCGCGATCCGGCGGTCGAGCGTCTTCACCGCGCCGTAGGTTTTGCCGAAGACGGTGTCCACGTCGAGGTACAGGGTTTCCTTGCGGGTCACCAGTGCCGGGTTGATCAGGTACGCGGCGGCGAGTTCATCCCACAGCATCGTTCGGACGCTGGGCCGCAGAAAGAAGCCGGGGAAGCGGCTGCCGAAGTCCTGCCGGTAGAGCGCCGTGATGGGCGTCTTGACGGCGATGATTTCGTCGAAAAACTTCTTGCCATAGAGCGTCTGGATGGACGCGTCGAGGGGCAGCAGAACCTTCTTCGCAATGGCCGAGCGCAGCACGATTTGCGCGGCTTCGGGGTCGAACCAAAAGTTGAACTCAGCGGCCTTCGACGCGTTGCCAGGAACCCGGATGGCTCCGCCCATGATGACGACCGCGGCGATCTTCTTCTCGATGTCCGGGCGAAGACGCAGGGCCATGGCGAGGTTCGTCAGAGGCCCGATCGCGAGGATCGTCAGCTTGCCGGGGGCGGCGTCGATGTTGCGTATCAGCAGATCGATGCCACCGCGCGGTGGGTTCATCGTCGGCAGCGGCGTGGCGAAGGCTCCGGTGTACTCCAGAGGTTCCTCGCGCTTCGCCATCTCCGGCGTGTGGATCAGAGGGGCTTCGGCTCCGATCAGGACCGGCATGTCGGGCAGGCCGAGGAGTCGCACGTTGCGCGACATGAACTCCGCGCCTTCAAGAGCCCAGACATTGCCGGAGACGACCGAGATCCCCTTCACGTCCGCGCGGCGCGGGCTGCGGAGCAGCATGGTGAGGGCTACGCCGTCGTCAGTGAAGTAGCCCGAGTCGGTATCGACGTGAATCTGGCCTGACGCCACAGCAGCTAAGAGCAGCGCTGTGAGCAGGCGTTTCATACACGCAGTTCGTAGCCCAGTGACTGCATTCCGGCAATGATACTGTCGCGAATGCCGTTGACTTCAGCTCCGGAGAGCGTGCGATCGGAGGCTCCGGCCGTGGTCCGGAAGGTGACGGATTTGCGGCCATCGGGCTGGAGATATTCGCGGACGTATTCGACCGATTCGGTCAGGGGTCCGCCGAACTGGCGGAAGTCATTCTCCAGGGTGGCGGCGTAAGCTCTGGCGTCGCCGATGACGGTCAGGTCGAAGGAACTGGAGGGGAAGCGGCGGATGGGCGTGTATTTCGCCGTTGTGGTTGAGACGGTGGTGATGTCGATATCGAGAACGGCGGCCCGTCCAGTTTCGACGAGGTTGGGGTGGAGTTCACAGACTCGACCGATGACGGTTCCGTTATGAACCACCAGGGCTGCTCGCGTGGGGTGTTCCCACGGCTTGGGTTCGGTGGGCTGGAACTCGGCGCCGGAGACCCGCTTCAGTTCGAGGAGTGCGGATCGACCATCGTCTTTCGAGTAAATCGCCGCGACGAGGTGCGGAATTTCGATGGGCTTGTCTCCACCGTTGAGGTGGATTTCGCGACCGATTTCGAAGAGACGGAACGACTCGGCGTGCTTCGCGTTCTCCACGATGTTGCGGTGGATGCCGGGGAGGAGCGAGGTGCGCATCAATTCCTGTCCGGCGGCGATGGGGTTGAGGACGCGGACGTGGTCCTCGGGCTTCAAGCCGAAGAGTCCGGCTTCCGCTTCGCTGATGAACGAATAGTTTGCGACTTCGGTGAAGCCCTGCGCGGTGTAGTGCCGCTTGAGGTTTCGGAGGTACTCGCGCTCGGGCGGATCGAAGGACGGCGCGCACGGTACGAGAGGCGGCTGGGGTTCGATGGAGTCGTCCACCACCAGCGGACTAAAGG
>JAOAPO010000450.1 GCA_025462945.1 Bryobacterales bacterium
CTGGGTTCACCCACGGGAGACACGTTCCGGGCCGGTGATGCTGGACCGGAGATTCTGGTTTCCGGCGCGAGTGAGATCACGATTCGGTATAAGATTCCGAAGCCCGGGCTTGACCGCTTGTTCGACAGTCTCGGAATCGCCCCGGCGGTACAGGGTAAGCTGCCTGCATCGTCAGGACCGTTTTATGTGGCAGAGCATCAAGCCGGCAGCTTCGTGCTGCTGCGCCGCAATCCGCATTACTACAAGCGCGATGCGAAGGGGCAGCAGTTGCCGTATCTCGATTCAATTCGCCTCGATATACAGCAGAATCGTGACATCGAGCTGACGCGCTTCGCGAGAGGGGAACTGCATCTGGTAAACAAGCTCGATCCAGAGGCATTCGATCGGTTGCGCGGTGAGGGCCGGAGCACTGTGCGGAGCCTGGGGCCTTCACTGGATTCCGAATTTCTGTGGTTCAATCAGTCGCCTTCGAAAATGCTGCCCGAGTGGAAGCGCGCGTGGTTTACGTCGACCGCGTTCCGGCACGCTGTGAGTACCGCGATACGGCGTGAAGATATGGCGAAAATCGTTTTCCGTGGGCATGCTCATCCTGCGGTCGGGCCGATCTCGACCGCGAATCGGTTCTGGGTGAATGCGGCGTTGAGGCCGGTGGCGCCCGGTGCACCGGCTGCGCTGAAGCAACTGTCGGCGGCGGGGTTCACGCTGCGTGAGGGAGTGCTGCGGGACAAGGCGAATCATGCCGTCGAGTTTTCGCTGATCACGCAGGCAGGCAACCGTGCACGCGAACGCATGGCCTCACTGATTGCCGACGATCTTAAGGCAGTTGGAATCAAGTTGAACGTAGTGACTCTGGACTTCGGCGCGGTGATTGACCGGATTGCGAAGACGCAGGATTACGAAGCTGCGCTGCTGGGCTTCACCAACGTGGAAGCCGATCCGGTGGAAGAGATGAACGTGTGGCTTAGCTCGGGCGCGCAGCATCCGTGGTGGCCGTCGCAGAAGAGTCCGGCGACGCCCTGGGAGGCACGGATCGATCAACTGGAACTGCAGCAGGCTTCGGACTTTGTGCGGGCGAACCGGAAGAAGGCCGTGGACGAGATTCAGAAGATTGTTCGCGATGAGGAGCCCGTGATCTATCTGCTCAACCCGGATTATCTTGTGGCGCTGTCACCGAGACTGAAAGGTGCGCAGCCAGCGGTCGTGCCACCGCACATTCTGTGGAACGTGGAGTGGCTGCGGCTTGAGTAGCCCGGTAATCGAGTACACGATCTCGGCCAGCTATGGAGACACCCTGGTGCTGCATGACGTGGGGGGCGCAATCAGTGCGGGCGAGATTGTTTCGCTGGTGGGTCTGAGCGGCTCGGGCAAGAGCACGATGGCTTTAGCCCTGTTGCGGCTGCTGCGGTACCGAGGCGGCACGGTGACAGGCAGCATCCGGATGGATGGTGCGGAGTTGATGGAACTCAGTGAGCGCGAGATGCGGAAGATGAGGGGCAGACGTATCGGGTTCGTGCCGCAGAGTCCGGGCCTGGCGCTGAATCCGCGCCTGCGTGTGGAGACGTTGCTTGACGAGACGTGGCGGGCGCATGCGGCGGGAAAGCCGGCATCCGCCGAGTTGTTGCAAAGCGTTCAGCTACCCACTGATAGGGCGTTTCTGCAGAAGCAGGCGGGCGAATTGAGTACCGGGCAGGGACAGCGGCTGCTGATCGCGCTGGCCCTGATGCACAGTCCGCCGCTGCTGATTACCGATGAGCCGACGAGCGCTCTGGACGCGATCACGCAGGCCGCGATCCTGCGGCTGTTCGCTACGATCAACCGCGAAAGGGGGACGGCGATTCTGTTCATCTCGCACGATCTGCTTTCAGTGGCGGGAATCAGCCACCGTGTCTCGATCCTGCATCAGGGCAGACTTGTCGAGTCCGGTTCACCGGAGGACGTGTTTCAGAATCCGCTGCACCCGTTTACGCGTGAACTGGTGTCGGCGGTGCCGAAGCCACCGGTGCGGGCTTGATCAAGACCCAGTAGCAGACGATGCCCGCGACGAGGATGACGCCGGTAAGGACAAAGCCAGCGACGAACGATCCGGTCTGCTGGACGATGATGCCGGTTACGGCCGGTGCCAGTGCTCCGCCGATATTGCCACCGAGATTTTGCATGCCACTGGCGGTGGCGACGAACTCTTTGGGAACCACAGCCTGGGTAAGTGCCCACGCGTTGGGAGCAGCGAGTCCGAGGCCGGCGACTGAAATGCCCAGGAGCACGGCGGAGGTGAAGTTGTCGGTCACGAGAGCGGCGGGGACGATCAGGCACGCGATCAGCAGCCCGGCGCAGATGAGGCCTTTCCGCGCGGTGACCTCGTTCATGCCCTTGCGGACGAGGTAATCGCCCGCCATGCCTGCGAGCAGAATCACAACTGAGACGATGACGAGCGGGACGGCGCTGTAGATGGCCATCTCTCGTTCACTGAATTTGCGTTCCAGCCTGAGATAGCCCGGCATCCACGTGATGTAGAGAAACCAGGCGTAATCGTACGCGAAGAAACCAAAAAAAATCCCGGCCATGTTGCGGTTGGCGAGCAGCCGGAGGCTACCCGAGGAAACCTTGCGCGTCTCTACAGACGGAGGCTCGGGCTCCCATCGCGGCGTAAGGAGCAGCCACGGAATCAGCCAAACAAGACCGGCGGCACCGGCCGCGAAAAAGAAGTTCCGCCAGCCGAACGCAGCAATTGCGAACGGCCCGATAGCGACGATGGCGGCTTGCCCAAGTCGGTTGCCGGCGATGTAGACACCGGTAACGGCACCGCGCTGACTCGCCTTGAACCAGGTCGCGACAGCGCGGTTACTGGCGGGAAAAATGGCGCCCTGGCCCAGACCGGAGAGCAGCCTCGTCAGCAGGATAGCTGCCGTGGTTTCCGACAGGCCCGTCAGCGCCGTGGCTGCCGCCCAGATGGCAAATCCACCGGCGTAGACGCGTGCGAAGCCCCAGCGATCGACTAACCAGCCGGCTGGGATCTGCGCCGCAAGATACGTCCACGAGAAAGCCGAGAACAGGACGCCCATGGCCGCCGCGCTCACGTGAAGGTCTCCCATCATGAAGGGCGCGGCAGGTGCCAGCGTGCCCCTTTGGGCATAGCAAAAGAACATGCCAAGGGTCAGCAGAAAGAGGAGAAGCCCGCGCAGGGGCCGTGTCTGAGTCATTGAAGAGGGGCAGGCTCAACTTATCACAGCGCGTATTCTGAAAGGCATGCTGCTGCAGGTGGAAGAAGGCGACAAAGGGAAGCGCCTCGACGCCTTTTTGCATGAACAGCTGCCGAAGTACAGCCGCTCACGCCTGCAGAGCTGGGTGAAGGAGGGCAAGGCGCTGATCGGCGGAAAGGCGGTGAAAGCGGCGCGCATCCTTCGTCTGGGCGAAGAGGTGGAGTTTACGATCGGCCTGATCCCCGGCCTGAGCGCCGTTCCGGAGGACATCCCACTCGAGATTCTGTACGAGGACGATGCGGTGGTGGCGATTAATAAACCGCCGGACATGGTGGTTCATGCGGGTGCCGGCATTCACTCGGGAACGGTTGTGAATGCGCTGCTGCACCGCTATAAACACCTTTCGACGGTGGGCGGTGATGTACGGCCGGGGATTGTCCACCGGCTGGACCGTTTCACCAGCGGGGTGCTGATCGCGGCGCGCAATGACGAAGCTCACCGGGATATTGCGGTGCAGTTCTCGTCGCGGCAGGTGAAGAAGATCTATCTGACGCTGGTGGAAGGCCGGCTGGAAGGATCAGGCCGGATCACAAAGCCGATTACGCGCGACCCCGGGGTCCGTGCGCGCATGACGGCAAAGCTGGGTCGAGGTCGGACGGCGTTGACCGAGTGGCAGGTCCTGGAAAATTTCCGCAATCATACGTTTCTGCGGATCCATCTGGGAACGGGCCGAACGCACCAGATTCGGGCCCACATGGCGGCCATCGGACACCCGGTGGCCGGGGACATGATGTACGGCGGTGCACGTTCACCGTATGCCAGATACTTCCTGCACGCGTATCAGTTGACGTTCCGAAGTCCGGCCACGGGAGCGCAGGTAACGGTGGAAGCTCCTCTGCCGTCTGCACTTATTGAATGGAAAGAACAGGTAGAATGACTTGATATGAGATTGCGCAAAGGACTTGTCCTGGTCCTGCTTGCCACAGGCATTTCGGTGGCCCAGAAAGATCAGAAGAAGACGCCGGTAGCAGGGCAAAAGTCGCTTTCTACGCAACAACTTCCGGGTGAGGATGCGGAAACGCGGATCACTTTGGACGTCACTCGTGTGAACGTGCTGTTTACGGTGACGGATAAGAAGGGCCGATTCATCACGGACCTTGGCAAAGACGACTTCGACATCGTCGAGAACAAAAAACAGCAGACAATTCAGGAATTCACGGCGGAGTCGGATTTGCCGCTTCGCCTGGCCGTTTTGGTGGACACAAGCAACAGCATTCGTACGGAATTCAAGTTCGAGCAGGAAGCTGCGGTGCGCTTCATGCAGTCGGTTCTGCGTCCGAGGACGGACCGGATGATGCTGGTGAGCTTTGACTCGGCGGTCGAGATGGTTTCGGATCTCACGGACGACATGAAGGCGTTGGAGAAGGGCATTCGCGCGATGCGTCCGGGCGGCGGCACTTCGCTTTACGATGCGATTTATTTCTCATCGAAAGACAAGCTGATGCTGGATCAGCCGCGCGACAAGTTCCGGCGGGCGATGATCGTGATCGGCGACGGCGATGATACTGAGAGCCGCTTTACGCGCGACCAGGCGCTGGAGATGGCGCAGAAGGCCGACGTGGTGATCTACGCCATTTCGACGAACACGAAGCGCGACGATCAGGATGGCGACAAGGTTCTGCGGTATCTGGCCGAAGAGACCGGGGGGCAGGCATTCTTCCCTTTCAAGGTGGAAGATCTGGACCAGAGCTTCGAGAACATCGCGAACGAACTGCGGCACCAGTACAACATTTTCTATCGCCCGGAACCGTTGAAGACGGACGGTCTTTATCATCCCGTGCTGGTGAAGACGAAAGGGCGTAAGGACCTTGTGGTGCGTGCCCGCAAAGGGTACTACGCGCCGAAGTTCTAGCCCGGGCTCATATGCGCTTATTGCTCTCTGCGGTGTTGCTTTCGGGGCTGGTGTTTGCACAGCAGCAGAAGCCGCTGCGTGAGAGGCTGCTGGAACGTGCGCTGCAGGGGGAGGCGGAGGCGCAGTATGACCTCGCGAAGAATCTGGAGACCGGACGTATCGGGCTCAAGCGGGATCTGGTGCAGGCCGAGCACTGGTATCGGAAGGCCGCGGAACAGGGCGATCCGTTCGCGCAGGCCGGGCTGGCGATTCTGTATCAGTTTGGAAAAGGCGTGAAAGCGGATCCAGTGGAAGCCTGCATGTGGTACACGCTGGCTGCGGCCGGAACGAAGGGCGGCGACCGAGAGTCGATCGCTGAGATGCTGGATAACATCAGCGCGGAAATGACTGCCGAACAGAACGCCGAGGCCCGCAAGAGGGCTGCCGAATGGAAACCTAAAAAATGAGATTCTTCGTCTTCTCGCTGCTGGTTGCGAACACTGTATTCGCGCAGGCGCCGGTGGCTCCGGCGGTGCAGGCCCCGGCCGCCCCGAACTCGTGGCGGATCGATCCGCTGCACAGCCAGGCGAACTTCACGGTGAAACACATGATGATCTCCACGGTGCGTGGGACGTTCGGCGGCGTCAGGGGAACCATCATTTACGACCCGAAGAATCCGGCCGCATCCAGTGTGGAGGCGACGATCGACTGCTCAACCCTGAACACCGGCGAGCCCAAGCGCGACAGCGACTTGCGGGGCGAGGAGTTCTTCGATGTTAAGAAGTATCCGGTGATGAAGTTCAAGTCGAAGAGTGTTCGAGTGGTAGCTCCGGGCGAGATGAAGGTGACCGGCGACCTGACCATTAACGCGACTACGAAGCAGGTGGTGCTGGATCTGGAAGGGCCAACAGAGCCGGTGAAAGACACTCAGGGTCGCACCAAAGTGGGCGTGAGCGCGACCACGAAGATCAGCCGTAAAGATTACGGGATTCTCTACAATCCGGTGATGGAGACCGGGGGCGTGGTGGTGAGCGATCAGGTTTCGATCACTCTGGATATCGAACTGATCAAGAATTAAAGCCTCTACAATGAGCCGCACGATCTTCAGCTTCGCCGCACTTGCCATCGCCGTAGCGTCGATGCTGCCCGCCGCGGATGCCGACCCGGAGAAGGGCAACGAAGTCTTCGACGAGCAGTGCGCGCAGTGCCACCACGCATACAAAGACGAAAAGAAGGCTGGTCCCAGCCTGAAGTGGTTGTTCTCGCGGGACAAACTGGAGTCGAACGGCAAGCCCGTGAGTGACGGCAGCGTCCTTGAGATGGTGGAAAAGGGCGGTCGCGGCATGCCAGCTTTCAAAGGCACTTTGAGCGAGGAAGACAAAGCCGACCTTCTGGCGTATCTGAAGACCATTTGACGGCTCAGGACCTGATGCTTAGTTCTGTCGTGAACTTTTTAGTACATATTTTGGCCGCCTTTGATGTAATAGAATTAACGTAGTTACCAATCTTGTTGTACCCTTCCGCATAGTAAAGTTAGAAGATCCTCCGCGGTGCCTCACGGGCCGCCGACTGGCGTTCTGCGTCCGTCTGTAATCCGCCATTCGAGATTTTGGCGGGTCGCGCCTGGATCTTCGCTGTGTTTTTGCACAGCAACTTGTGGGGTTTATGACGCGTATTCGTTCGTTGGTTCGGGGATTCCGTGGTTTGACGGGCAGTGGCTGTTTGGCGCTGGCGATTCTGGTTTCGTGGAGCGCCGGGTTGGCGCAAGCCCAGTCGCCACCGGTTGTCACGACGACAACTTTGCCGAGCGGCGTTGTCGGGACCCCGTATAGCCAGACGCTGGCTGCAACGGGCGGAGTGGGGGCCTACACCTGGACGCTCGCGTCGGGCGCCCTGCCCTCCGGGATCAACCTTTCCACTACCGGTGTTCTCAGCGGTACTCCGACGATCGGCGTCAGCACACCAGTGACCTTCCAGGCGAAGGATACCGTGAATGCCGTCGGTGTGTCGGCACCTATCACGCTGACGATGAAGCAGCCGACCACGACCTCACTCACCGTGGCACCGACTCCGCCGTCGGCGTTCGGCTCGGGCGTGACGATGCAGGTGACAGTCACGCCCGGTACACCAACCGGCAAAGTGACTCTATACGACGGCGGCGCGGTGATCCGGACCATAAACCTTACGAGTGGTTCTGCGACAGCGTTCTCAATATTCTTGCCCGCCGGCGTGCGTAATCTCAGAGCGTACTACCAAGGCACTACCGTCAACGTACCCAGCACGTCCGCCATCGTTCAAAAGAGCATCTTTCCGGCTCCGCAGAGCGGCTTCCGCCCCGGTGTGACGTCTGCATCCGGCAACGGTCCATGGGGTATGGCCACGGCTGACTTCAACGGAGATGGCAACCAGGACGTGGTGACTGCGAACGACAACGCGGGGAACCTGAGCGTGTTCACGGGCAACGGTGCCGGAGTGCTGGCGGCAGTGTTGCCGGCCGTCGCGATGGGAGGTAGTACGCGCGGAGTCACCACGGGCGATTTCAACGAAGACGGCATTATCGATATCGCTGCGACCTGCTTTACCTGCACGACGCCAACTGTGAGCGTCATGATTGGGCGCGGCGATGGAACGTTCTCAAGCCGAGTCGACTATACGAACGGTCTGGGCCTTGGTACGCAACTGGGCGCGATCCTCGCGGGCGATTACAACAACGACGGTCACATCGATTTAGCCGTGGCGAACTATGGCGCTTCGAGCGTCAGCATCCTGCTGGGGAACGGTGCTGGCACTTTCGCGACGGGAACGACTTATGCGGTCTCCACGCATCCCAGCGGTATTATCAGCGGAGATTTTAACGGTGATGACCGTATGGATCTGGCTGTCGCCAATTCCGACGCTGCGACTGTCAGTGTTTTCCTCGGGCAGGTGGGGGGCGCGTTCGGCACCGCCGTAGCTTATGCCACCGGTGGGATTCTAACTAACTCAATCGCTTCGGGGGATTTCAACGGCGATGGCTTCATCGATCTGGTGACGGCAAACGACGGCTCAACGAAGGTCAGCGTTCTGCTGGGAACCGGCAGCGGAACTTTCGGTACGGGCGTACAGTTTGAGGCGGGCGGAACACCGCTCTGGGTCACTGTTGGCGATTTCAACGGCGATCACTTTTTGGACCTGATCACGGCCAATGAAAGCAGCAACAGCTTCGGCCTTCTGCCGGGGAACGGTACGGGGAGCTTCGCGGCACCAGTTCTGACTCCTTTAGCGGTGGGAACGGCGGGCGCGCGGGCCATCATCGCGGGCGAGTTCAATGGCGACTTCGTTTCGGATGTCGTCATTTCGAATTTCAGCAGCAATACCCTGTCGATGTTTCTCGGTCTGCAGGCGACGACCACGGTGCTGACGTCGTCAGTAAACCCGACGGTCTACAACGAAATCACCACATTGACGGCAACCGTTAGCCCGTCGAGCGCAACCGGTTCCGTGACCTTCTACGATGGGGCCATTCCCCTCGCCGACCCTGTTCCACTGGGCAACGGCGTTCCGAGCAGCTACTTTTCCAGTCCGATGACCGGTTTGCATTCACTAACCGCGGTCTACTCCGGGGACACCAATTTTGGCGCCAGCACGTCCACGGCAATCAGCCAGAATGTGGTGCTGCCGACCATAACGATCCAGACAACTTCGCCGCTTCCTGCGGGCCTGAGAGATACCTTCTACGGGGTGGAACTGGCAGTATCGGGACTCACGGGGGAGTCAAATTTTTGGATCTCAGCAGGCACGCTGCCCGCGGGCGTAACGCTGAGTCCCTTCAACGGCAACCTGAGCGGCACGCCCACCGCAACGGGGACATTCAACTTCACGATCACTGTGACGGACCAGAGTAGTGCGACTACATCGAAGGCGTTTTCGTTGACGATCTATGGCCCGCTGTCCATTACCGGCCCCTTCACCATCAGCGGCGTCGAAGGCACCCCCATGAGCACGACCCTGACTCAAACCGGCGGCGCCGCACCTTTCACGTGGACTGCGCTCGCGGGTATGCCTCCGGGGCTGATTCTGAATGCCGCTACGGGCGCTCTGACCGGTACTCCGGTCGCGTACGGCGCTTACAAAACTTTATTCCAACTGACGGACGGAATCGGTTCGTCGACCGCGGCAACAATCGATTTCGTCATCACGCCCGCACTCACCCTGAGTAACGAAGTGATCAGTAGCGGATCGCTAAGGATCCCCTACCAGCAGCAACTCTACACCTATGGCGGCACAGGGACAGGGTACGTCTACACGATCTCGGCCGGCGCGCTGCCTGCGGGCCTGACGATCGCAGCATCCACGGGGCTCATCACAGGCACGCCGACAGTGGCCGGGAGTTTCACTTTCACTGTCCAGGTTGCGGATTCGTCGGCGGCGACCACTTCAAAGCCGTTCTCGACGACCATCGACAGCTTCGGCATGCTCAACTTCGACTTCGTCAACCCGGAGACTCCGTCCTACTTTGGCAGGGGCGTCGTTGGCTCCGATTTCTCCAATCTCTGGAATCCCCTCCATGGTGCGACAGGGACAGCGCCGATCGTCTTCGACGATTCCGGCAATACGACCAACGTAACGATGAACTACAGCGGCGCGGGCACTTTCGATGCCGGAAGCAACGGCTTTTGTTTGAGTGAGACTCGCTACTGCAATCTTTTCAACGGTTACCTCACCGCCCTGGCGTCGACGACGGCAAGCGTCAACCTGGGCAATCTGCCGGCAGGGTCGGCGTGGGATCTCTATTTCTACACCCAGACCGCCACGTCCGGCAGTACCCTTTCCGTGTCAGTGAACGGCGGCACGGCAGTCACCACAACGGCAGTGAACGCCGCGGATTCCAGCTTCATTGCCGGGAAGAACTATGTCGTCGTTCCCGCCATTGTCGATGCCGCCGGGAATGTCTCCGTTACCTTCACCAGCGCGAATGGCCTCGACTCTTATCTCAACGCGTTTCAGGCGGTGCCGCATGTCACGCCGCTGACGATCTCGACCACTTCCCTGCTCCCCGGGCTGGTCAACGCGAACTACAGCCAGACCCTGCTGGCAACCAATGGGTCCAGCGCGCCGTACGTCTGGACTCTCACGGGCGGCTCGCTGCCTGCCGGCCTCACTCTGGACGGCACTGCTGGCACGATCAGCGGAACCGCCACGGCTGCGGGCAGTTCCCCGTTCACCGTCACCGTTACCGATGCGTACAATTTCACAGCTACGAAAGCGTTCTCGATCCTGATCGCTCAGCCGATTTCCATCACCACGACAACGCTGCTTCCGGGCGTTGTGGGTGCCACGTACAACCCGGCGCTGGTCGCGTCTGGCGGAGCGGGGGGCAATGTCTGGACGGTTCAGTCGGGTAGCCTGCCGGCAGGCGTCACACTCACCGGCGGCGGTTCGTTCTCCGGTGCGCCATCCGCAGCCGGTACCTACACCTTCACCGTAAGGGTGACGGACGCAAGTCTGAACTTCGCGACGCAAGCCCTCTCACTGGTGGTCAGCCCTGGGGTCACCGTCACAACATCGACGCTTCCCGTGGGCGAACTCACCAGCGCATACTCTCAGACGGTGAGCGCTCTTGGCGGACTGGGCGGGTACACCTACATCGTGGCCTCCGGAACTCTCCCGTCCGGCATCACACTGAACGGCTCAACCGGTGCCCTCAGCGGTACGCCGCTTTCGGCAGGAACGTCGAACCTGGTTTTCCGCGCGACCGACTCGGGAGGCAACTTCGGCCAGTCCGTTTCAATACCACTCACCATTCAGCCTGCCGTGACCCTCACCACTACGACCCTGCCCGCGGGCACTGTCGGCATTGCCTATAACCAGACCCTGGCGGCCACAAACGGAGTCGCGCCCTTGACTTTCTCCATCGCCACGGGCACAATGCCCGGCGGTCTCACATTATTAAGCGGCGGCACCATCACGGGTACGCCGACGACTGCGGGGCCTTTCACGGTCTCATTCCAGGTGAGAGACGCTCTCACGGTCCAGGCAGTTCAAACGATCAGTATTCAGATCAACGCGCCGCTCACAATGAGCACCACCTCGATTCCGAACAGCACTGTCGGGTTTCCTTATTCCACGCAAGTCGTGGTCACTGGCGGTACCGGAGCCGGCTATGTTTACGCGCTGACGAGTGGCGCTCTGCCCGCAGGAGTGACTCTGAATACGGCCACTGGTCTGATCAGCGGTTCCCCGACGGCTACGGGATCATTCACGCCCACAATGCAGGTGACTGACAGCGGATCTGCAACGGCGAGCCAGACTCTGCCCATGACAGTTCGCGCGTTCGGGACCATCAACACCCGCTGGCAGGGTGATCCGACCTCGCCTTACAGCGGACCGGGTGTGATCGGGACCCCAGGCGACAGCTGGAATCTGTTCAACCAGGGTCTCGGCTCTGGCCTTCTGAGCGACAGCGCCGCGCAGCCACTGCCTGTCGGCGTGACGTGGACCAGCGACCTCGTCTTCAACTCCGGCGGACGGAATGCGTTTTGCACTTCAGAAACAC
>JAOAPO010000455.1 GCA_025462945.1 Bryobacterales bacterium
AGCAGTGCGCGTGATCCGGAAGCTGTGGCGAGAACCACGGTCAGGCCCGATGCAGCGACGACAAAACCGAGCTTCCATGCCCAGGACATCAGGTCCAGATGGTACTGGCCGCCGACGAGCACCCACAGGGCACTGAAGGCAGTGAGCGCCAGCAAAAATACGACGCTCCGGGTGAGTCTGTTTATTTCCATAGCGCGAATTTGAATCGAACCGGACTGTTGCGCATTCCGTAGTTGTCTAAAGGATATCCTCAAGAGAATGCCGTCTTTAGACATGACCGCGCCCGTGCCCCACGCGCAGACCAGGGCTGGCTCGGCGCGCGTTCGCTTCAGCTACGAGTTTGCAAGTGCGCTGAGCCTGGCGTGGGACTCGATCAAGTCTCACAAAATGCGCAGCTTCCTCACTCTGCTGGGCGTCATCATCGGCGTGGCCAGCGTGATTCTGGTGGGTTCCGCAATTGACGGAATGGGTGTCTACGCAGAGGAAAGCACCGCGAAGGCCTTCGGGAGTCAGTCGTTCATGATTTCTCAGATCGCGACCGTCGGTAACATGACGCGCAAGCAGCGCTTCGAAAAACAGCGCTACAACCGCCCCATGAAGATGGATGAGGAGCGATACCTCCAGAGTGCGAACGGAGAGCACACGCTCTGGTCGGGATACCGGCAGTCGCAGATCACGGCTAAGCGCGAGAACCTGGTGTCTGAAGAGACCAGTATCATCGGAGCATCTGCTGATCTGGTCGAGATCCGTGACATCGTGATCGATTCGGGCCGGTTTTTCACTCCGGCGGAAGAGCAGAACTCCGCCTTCGTTGCGGTCATCGGCGACGACCTGCGGAATAACCTGTTCCCCGGCGGTGGCTCGCCGCTCGGCCGAACTTTCAAGATTCAGGGCAATGATTTCACGGTGATCGGTATGCAGGAGAGGCTGGGCTCCTCGTTCGGTCGCAGCCAGGACAATTCCGCCTACATTCCGCTGACGACCTTCAACCGGCTCTTCGGTTCCGGTCGGGGCATGTCGATCTTCGGTCGGCCGCGCCCGGATAGCGGGCTCACAATGAATCAGTCGCTCGATCTTGCCCGTGTCACGCTGCGCAACAAGTTTCACCAGAAGCCGGGCGAGCCGGACCGCTTCGATGTCCTCACGCCGGACGCGATCCGCGGATTTGTAGACGACCTGCTGAAACTCGTGGCTGCGATTGTCGTCCCCGTGACCTTGATTTCGCTGGTCGTCGGCGGCATCGTGATCATGAACATCATGCTGGTCAGTGTCACCGAACGTACCCGCGAGATTGGTATTCGTAAGTCGCTGGGTGCACGCCGGTCCGACATCCTGATGCAGATTCTGATCGAATCCGTGATCATGGCGAGTGCGGGAGGCTTCCTGGGCGTCGTGATCGGTGCTTCACTGACCGCCGTCCTGACCGTCGCGTTGGGCGTGACTCTGCGGGTCTCTCCTTTTTATGTCCTGTTATCGATTTTCGTGTCCGGCGCGGTGGGCGTGGCGAGTGGCTGGTACCCGGCGTCGAAGGCTTCAAAACTCGACCCGATCGTTGCCTTGAGGGCTGAATAATGCAGTTGTCGCCTCGCGAAAACATCACCATGGCGATGTCGGCTGTGTGGACGAACCGTTTCCGGTCCGGCCTGACCATCCTCGGAATCGTCATCGGCATCACGACGGTAGTCACAGTAGCTTCCCTGCTCAGCGGCCTGCGTCAGGGTATTGTGACGTTCTTCCAGGAGCTGGGACCGGACAACATTTTCGTCTATAAGACCAGTGGCGATCCGAGCGCGAACTTCGCACCGCCAAAGGAGCAAAAACGCCGCCCGGTGAAGAAGGAGTTTGCTGAAACGATCGCCAAAGCCAGTTCAGTGGAACAGGTCTCGCTGGCTCTCTTCGTACCCGGTGCGACCAACGGCAAAGTGATCACCGCCAAGGTAGCCGGTTTTGAGACCGAGAATCTGAGCATCGCGGGCACCACTCCGAATGCCATCGAGACCTCGCCGAAGGATTTCGATCAGGGTCGCTACTTCACGGAAGAAGAGAACGAGCGCGGGCTGCACGTAGCAGTCATCGGCTACAATCTGGCCCAGGCTCTTTTCCCCAACGGCAACGCCGTGAACCGCGTTTTCATGATGGATGGCGCTGAGTTCACCGTAGTCGGCGTGTTTGCAAAGGCCAAAGGTGGATTCTTCGGCGAGAACGGAGCGGACTCACAGGCCGCGATTCCCATCAAGACGGCCGAGTCGCGGTACCCACAGATCGACCGCTACATGATCACGGCCAAAGCGAAGCCCGGCATGCGAAAAGATGCGTTCGACGAAGTGCAGGGCATCATGCGGCGTCTCCGGCGCCTGAAAACAGGCGAGGAAGACGACTTCTCCCTCTCCACGCCAGACCAGATCATCCAGCAGTTCGATAAAATCACAGGGCTGGTGGGCCTGGTCGCAATAGCCATCTCCGCGCTCGGTCTGCTGGTGGGCGGGATCGGCGTCATGAACATCATGCTCGTCAGCGTCACCGAGCGCACCCGCGAAATCGGTATCCGCAAGGCGCTGGGCGCGCGCCGGCTCGATATCATTGGCCAGTTCCTCTTCGAAGCCATGGCGCTGACGGGGGTGGGTGGAATGCTGGGTATTCTGGTGGCCGTTCTGATCACGATGCTGATCGGTGCGCTCGTTCCCGCACTCCCGAGTTCGGTGCCAACCTGGGCCGTGGTATCGGCGTTCACGGTCTCGTGCGCCGTCGGACTCTTCTTCGGCGTCTGGCCGGCCGTGAAGGCTTCGCGGCTCGATCCGGTGGAAGCTCTCCGCTACGAATGAGTTCCGGTAAATCCGAGCGCCGCCGCCGCATCCTCGAAGAGGCATGGATCGGCGACGCTGTTCTGGCGCTGTATGCGCGGCGTCACATCCTGAAGGAAGTGGGCGTAGTGGATGCCGCACGCTTCGAGCGCATGACTTCCAACCAGTTCCTCACCGCGCTCGGCGATCCGGCAGAGGTGGAGGCCGAGATTGGGCGCACCTTCGAACGTGACGGTTTGCAGACCGCTTTCGATCTGATTACCGCGAAGTTGCTGCCGCTCCACGAACGTCAGGAGTCGAAGCGGCGGCGCGGCCTCGCCTGATTGCCACCTACAATAGTGCTGATGCGCTCTGCCTTCGCGACCGTTTGTCTGGCTCTGGTCCTGTGCGTCACCGCCTACACGCAGAGTCCGTTTGCGCAAACGCTCTTCAACCGCATCCGTCAGAACGTGCGGGAGGATTTTAAGCGCGCCCCACGTTACACCTGTGTCCAGACGATTACGCGCGTGCAGTACCGTCCACAGTATCCGAATCGGCCGAACAGCTGCCCGGGGCTGATTGCGGAACGCGCCAAACTGGACAAGCCTGGAGTCGCACTCTGGCGTGATCGCCTGCGCTTCGATGTGGCGATGGGCGACAAGGGCGAGATGTTCTCCTGGGCCGGAGCGACGCAGTTCGACTCGGGCGACGCCGGGAGTCTGGCCCTGAGCGGATCCACCGGGAGCGGGGACTTCGCTACTTTTCTTGGCGCCGTGTTCGGGCCTGACGCGGAGCAGTTCCACTACCTGGGCAACAAGCAGACGCCATTCGGTCTGCTGGAAGCCTTCGACTTCAAGGTGCCGCTCGGAAAGAGTCACTACACGTATAAAAGTGCCTTACGCCCGGCGCGCATTATTGGCTATCAGGGTAGGTTCTACGCGGACTCGGAGACCGCGCAACTGAAGCGTCTGGTCGTCGAGACCGCTGAGTTTCCTCCGGGCGACGAGTTTTGCCACGTAACGGACACGATGGACTACGGGCGTATCAGGATTGGACAGGGCGACTTTCTGCTGCCCAACGCGGCCAGTATGGTGATTCTCTACGCGAGCGGCGAAGAGTCGCACAATGACAAGCGCTACTCCGGCTGCCGTGAGTTTACGGGCACCTCCAAGCTTCGCTTTGACGATGACGAGGAGGGGAACTCACCGTCCGCCGAAGCGAAGGCGGCTTTGAAGGCACTCCCGCCGAAGACCCGCATTCGAGTGAAGATCGACCCGCCCATCGAAAGTGCGACCGCCGCGGCCGGCGATCAGATCACAGGCGTGGTCGAGAGGGAAGTGCGTAAGAACGGCCAGGTGGTCGTCCGCACCACAGACAGGCTCCACGGCCGCATCCTCCGTATGGAGCAGTTCCTGGTGCCAACTCTGGCCTGGGTTGTGGCGATCCGATTCGATACGATCGAGCGCGAAGGGGTGGAGCAGCCCATGATCTTCGAACCGGTGGACGATGGCGATCGCACCAGCGTTACCACCAGCCTTTCACGGCGCGGGCCGCCACGCATCGCGTTACCGGAACGGCCAAAGAACGGCGGGATCTTCGTTTTCTCGAACGTAGGGAACCTGGTCCTGGACAAGAACTTCCATTCCGAATGGGAAACCCACTAGCCCTTATCGCGGAGTCAGGCTTAGACAACCTGCAAGATCAAACACTTGAGGTACAGGGTCTCCGGAACCGACAACAACACCGGGTGATCCTGTGCCTGTCGTCGAACTTCCAGAACCCGCACCGTCCTGCCCGCATCGGAAGCCGCATCGGCCGCGATCTCAATCAGGGCCGCTTCGCTCATATGGTGCGAGCAAGAGCAAGTCACCAGGATTCCACCCGCTTCCAGCAGCCGCAGAGCCCGCAGGTTGATGTCCTTATAGCCTCGGGCCGCCCCGTCCACCTGCTTGCGTGACTTCGCAAATGCCGGAGGATCGAGCACCACGGTGTCGAAACTCTTTCGGGCCGATGTGTAGT
>JAOAPO010000493.1 GCA_025462945.1 Bryobacterales bacterium
CGTCAACGAGGATGACCGGCTCGCCGGGTTCGGGCGCGATGAAGGGACGGAACCGGTAGTTACCCTGATCGCACTCGCGCTCGGCCCAGTAGGCACGGCGAGCGCGGAGGGCTTCGCAGATGCCGAAGGCGACGGGGAGTCCACCCGTGGCCGGCGAGACGATCGACAACTCCGGGATGGTCGCGCGGATCTCGGTGTGGGCCCGGAGCAGGCGGCTGACGCCCACACTGAGGGTGCGCGCGTGCTGGTAATGGCGCATGGCGAGCGGAACCTGGAGGTACTCGTTCGAGTGGGAGCCGTTGGGAAACTCGAAATGGCCCTGGCGCAGGCCGCCGGTCTCGCGGAGTATCCGGACGACGTCTTCAGATGAGGGGATTAAGTCCATATCGATGGTGGATTTCGCTTCTGGTTCAGCATAACTGGTCTGAGGGGATACAGGTGAAAATGAAACCGCCGCCTCAGGGTGACCCAAAGCGGCGGTTTACGGTGTCGGTGCTTGTCTTATTTGAGGTCAATCGCGGTGGCGCTGCCGTAATACAGGCCATTGAAGAGGAGCTTGAACGTACCGTGCGGCTGAGCGCGGAAGGCGACCTCTGGTCCGAGGAGCACCACCTTGCCTTCGCCAACGGACGCTTCGGCGATTGCGGTGCCTCCGTTGAGGTACTGCTGACCCCAGGCCCAGCCGCTGTCCAGAACTTCCGGACCGTTGTACCAGGCAACGCGGAATGTCTTCTTCGCTGCGGCGTCGGTGCCGAGCTTGAACGTCGGGCTGCTGTCGAAGAAGACTTCGGCGGTGGTGCCCATGCCGTAGGCGAGGGGGTTGGTGTTGTCGATGCTGGTCTTCAGGAGGGAGCCGGGGATGTAGAACTTCTCCTGCGGCAGATTGCGTTCGCGTCCGTCGGGTCCGGCTTCGGTGAGCGCGTTTTTGACTGGGATGCCAAGGATTTCGGCCATGCTGGTGGAACTTCCGATGGTCAGGACGGTGCCGCCGGATTCCACGAACTGCTTGATTTTCGGCATGGTCTTATCGGCGGTGATGCGTCCGAGCATGTTTTTATATTCGGCGGGAAGATTGGCGGGTTCCGGGGCTCCGGCGCCGCCGCGTCCGCGCCCACCGGTGTTGGCGAGCCGTGCGGCCCCATCGGTGAAAACGAGGACGTCGAACTTGCTCCTGAGGTCACCGGCGTCGAGGGTTTGCGGGTAGACGACCTGGAACGGAAATTCGTACTGTTCGAAGATCCAGCGGGTCCAGCCGGAGGGCATGAGGCCGCCGTACTGGTCGTAGAGGCCGATCCGGATGGGCTTCAGCTTGAGGGCCTCGCCTGCAGGGACAGCGGTTACGCCGTGCGCGCCGACGCCGAGCGATTTCGCGCCGGCGAGGATAGTGGCTTTCGCGGCAGGCGAGACCGGGACCCAAATGGTGCCGGTGCCGAGATCCTGTCCGTCAGCGATGGCGGCATTCCTGAGCCAGTAGACGGCGGCATTCGCCTTCAGGAGGCGGTTGATGACGATAAACGAGTCGTTCTGCTTGTGACTGAGAAGCCAGCCCGCGGGATTGGCGGGTCCGGTGACAGCTGCGGCAGGCGGATCGAGCAGGCCCTGAACCCTGGTGAATGTGCCGGGGAGGTCGTCGTACAGACGGTCGAACTCAACCGCCATCTGCATGGCGAGAGTCCAGCCGGTGATGTCGTAGGGGGGAATGGGAGGACCACCGGGATAGCCGAAGTCGTTGGGGTGATCCTGCGCTTCGAACATGTCGAGGACGTGCGGACGGAAGGCCTGCGCTGTCTTGATGACGTAAGAGCCGGCGGGGTAGGTTTTGCCGTTCGCCGAGAAGGCGGCGGGTGCCTTGAGAACGGTTACGCCGTTCTTGAGGAGCGTGTTGACGAACTTCGTGGCAGTCGCGAAGTCGGTCTGGTTGGCAGGAATAATGTAGACGCGGGGATCGCGGTATTTGGGGTCGTGGAGAATGGATTGATAGAGGGCGAAGGGCATGCCGCCGCGGCCCCCGCCACCGGCCCCGGGCGTATCGCCGGTCGGGGCAGGGGCTTCCGCACCACCGCGCCCGGCAGGACGGGAGCCCGCTGCGCGGAGGGCTTCGATGCGCTTCGGGGTGATGGTCCACGTATCTTTGCTGCCGCGTTCGATTGAGTTCATACCCATGCGCCAGGACTGGTACAGCATGGTTTCGCGATTCTTGGAGGCGAGGTCGAGGATCGCGTAGTTGTTGCTGATCTCGTAATCGATGGACTGGCGGTAGTGCCACGGGCCGGGCGCGATGGGCAGCGGCCAGTCTCCGGAGGGAAGCTGCTTGTCAGCCACTAGCGAAATATCGATAGGCGTGGGGCTGCCGATGATTTCGGTAAGAATGCCAATCATGTTGTGGAAGTAGCTGACGGTGCGAAGGCCGCCGTTCCACCAGGTTGAGTAGCTGGAGCCGCTGCGCATGGCGGAGCCGCCGAGGCCCTGCGCGACCAGCCGCGTATGCATAGCGGTGCCGACCATCTCGACGCCCAGCGGAACGAGCGGGTCGAAGTTGTAGTTAAAGGGGTCCCGGAAAGGCGGGATGAAGATGACCGCGCCGGCGGGGCCCGTCTGGTGGTGGTTGTAGACGACGCGAGGGAACCATTCGAGGAACATCTGGCGATTCATGTTAGTCGTCTCAACCTGACTGGACAGGAAAAAATCGCGGTTGTCGTCGTGGCCGATGTACTTCTGGTACAGCCGCGGCAGGTCTGCCATGCTGCGCTTCAGCGGATCCTTCTCCCGCATGTACCAATTGGCGACGAGTTCCTGCCCGTCGGGATTGGCGAGAACGCAGAGCACGATGTCGTCGCTCAGGATGCGCATTGTTTCAGGGTCGGTGCGGCTGACCAGCTGATATACGGTTTCGATCAGCTGCTGCGAGCCGACGGTCTCGGTGGCGTGGAGACCGCCGTCGATCCAGATCACAGCCTTGCCGTCGTGGGACAGTGTGCGCGCCTGCGCTTCGGTAATGCCTTGAGCGAGCGCGAGGCGTTTCGCGATGTCTTTATAGCGCGCCAGGTGCTTCTGGTTTTCCGGCGAGGTGATGACGGCCATGTATTGGCTGCGGCCTTCCGCGGTCTTGCCGATGTCCACCAGCTTCATGCGATCGGATTCGCCGGCGAGCTTTTTCCAATAGGTTTCGAGTTGAGTGTAATTCGCGACCTGATAATCGTCGCCAATGTTAAAGCCCAAAGCTTCTTTGGGGCTGGTGATTTTCTTTTCGGAAAAAGCGGGCAGAGCGAACAGGCAAAGTGCCAGCGGAAGAATGGCGCGGGGACGCATGCAGAATTTTAACAGACCCTTGCGGGAAGTCGCACGGAGCGTGCGCGTATGCTGGGGTCAGGGAAATGTCCATGGCGAGTGACGGCCCGATTCTTGCGATCAACGGTGGATCCTCAACAATCCGGTTCGCGGTGTATTCGGCGGGCAGAAACCCGGAGCGACTTGTCTCGGGCAAGCTGGAACGAGTTGGCGAAGATTCGGTGGCCAAACTTGTGACGGACCTGGCCGGGCAGGTGGATTTCGCGTCACTGCGCGCGGTCGGTCACAGGGTGGTGCACGGGATGCGCCGCTCGGCTCCCGCGATCGTGACGCCTGAGCTGCTGGACGAACTGCGTGGCAACATCCCGTTCGATCCCGAGCACCTGCCCCGCGAGATTGAGCTTATGGAAGCCGTTGGCAGCCGATATCCGAAGCTCCAGCAGGTGGCGTGTTTCGATACCGCCTTTCATTCAACGATGCCGGGGGTCGCGAGGCTGCTGCCGATTCCGCGCCGTTACGCGGAGCAGGGCATCGTCCGCTACGGCTTTCATGGGCTCTCGTATGCGTATCTGATGGAGGAACTGGGGCGCGTCGCGGGCGCTGAAACGGCCAGAGGGAAGGTGGTGATCGCCCATTTGGGGAATGGTGCCAGTCTCTGTGCGGTTCGGGGTGGAGAGAGCATCGACACCACCATGGGGCTGACTCCGGCGGGCGGTGTGCCGATGGGGACACGGAGCGGCGATCTCGATCCGGGAGTGGCTTTGTTCTTGCTTTCCAGCGCAGGCATAACCGCGGAACAGTTCAGCCGTCTGGTCAATCACGAATCGGGCCTGCTCGGTTTGTCTGAAACCAGTTCGGATATGCGCGATCTACTCTCCAGCGCCGGGGGCGACAAGAGGGCTGCTGAGGCAGTTGACATTTTTTGTTACCAGGTGCGGAAGAGTGTCGGTGCGTTGGCGGCTGCGCTGGAAGGTCTGGATGCGCTGGTATTTTCGGGTGGCATTGGCGAGAATAGCCCTGCTGTAAGGGCTCGGGTCTGTAATGGCCTGCGGTTCCTGGGGATTGAGCTTGATTCGGGCGCAAACTCTGTGAACGCGCTCTCGATCTCGGTGACTGGCGGCAGCGTCGCCGTGTACTGCATTCCGACTAACGAAGAGTTGATGATTTCGAAGCTGGTTCTGCGCCTTTTAGAGGCAAAGACGGAGGAGTAACGATGCAGGAAGTACTGTCGGCGGAACTTGCAGCCAGAATCAATGCCTACTGGCGCGCGGCGAACTATCTGTCCGTAGGGCAGATCTACCTCTACGACAATCCGCTGCTGCGAGAGCCGCTACGACCGGAACATGTTAAGCCTCGTCTGCTTGGCCACTGGGGCACGACGCCGGGTCTGAACTTCATATACGTTCACATGAACCGGATGATCAAAGACCGGGACCTGAACGTCATCTATGTGGCGGGGCCGGGGCACGGGGGACCCGGCATCGTCGCGAACACGTACCTCGAGGGTACTTACAGCGAGTTCTATCCGGCGATCTCTCAGAATGTTGTGGGCCTGAAGAAGCTCTTCAAGCAGTTTTCATTCCCGGGTGGTATCCCCAGCCACGTGGCTCCGGAGACGCCTGGGTCGATTCACGAGGGCGGGGAACTGGGTTACGCCCTGCTGCACGGTTTCGGCGCTGTCTTCGATAACCCGGATCTGATTGCCTGCTGCGTGGTGGGCGACGGGGAGGCCGAGACGGGTCCGCTGGCGACGAGCTGGCATTCGAACAAGTTCCTGAATCCGGGACGCGACGGGGCTGTGCTGCCTATCCTTCACCTCAATGGATACAAGATCGCGAACCCCACGGTCCTGGCGCGTATCAGTAAGGATGAACTGACGCAGCTCTTGACCGGCTACGGCTACAAGCCTTATTACGTGGAAGGCGACGATCCGGCCACGATGCACCAACTGATGGCGGGAACGATGGATCTGGTCATTGACGAGATCCAGGCTATACAGAAGGAAGCTCGGGGGCACGCCGGGTGTCCTCGACCGCGCTGGCCCATGATCGTGCTGAGGACGCCGAAGGGCTGGACCGGTCCGAAGACCGTGGACGGTTTGGCTACGGAAGGCACCTGGCGATCACATCAGGTGCCCCTGAATCAGGTGAGGTCGAACCCGGAGCACCTGGCGCTGCTGGAAACGTGGATGCGGAGTTACCGTCCGGAAGAGTTGTTCGATGCCGAAGGGAAGCTGGTGCCGGAACTGGCCGAACTGGCTCCGGTGGGTGCACGGCGGATGGGCGCCAATCCGCACGCTAACGGCGGGCAACTGCTGAAGGATCTGCTATTGCCGGATTTCCGGGCGTACGCCGTGGATGTGCCGAAGCCGGGGACCGTCACCGCGGAGTCGACGCGCGCCATGGGTGACATGCTCCGCGATGTGATGCGAATGAATGCGCCCGCCAGGAACTTTCGGGTATTCGGCCCGGATGAGACGTCATCGAATCGCCTGAGTGCTGTTTTCGAGGCGACGGATCACGAGTGGATGGGCTCTACGCTGCCCAGTGACGACAACATGGGCCCGGACGGGCGGGTGATGGAAGTCTTGAGCGAGCACATGTGCCAGGGGTGGCTGGAGGGCTATCTGCTGACGGGCCGTCACGGCTTTTTCTCTTGTTACGAGGCGTTCATTCACATCATTGATTCGATGTTCAACCAGCATGCGAAGTGGCTGAAGGTGTCGAAGCATATCCCCTGGCGGCGACCGCTTGCGTCACTGAATTACCTGCTCACTTCTCACGTCTGGCGGCAGGATCACAACGGCTTCAGCCACCAGGATCCTGGATTTATCGATCAGGTGGTGAACAAGAAAGCGGATGTTGTGCGGGTGTATCTGCCGCCCGACGCGAATACCCTGCTGTCTGTTACCGATCACTGCCTGCGAAGCCGGAACTATGTGAACGTGATCGTTGCCGGGAAGCAGCCGGAGCTGCAGTACCTGGATATGGATGCGGCGGTGCGGCATTGTAGTGCGGGGATTGGGATCTGGGGTTGGGCGAGCAACGACCAGGACGGCGAGCCGGATGTGGTGATGGCGTGCGCAGGCGACGTGCCAACGCTGGAAACTCTGGCCGCTGTGGATCTGCTGCGGCAGCATCTGCCGGAGTTGAAGATCCGGGTGGTGAACGTAGTGGATCTGATGACCCTGCAGCCGCACAGCGAGCATCCGCACGGGCTTTCGGACGCGGAGTTCAACTCGATATTCACGACGAATAAACCTGTTGTCTTCGCGTTCCACGGGTATCCGACGCTGATTCACCGCCTGACATACCGGCGCGCGAATCACGACAATATACACGTCCGCGGGTATAAGGAGGAGGGGACTACGACTACGCCGTTCGACATGACAGTGCTGAACGATCTGGACCGGTTTCACCTTGCCGGCGACGTGATCGACCGCGTGGTGCGGCTGCAGAACCACGCCGGGCACGTCAACCAGTTCCTGCGGGACAAACTGGCCGAGCATAAAGCTTACATCGTGAAATGGGGAGACGATATGCCGGAGGTTCGTGACTGGAAGTGGCCGTACTAGAAAGATTTTTCTTCCGTGGACTAAAGCCCTGAGTCCGTTTTCCCGATAGATGCCTGGCGGCTGGAAACGGCGGCCAAACCAACCCAGGGAACCCACGGAATGAACCAATACTTTGAGCAGCTAAGGGTCGCAGGTTCGAGTCCTGCCGCGCCTACCAGATAAACCTCGTTCCCTTCTGACGGCGTGGTCAGTTGTCTGGTTCTTCCCGCTAACAGCTGCTAACGTCCGCACCGGACGTGCTTTTCTCTCGGCATGAATCGTGTTTGCCGTTGCCCGGCTCCAGAACTCCGCGCGCTGGTAGCGCATGCGAGCGTTACCGGGGGGGCGGAGCATCGGTCTGCATTCACTTGGCGATAGCCGCTCGAGCCGGTTCATCAGCACACGATATTCCCGACGCGAGCGCAACACTTAGATCAGCCGCCACCGACGCACAATATGTCCGGTCCGCTCATTGCACCGCAGCGAAAGTCGTCAAAAGAAGCAGGTACCGCCGCAGTTGCCGGACGCGAAGCGCACATTTCTACCGGGGCACCCTGCCAGGGCACGCCACTTTGTTCCGGAGCGTGCGACCGCGATGTGCCCGTCGGCACGTCGGTCATGCCTTTAAGGTGTTCGACCGAACCGGTCGGAATAGGGCGCGAGACTTGCTGTCCTCGGTTGCGCCGTGGAGTTCCGCGTGCACGCAGAAGACCATTACCACTCGAACACCAACCACGGTATTCCGTGCAGACACGTTCTGGGTGGCTTCGTTCGGACTCCTGTCGCTCGTGAGCCTCCTCATGCTGTCGTGCCGGATGTTTCCGAGTCAGGACGGTCTTCTCCACCTCTACTATGCTGAGGTGACTCCCAATCTGCTCCTTGGAACCGATCGGTATGCGAGCGGGTTTGTGATTGGCCATCTCCTCACCCCGTACATCCTGGAAACAT
>JAOAPO010000509.1 GCA_025462945.1 Bryobacterales bacterium
TGCTGAATCTGCCGCTCCTGATCCTCCGAAACGGTAAGAACAGGCGTCACTCGGGGCATGTCTCAGTGTATGCTGACCTGCGGTTTACGTCCAGCTATTTGCTGGACACTACACTAGCGACAGCACAACTAACGCCCCTTGCCGGCGTGGTGGTACACGGGTGTGCCTTGTGGCCGGCCGGCACGGGTTGCTGCGCGGGGTTGGGTCCTGAGTAGCTACCGATATTTGTGCATAACGGCCACTGTCCGGTAACGCCGTCTTGCAGGCTCCAGGTCCGGATAGCGACCATTGCCCTTTCTCCGGAACTTCTCGAGTACCGCCACCGTATTGCTGGATGTGTTGCAGCTTCTTGAATCTCTCCCTGGTTATGGCGCTGGCACTTTCCGCCCATGCTCAGACCACCTTCGATGTCGCCAGCATTCGGCTCACGACGGAACATATCGACTTCGAGCGGGACGGCCAGACAACGGTTCTCCACGGCGTCGTTCGCATGCACGACGTTCCGGTAAGCGGCTGCATCGCGTTCGCCTACGCAATCCGCGACTCGCAGATCCTCGGACCTGCATCGCTCAGGGACAAGCGCTATGACATCCTGGCCAAAGCGAATCCGGACGCCTCCGAATCGCAGGTTCGGCAGATGATGCAAACTCTGCTCGCCGAGCGCTTTCATCTGACCAGCCACCGCGAACAGAAAGAGATGCGCGGCTACGTTCTTACTGTTGCCACAGCGCCAAACGACCGGGGCAAGTTCCATGCCTCAGCCGCGGATGGAGAGGTCTACCGCCGGAACTCCGCGAGCGGCACCGTTGCGCGCAATCTCACGATGAAACAATTCGCTGACTTCCTGTCCCGACCACTGGAAGCTCCCGTGGCTGATGACACCAACCTGACCGGCAAATACGATCTGCAGCTCGAGTTCGCGCGATACGTCGAATTGACGGCGACGACCAGTCGGAACGACCAGGCGTCGCCTATGTTCTTAACGCGGCATTGAAGGGAGAACTCGGTCTGCAGATCACCCCACGCAAGACGAATTTCGACGTCATTGTCGTGGATCACGTCGACGATCCCACGCCGAACTAAACGCGGCCGGCGCAGCTTTTTGCCACTTTCGACAAACGCCGTCGTCCGGGCGCTGCCGGTCCGCTCGCAAGATTCCGGCTCTGCTGTTCTGGTCGCGAAATTCTCTTTATCAAAAAGTTATCCAGCTTTCAGGTGGGGTTTTCAAGGTTTGGCGTACTGAAGCCGCCACCACCGCAAGGGGCGAGCAAGAGAAAAAACACAACCCATTAATTCACGGCAAAAAGACGGCATCAGGTCGGAATTTCTCGTGATAAACTCCCCCCTTGAACGGAGGTCGGGTCGGTGCCAGGAGCTTCCTCTCGAGGTACGTTCTACTTCGGACCTTTTGTGGTCGACCTCGACTCGGGCGAGCTGCGGAAGCACGGAGTTCTGCTGCATACGCAGGATCAGCCGCTTGAGGTACTGGCCGCGTTGCTGGAGCGCCCGGGTGAAGTGATCACCCGCGAAGAGCTTATCCGGCGGCTCTGGCCCGACGGTACTTTTGTCGACTTCGACAGAGGTCTTAACGCAGCGGTGACGCGCCTGCGGCAGACGCTTTCAGATTCCGCCGAAAACCCGCGTTACATCGAGACCATCGCGCGCCGAGGCTACCGGTTGATAGCGCCGCTGAATGTCGCAATTCCAAAGGAGGTTTCCAACCCGACTGCAGTTCAGCGGAATCGCCGCCAGTCGCTATTGCCAGTACTGGTGTTGTTGCTTGTCGTGTCAGGCGCGGGAAGCTGGTGGGTGTTGAGCCCGCCCAAGGCCGAGTCGGGCACGCGTTGGGCGAGAATCACAGCCGACTCTGGATTGACTACGGAACCCGCGATTTCGCCCGACGGCAAACTCCTGGCGTACTCCTCCGACCGCGGCGGCGGCGGCTTGGATATTTGGGTACAACAACTCCCACACGCAGGCCAGGCTATCAGGGTTACTACAGGCAGTGCCGATGAACACGAGCCGTCGTTCTCCCCTGATGGAAGCAAGATTGTCTACCGCTCCGAGCAGAATGGCGGAGGCGTCTATGTCGTTTCTGCACTGGGCGGGGAGCCCACCATGCTGGCTCCGCTTGGCCGCACGCCGCGGTTCTCACCCGATGGATTGTGGGTCGCCTACTGGAAGGGAAGCTTCATCAGCTCAAGCCTCGGCGCAGGTCTGGGTGACCCGTCAATCTTCGTCGTGCCGGCAACCGGCGGCACCCCTCACGAGTTGCGAACCGGCTTGGCGCAGGCGTCTCATCCGGTGTGGTCGCCGGACGGGAGTCACATTCTGGTTTATGGTTCTCGTGCCCGTTTGGCCCAACTGCCGCTTGGGCCTGCAAAAGCGGGGGCAGATTGGTGGGTGTTTCCATCGCAAGGGGGTACAGCCAGGCCGACCGGAGCGTTCGAGTCCTTCGAAAAACGCGGTTTGTCCACTACGTCCTTTTTCGAAATCCCCCGTCCCGGATACTGGGGGAAAAATGGCGTAATCTTTCTTGCCCGTGTGGGTGACACCGTCAATCTGTGGCGCATTCGGATTTCATCCCCTGGTCTGAGGGTCAACGGGGCCCCTGAACGGGTGACTTCGGGTACCGCCATCGACGCCTATCCTTCTCAATCGCAGGACGACCGGCTCGTACTTGCCGAAGTTTCAATTCAGGCAAACCTCTGGGTCTTGCCGATCGATGGGAACCAGGCGAGGGCGACCGGCGAAATACGCCGGGTGACCCAGGGCGTGGTGCTCGACACCCACCCGTCTATTTGTCCCGACGGCAGCCAGGTGGTATTCAATTCCACGCGGCCCGGATCCGGTAAAGCAGGAATCTGGATTCGACATCTGGAAAGCGGCCGCGAGACACTGATTGCAGAGGGCGATGCTGAACCCTTCCATCCACAGCTTTCGCACGACTGCAACACCGTCGCTTATACACAGAACGACGGCGACTACATTGTACCGGCCACCGGAGGACCATCCACTCGAATCTGTGCTGATTGCAGCATGATTTGGGATTGGTCTCGCGATCAGAGGCGAATGCTGTTATCGAAGAGGGATCGACTCCACTCGATCAGCGAATTCGATCTCCCGACCAAAAAGGATCGCATCCTGCTGAACAGCAAAGACGAATTTCTGTACCAGGCCCGATTTTCACCGGACGAAACATGGGTGGCTTTTCTCCGAGGAGGCGGAGAAGGAAGAGGCGGAAAAGGAGGTGTGTGGGTTGCGCAACTGCGCGACAGTTCGCCAGCGATCGAAAACAATTGGTTTCCGATTACGAGCGGCGACGGTACAGCTGATAAGCCTCGCTGGTCAGCTGACGGGACGATCATCTACCACACGTCTGACCGGGACGGCTTCTGGTGTCTTTGGGGTCAGCGTGTGCACCCAACAACCAGGCGCCCCGTGGGACCTGCGTTCCCCCTCTACCATTTCCACTCCGCACGATTGTCCATTGCGAACGTCGCCCGGGGTGGTCAGGAGATTTCCGTCGGCAACGACATGATCCTCTTGAACCTTGCTGAAATGACAGGCAATATCTGGGCCAGCGGGGACTAAGGTGAGAGGCGATCTAATATCGTCACCCTTCATCCATCGCGTTGGACCGAGGTCAGCAGTGTTCACCTCGCAGGCAGCTGTAGTACAGACAAGGAGGTTCCTCCCGGGGCAGTCCGCGAACACCCATCTTCTCCGTCCAGCGCGAGGCGCATTTTCATCGACTCGTCCGGAGCGAAAAACATGTTGCCGGTCGCAATCCGGCCGTATTCGCGAGCGCGCCAAACGCCGCTCATAAGACCGCTCACGCGATGTGCAGTGGACCGGAGCAGCACGTGTCCCATCTCGTGAGCGATGGCATGTGCAAGAACATCAGCGTTGGTCAGTTCCTGACCGGCTGCAACTGCCACGATGCGATCGTAGTATATCTGCACATTCAAACCTCGCGACGCAAATGGCTGAGCAACTCCCAGCACACTGGCCCGAGTGCTCGAAGGCGCTGCTCGCCTGATTCGAATCGCGATATCCCGGCGGGCGCGGCAAGCGAGCACCCGTTCCTGCTCCGGACTAACGATGTTGGTGCTAACTACCAACGTGGCCTCGTCGGCGGACAGGTCGCCGACGGTCCACTCAAGGTTGATGTCGGATTGCCGAAAAATCAGTCGCAGAGTGTCGGCTGCTTTGATGATTTCGTACGCAGGGATCCCCGCATCGGAATACGTCGTGACGTGCAGTCGTCGGGTTTTCCCTCGCTCTGCACTGGCCCAATCCGACACTACGGCACCCAGAAGCAACACTATAAAGAGCTGTCCCACTGTTTTCTCCAGCCCGTCTGTATCGGGGCTGGAGAAAACAGTGGGGGCTCGAGGTTCGTGTTTGAAGCGCGCGCCTGACACGCCTTCAACACGGGATAAGACGAGCTAGGTTACTGAAAGCAGGAGGGATCGTAAAGGCGGAGCATGCGTGCTACGCGGATCTTCGGCGTTTGTACTGTTTTGACGTGAGCGTATTCGAGGGGGGCGTAAGGATGTACCACCTGACTGCCGTCGCCGACGACCCGCGCGGTAGTGTCCGGGCTTCTGTGTGCACGGTTACCGGGTAGTTGCATTCGGGGCGGTCAAGGTCGAAGAAGATCGTCGCTTAGCTCATCCCCGTCGGAGCCGCCCGTTCGCACCGGCACAACGGCGCGGAGCCCGCAGGGCGCGCCTCAGGCGCGGCGCAGTGAACCGTTGCGGGCGAGCACCGTTCTGCGATCCGCACCCGCTTCGACGGGCGGTCCGGCGGGTGAGCCACTCCATCCCGTTGGTGGGTTCTGAGCGGCTCTACTGTCTTACGCCGGCCTCGCGGATGCGGTC
>JAOAPO010000173.1 GCA_025462945.1 Bryobacterales bacterium
AGGTCGGCAAATCTCGTGGCGCATTTGGCCACTCCGCTCGCCCCACCGCCACGGAACTGGCTGCCATCTCAGCCGGCCAGTGCGACCTTTGGTCCAGTGATCCGGCGCACATCCGCCAGTGGATCAAGTCCCGCAGCGGCATGGAAATCGAACTTCCCTCGCATTCGCCCTCCGTCCGCATGGTCGGGGCAAGGCTCGTGAATCTCCGGGGCACACTGGTCGCGTCTATCTCTTATGAGAGCCAGGCTCCGGGCCAGGCTCCGGGAGAAGCACCACGGCAGGGCAACATGCTGGTCTGGAAAGACGGACATGAGCACCGGAAGCATGCCGCCCCCTTGAGAACGGCCGAGCTTGTCTCCTGGACGCAGGGGGATAACGTTTTCGCGGTGAATGCGGCGGATGAATCGGCGGCTCGGGGCGCGTGCATGTTATGTCACCCTGAAGGCACCCACGGAATTTAGCCTTCCGTCTGCGGCGCTATACTTAAAGGTTAAAGAGGGGCTATGAAAAAATACGCGAAGTTCGGAATTTTGATTGCGATCATCGTGGGTTCCATCGCCTGGGTCGCAACGGCGTCAATCCAGAGCTCGAAGACGTACTACGTGACCATCGCGGAGCTCACTAAGATGGGTCAGCAGGCCTCATCGAAGCGGGTGCGCGTCGGTGGCGACATACAGGAGCATTCGATCGTCCGCACTGGCAACACAGTAAGGTTCAACCTCGTTCAGGAATCGAAGACGCTGCCCGTGGTCTATGAAGGTCGCGATCCGCTGCCGGATACCTTCAAAGACGGCGCGCAGGCGCTGGCCGGCGGGCGTTTGGATGATTCCGGCGTCTTCCACGCTCAGGAAGTTCAGGCGAAGTGCGCTTCGAAATATGCCCCCAAACCGGGCATGGCTCCCGAAGGTCTGCAGAAGAAAATCGTCAACAAAGTTTAGTCAAAGTCGTCCGGAAAGTCGAAAACCATGGAAAATATAGGCGCACTCGCGCTTCTGCTCGCGTTCTGTATCTCGCTGTACGCGATCGTCTCAAGCGTTGTCGGACGGCTGAAGAACAAGCCGTTTCTGACGCTTAGCGGCGAGCGCGCCGTCCTCGCCGTCTGGGCCCTCGTGTCCACGGCAGCCGGAATTCTCGTCTATGGCCTGATGACCGGCGACTACCGCATGGCCTACGTCGCGAGCCACACCAACCGCGACATGCCTGCCTTCTACAAGTTCGCCGCCTGGTGGGGCGGACAGGAAGGGTCACTGCTCTTCTGGAGCTGGCTCCTCTCCACGTACGCTGCCATCGCGGTCCTCACCTCACGCCGCGGCCACCGCAATCTTCTGCCCTGGGTCGTCGCGATCCTCTCCACCATCCAGTTGTTCTTCCTCATGTTGGTGGTGTTCGTTGTCAGCCCCTTCCAGGTTCTCGCCGTTGACCGAGTAGTCACCTCCGTGGCCGACGGCATGGGCCTCAATCCGCTGCTGCAGTACTGGGCGATGGTCATCCACCCGCCGTTCCTTTATCTCGGCTACGTCGGCTTTGCGGTCCCGTTCGCCTTCGCCATGGCTTCGCTGATTGAGCGTGCACCGGGCGACAGCTGGATTCACACCACCCGCCGTTGGACCATCGTTACCTGGCTTTTCCAGGGCACCGGCGTTTCTCTCGGGTCAGCCTGGGCCTATCACGTTCTCGGATGGGGCGGTTACTGGATGTGGGATCCCGTGGAAAACGCGTCCCTGCTCCCCTGGCTCGGCGGTACGGCGTTTCTTCACTCCGTCATGATGCAGGAAAAGAAGGGCATGATGAAGGTCTGGAACATGGTCCTGATCTCGGCCACGTTCTTCCTCTGTATCTTCGGCACGTTCCTCACCCGCTCCGGAATCGTTAGTTCTGTCCACGCCTTCGCGGAATCGCCCATCGGCGCCTACTTCGTCAGCTTCCTCGCAGTCGGCATCGCCGCCACTGTTTGGCTCATCCTCGACCGCATCAACTTCCTGCGCAGCGAATCAGATCTTGAGAGTGTTGTGTCCCGTGAGTCCAGCTTCCTTTTCAATAACCTGATCCTGCTCGCCAGCTGCTTCGCCGTTCTCTGGGGCACACTGTTCCCGGTCATCACCGAAAAGCTCTCTAATGAAAAGGTAAGCCTCGATGCCATCTGGTTTAACCGCCTTATGGTCCCGATCGGCCTGTTCCTGCTCTTCCTCACCGGCGTTGGACCGCTCTTCGCATGGCGCCGCACCTCCATCGACAGCATCCGCAAGAACTTCCAGTGGCCCGGCATCGGTACGCTCGTCGTCGCCGTCGCTCTGTTCGCCGGGGGCATGCGTTACCCGTACTCGATCATCTCGCTCAGCCTCTGCTTCTTCGTGACCGCCACCATCGTTCTCGAGTTCTTCCGCGGCGGTCGGGCTGTTGCAGAGAAGACCGGCACGGGCTTCCTTCCCGCAGTCATCGAACTGACCCATCGCAATACTCGTCGCTACGGCGGCTATCTGGTCCACATGGGCATGGTTCTCATGTTCATCGGCTGGAGCGGTCACCCGTTTAACATCACGTCCGTGGGTGAAGTGGCGAAGGGTTCGACCCTCAAGGTCGGAGCGTACAACCTGAAGGTTCTCGACCTCTTCGAAGGCGATACCCCGAACTACCAATGGGAAACCGCCAAGCTGGAAGTTACGAAAAACGGCAGCTACATCGGCACCATGGAGCCGACACGCCGTTTCTACAAGGCCGCCCAGCAGGCCACCGCAATCGTCGCCCTGCGGACCCGCCTGAACGAAGATCTTTATATCAACTACGCGGCACGGGCCGGCGACAAAGCCACGCTGCAGTGCTACGTATTCCCGCTCGTGAGCTGGATCTGGCTCGGCATGCTCGTCGTGATCGGCGGCACGCTCGTCTGCCTCATCCCGAGCAAGGTCGCGCGCTCTTACCCGCGCACGGAAGTAGTGGGGGTCGCCAAAGCCAATGCGCCGGTTGAAGCTTAGTCTCATTCTGTTGCTCGCCTCCGCGGCAGCCTTTGCCCAGACCGCGTCGCAGCTCGAAAGCGATGAGGTGAAGCGCGTCGGCAATCACCTCACCTGCCAGTGCGGTTCCTGTCAGGAAAACCTGAACTGCAACATGTCTTCTGGCCAGTGCCACTTCTGCAAACCGGCCCGCGCGAAAATCTACGGCATGCAGCGCGAGGGTCAGTCCGACTCGGCTATCATCGCCTCTTTCGTCAAAGAATACGGCGAAAAGATCTTCCGCAAAGATCCCGACAACTCGTTCTGGATGGTCCCCTATCTGTCGCTCCTTGCCGGTGCCGGACTCGTCTGGTTCGTGCTCAGGAAGATGATGGCCGCGAAGACGCTGCGCACCGCCACCGCTGCTGGACCCTCTATCGAACACACCGATCCCCTGCTCGCGAAATATCGCGACGCCATCGAGCGGGATACGGAAAGACTGGAATAACGACGAAGTGGATCCAAGCCTGATTATTGGAGCATTGCTGGGGGCCGCGATGATCGGTTACCTCGTTTTCATTCGGACGAAGGATCTGCCTGAACCCACGCCCATCTCGCCCTTTCGTCATCTCGATGAACGCAAAGCAGCGATCTACGAAAACCTTCGCGACCTGCAGTTCGAGTACAGAGTCGACAAGATCTCTGACGATGATTACAAGGCAACCAAACTTGAACTGCAAAAGGAACTCGCCCGCGTGCTCGCAGAAGTAGATCGTGTCAAGGCTGAACTCGGCCAACCGCAGGCAAAGGCCGCCCCGGCGGCTGCCAAAACCGTCGCAAAGAACACCTGCCCCACTTGCGGCGCGAAGTTCGAGAAGTCTCTGAAGTTCTGTGGCGAATGCGGCAAGCCGATGGAGGTGGCGAAGTGAGAACGCTCGCGGCCTCCCTGCTTGTATTCGCGCCGCTGGCCCTCGCGGGGGTCGACGGCGTGGTGAACAACGCGACTACCGGGAAGCCAGCCGCTGGCGCCACGGTCACGCTCTTCCAGACCAGCCAGCAGGGCCCCCAATTCCTCAACTCCGTCAAGACCGACCCGCAGGGTAAGTTCGTCTTCACTGAAGACGTCGCTCCCGGCCGAGGCGGCGGCCCGCTGCTCCTCCAGGCTGTCTATGGCGGCGTGCAGTACAACAAGATGCTTACGCCCGGCACCGCCACTACGGCGGTGGAAATCCCGGTCTTCGAGTCATCGAAACGCCCCGGCGAAGCAAAGATCGACCAGCACATGATCCTGCTGGAGCCCAGCGCCGACGGCATTCTCACGGTCAGCGAGAGCTACGTCTTCCGGAACGAAGGCAAAACCACCTGGAATGACCCCGATGCCGGTACGCTGCAGTTCGCGCTGCCTGCGGGCGCTCAGGGCAAGGTAGAAGTCAATGCTCTCGCGCCCGGTGGCCTCCCGCTCCGCAAGGCGCCGGATCCGGGCCCCAAACCCAACACCTTTAAGCTCGACTTTCCCATCAAACCCGGCGAATCGCGCGTGGACCTTCAGTGGACCATGCCTTTCAACGTTCCCGCGGTATTCGAAGATCAGATCCTCACCAAAGGCGGCCTGACCCGCGTCATCGCGCCGGTCGGCGTCACCTTCAAAGGCGATGGCCTGAAGGACCTCGGCCAGGAGCCCCGTACCAAAGCGACTATCTGGGGCATCGAGGGTCCGGCAATCCAGTTCCGTGTCGAAGGAACCGGCTCGCTCAGCGATGGTGCCCCTGCCGGTGGCGGCGAAGCTGCCGGCAATGGCCAGCCCGCCCTCACGCAGAACCTGCCAAAACTCTACGGTCTGGCCATAGGCTCTTCCGAACTCATGATCACGGTCTCCGCCGTGAAGTGGGTTCTGCTCAGCGTCTTCTTCATGCTTGGTGTTGGGTTCGTGCTGCTCTATCGCAAGTCTGCAACGGTTACGGAGAAGGCCCCCACTAATGCTCGCGGTCGAAGCTGATCGCGTTTGGAAGTACTTCGGCGACTACCCTGCCCTGCGCGGAACCAGCCTGGAAGTACCGGTCGGCGCGTGTTTCGCCCTGCTTGGACGTAACGGTGCCGGCAAGACCACGATGCTGCGGATCCTCGCGAATCTTTCACGCGCCACCAAAGGCGAAGTGAAGATCTTCGGGGACGCCTCGCGCGGGGACGTGGTCCGCCGAAAAACCGGCTATCTGGGGCATGGCATCGGCGTCTACGACGACTTGTCGGCAATGGAGAATCTGATCCTGTTCGGACGCCTGCTCGGTGTCGATGATCCCGAGAAGGCGGCCGGAGAGGCGCTGGAACGAGTCGGCCTGGAGCGCGTGAAAGACGGCATGGCGCGCGAGTTCTCCCGTGGCATGCGCCAGCGTTTAGCGGTGGCAAGGGCATTTCTGCACCAGCCGGAACTGCTGCTTTTGGACGAACCCTTCACCTCGCTGGACGACCGTGCGATCAACGTGCTGCAGTCACTTCTCAAAGACGCGCTGGTCAGGGGGGCGACGATTGTGATGTCGACGCACCAGATCCGCGAAGCCATGGAACTGGCGACGCACGTTGCGCTGCTGGAGCGAGGCAAGATCGTGCATACCGGGCAGCAAACAGTCGAGATGCTGGCCGACCCCGGCTGGCTCTATCGAACCTACGGGGACCGGCAGTGAGAGCGCCATCGGTCCCGCTCCCTGACGGTCACGGCTCAGAAAGCAGCGTTCCGTTCGCCTCGGACCGCAACTCGCATTCACCTAACCGTCTGGCACACGCACCTAACCGCGCGTCAATCTCTCTCCACCACGCTTTCCATTCACCGGACCACGCCTTCAGAGCCGTGACCGTCAGGGAGCGGGACCACTACCCTTCCCTTTCCCCCACGCCGGAGCCACGCCCATGAAACGCGGCTTCCTGACAGCGATCGCCATCGCCAAAAAAGATCTCCAAACTGAACTCCGGACCAAGGAATCCATCAACGCCAGCGCGTCCTTCGCGCTCGTTATCCTCGTCCTCTTCAGCTTCGCCTTCGACCTCGGCCGCGAAGAGCGCCTCGCCATCTCCGGCGGCCTGCTCTGGCTCGTCTACTCCTTCGCCGGCGCGCTCATCGTCAACCGCAGCTTCGCCCGCGAACTGCCCAACGATTGCCTCGACGTCCTGATCGCC
>JAOAPO010000522.1 GCA_025462945.1 Bryobacterales bacterium
CGCTGAAGTGGGCGAACATCAAACTGCCCGTCGAAACTGCGATCACCATCAGCTCCGGACGCACGCCGCTCCCCGGCACCAGCGGCAGAATGATGCCCGCCGCCGTGATCGCCGCCACTGTGGCGGATCCGAGTGCGAACCGCATCACGGCCGCCATGCCCCACGCCAGAACGATCGGCGAAACCGGGCTGTCAGTCATGATCCGCTTGATCACGTCCGCCACACCGCCGTCCAGAAGAACCTGCTTGAACGACCCGCCTGAAGCGATCACGAGCAGCAGCATTGCCACACTGGCCGCCGCCGCCGTCACTGACTTCATCACCGACTCCATGTTCCTGCCGCGAGCCAGCCCCAGCGTATAAATCGCCACCAGCAGGCCCAGAAACAGAGCCACATTGGCATCGCTCAGGAACTTCGCACCCTGCGCCAGTGAACTCTTCGGATCAGCCACCAGGGCCACCACCGCGCCGAACATCATCAGAATCACCGGAATCAGAATCGTGGTCAGGCTGACTCCGAATGACGGCGTTTCTTCTTCCTTAAACTCGCGGTGCTGGTACAGTTCCGGAGGCGGCTGGTTGTTCCAACCTTTGTAGAAGCGCGACAGCAGAGGTCCCCCCAGAATGGTAGCCGGAATGGCCAGAATCACGCCATAGAGCAGGGTCAGATTGAGATCAGCATGGAACACCGCAGCCACCGCCGTCGGCCCCGGGTGCGGCGGCACGAAGCCGTGCGTCACCGAAAGCGCCGCACAGAGTGGGATTCCCAGATAGAGGAGCGGCAAACCCGTCGAGGCCGAAAGCGCATAAACCAGCGGCGTCAACACCAGAAAGCCCGCGTTGTAGAACATCGGCAGGCCCACTAGAAACCCCGTCAGCACCATCGCCAGTTGAATCCGGTTCAACCCGAACCACCGAATGAACGTCCGGCTCACACTCATCGCCGCCCCGCTCTCTTCGATCAGCTTCCCGATGGCTGCGCCGCTCACAATCACCAGAACAATGCTGCCCAGCGTGTCCCCTGCACCCTTCAAAATCGCGTTTAGCGTAGCTGTCGGAGACAAACCATTCGCTAAACCGAGCAGGAACGACGTAATCACCAGCGATAAAAACGGGTTCAGTTTCACCCAGATAATCAGAACCAGAAGCAGGCCGATCGCGCCGAACAGGAGGAAGAGAGGAGTCATATTGTGGAGTCGTGACGAATCTCAAAGCATATCCGATTGCCTTGACCTTGCGATAATGGAACTTCCAACCACACCATCATGCGGGAAGTTAACTATCGAACGCCCGGCGGCATCGCCGTTCGGCGTACGCAGACGGTCCTCCCTTTCTCAAAAGGGCTCGACCGGTACCTGCGCCAACTGGATCAATACCGGGGCATCTATCTCTCCTCGGGCTATGAATATCCGGGCCGGTACTCCCGCTGGGACATCGTTTCCGTCAAACCGCCCCTCGAACTGATCGGCTTCCAGCGCGATGTCACTTTCCGCCCCCTCAACGACCGCGGCCTCGCGATCAATCGTATGCTCGCGCCCGTGCTCGCGGGCCATCCTCACTGGGACGATTTTCAGGACGACAACGGCACTCTTCGCGGTCGCCTCAAGCCCATGCCCTCCTTCTTCCCGGAAGAAGAGCGCAGTAAGCAGCCCTCCATTTTTTCGGTCCTCCGGGCGCTCACCAAAGAATTCCGCTCGGAACTCGACGACAAGCTCGCGCTGGCCGGCGGCTTCGGCTTCGACCTCCTCTTCCAGTTCGAACCCATCCCCCTGCGCCACGAGCGCAAAATGGGCAAAGATCTCCAGCTTTTCCTCTGCGACGACATCATCTATATGGACCGGAAGCGCGAGGTCATCGAGCGCTTCGCCTATGACTTCGCACGCGACGGCATCACCACCACCGGTCTCGAGCGCACCGGCGAGAAGGTCCCCAAACAGCCGAAGCGCGAGCTCGGCCCCATCACTTCAGACCACACCCCCGCCGAATACGAAGCCAACGTGGCAGCCGTTCGCGAAGGCATGCGTGTGGGCGACTTCTATGAAGTGGTCCTGCGCCAAACCTTCAAGACTCCCTACCCCGGCAAAGCCTCGGACCTCTTTCAGAGGATGCAGAAGGCGAACCCCAGCCCCTACGAATTTCTGATCCAGTTCGGCAACGAGCAGCTCGTCGGCGCGTCCCCCGAGATGTTCGTGCGCGTGGAAGGTACCCGCGTGGAAACCTGCCCAATCTCCGGCACTGCGCGGCGCACTGGCGACCCACTCCAGGACGAGCGCAACATTCGCGAACTCCTCAACTCCACCAAAGAAGAGTCCGAGTTGACCATGTGTACCGACGTGGACCGCAACGATAAAAGCCGCGTCTGCGCTCCGGGCACCGTCAAAGTGATCGGCCGCCGTCTGATCGAAAGCTACGCAGGCCTGTTCCACACCGTCGATCACGTCGAAGGCACCCTCGACACCGGCTTCGACTCGCTCGATGCGTTCCTCAGTCACATGTGGGCCGTCACGGTCATCGGCGCTCCCAAGAAGGCTGCGGCGATGGCTGTGGAACGCCTCGAAAAGAATGCGCGCGACTGGTACGGCGGCGCTGTCGGTATGTTGTCCCTAAGCGGTGACATCAACACCGGGATCGCCATCCGAACAACTTACCTGCGCGATGGCTACGCGACCTACCCGGCGGGCGCCACTCTGCTCTACGACTCCGATCCCGCCGCAGAAGAGCGCGAAACCCGTTTGAAGGCCACCGGCTTCTTCCGCCTGCTGGGCGAGAAGACCGCCGCCGCCGAACTGCCCGCGCCCCAGGCCCCCATTCACCTCAAGCTTCTGCTCGTCGACAACGACGACTGCTTCATCCACACCCTCGCCAACTATGTCCGCCAGGCAGGCGCGGAAGTCGTCACTTATCGAGCCGGCTTCCCTCTCGAAATGCTCGATGAGCTTCGCCCCGATCTCATCCTCATCTCACCCGGCCCCGGTCGCCCCGTGGACTTCGGCGTTCCCGCCCTCGTCCGCCACGCCGCGCAGGCAAAGATTCCGGTCTTCGGTGTCTGCCTGGGGTTGCAGGGCATCGTGGAGGCCTTCGGTGGCGAACTCGGGGTTCTGCCCTACCCGATGCACGGCAAGCCCTCCTCCGTCCATCACGAAGGCCAAGGCGTCTTCGAAGGTCTGCCCGCCGACATTACCGTCGGCCGCTATCACTCGCTTTTCGCCGTGCCCGACAAGCTGCCAGCCGAACTCGAAGTCACCGCCGTGACAGCTGACGGCGTCATCATGGGCGTCCGCCACCGGACCTTGCCCATCGAAGCCGTCCAGTTTCATCCCGAATCGATTCTCACCGCCGAAGGCGACACGGGCCTGAAACTCATGCGCAACGCCCTCAGCCGCGTGCAAAAGCCCGCCTGACTTGGGGCCTCGGGCTAGTACGAACGCAGGAGTGACAGGCGGCACCGCTGCTGTTACTCTCGGTGAGTTAGAACCGCCCCCTCATGAAACCTCTCGATTCCGAACAACAGAAGGCCGTGCTTGACGGCGCCATGAAGCTCTTCGAGTTGCACGCCCTCCAGGACATCACGCTCGACAGGCTCAGCAAGATCTCCGGAGTCCCGTCCTTCAACATCGTTCGCCACTACCATTCCAGTGACAACATCCTCCAGGCAGTGCTCGAACGAGAACTCGAACTCATGGCCGGAGCAGGGCAGCCGCCCGACTTCCGGATGCCCGGCGAAACTCTGGAAGACGAGCTCCGCGTTCTCGCCGGCGTAATTGTCGACCAATATCGAAAACGCATTCCGTTTCTGCGCAAGCTGATGGCGGAGGCCCTCCGCGATGAAAAAGCAGGCGCGCTCTACTACCGCACCTTCATCATGCAAGGGCGGCTTCTCTTTACGGAATTCTTACAGGTTCGTCGCGAGCGCGGCGAACTTCGCGAAGAAATTGACGTTGAAGCTGCTTCCGCTACCTTTCTATCCTCATTAATTGGTATTCTGATGACCCATGAGCTGTTCGGTGGTCGTACGGTAGAAGCTCTCGACGACGAACGAATGCTCAGTCAGACTTGCCGAACGTTCTTACGAGGCGTGGCAAAGCCCTAGCAGGAGAGTATCAACATGAAGGTTCAGGTCGCCGGTTTTGAAGGCCCCGTCGCGCATGCGACACGCGCAGAACTACACCGGCGCGGACACCAGGTGGTTGACCGCGACGCCGAGGCCGTCATCTTCTTTCCGGGTACGGGCACGGGCGCGTCATCTCCCGCCGCGTCAATGGAAGCCCTCGCCCGCCTCGCCGCCGACCCCACCGTCCAGAGGCTCGTCCTCCGCAGCCACGCCTACGCCTACGGTTCCAATCCCAAGAACCCCGGCTACATGACGGAAAGCCGGCTCTCTCTTCTCCCGCCTGCTGCCGAAGCAAACAGATTTCTCCGTCTCGAAGAAATAGCCGCAGCCCACCCGAACCACGCCGCTATTCGCCTCACGACCGTCGCCAGCGTCGCCGAGGGCGATGCCTTCGCCGTCAAACTCGCCGCGGGCGCAGCCGTCCGAATCGCCGGGCGCAATCCGAACATGCAGTTGATAGACGTAGAGGACGCTGCTGCCGCCCTCGCCGCAGCCGTCGACTCCGATGCAACCGGCATCTTCAACGCAGCCGGCTCCGGAGTCATTCCTCTACAAAAAGCCTTCCGCGCCGCCAACACCCGCCAGTTCTGCGTCCCCGATAAGCTTTCGCTCGCGGAACTCCAGTACAATTGGACCGTCTCCAGCGACCGCGCCGAACGGGAACTCGGCTGGAAGCCCAAACACTCAACCGTCGAGACGTTGATGAAGTTCCTCGCGGACAAGAGCTCCGCGAAACCCGCTCTGCTCAAGGACCGCTACGACGACTGGGGCCTCGACGTCGACTACATCAAAGCCTGGGGAACCTGGTTCGAATTCCTCCGCCGGGTCTACTGGCGTATCGAAGTGGAAGGTATGGAGCATGTTCCCGAGCAGGGACGCGCCCTCTTCGTCAGCAACCATCGCGGCTTCATGCCCCTCGACGCCGTCATGCACCTCTGGCTGACGTTCCGCAGCACCGGCCGCATCCCCCGCTTCCTCATCACCCACACCCTGCTGCGCACGCCGTTCATGATGAACTTCCTCACCAAGCTCGGCGGTGTAGTGGCAAGTCAGGAAAACGCGACGCGGCTCTTCGACCAGGAGGCGCTTGTTGCCATCTTTCCGGAAGGCATCCGCGGCACGTTCACGCCCTACAAACAAACGCACCGCCTCCGCGATTTCACCAGGAGCGGTTTCGCGGAAATGGCCGTCCTCAACCAGGCGCCCATCCTCCCGGCTGCCGTCATTGGCCACGCAGAGATATTCCCCATCATCGGACGCATTAACTCAAGCTGGGTCGTCAAAGAACTGGGCTGGCCCTACCTGCCGATCGCGCCGCTCTTCCCGATCGCGCCGATCCCACTGCCCTCCAAGTGGCACGTCCGCATGCTGCCCGTGGTTCCGCTTCAGGGTCTGAAGCCAGCCGACGCGGCCAACGCGCGTCTCATGAAGGAATTCGGCCGCTACATCCAGAACATCGTCCAGAAGAACATCGACGACATGGTCTCGAAGCGCAAACACTTTCTGTGGGGCAAGGTTCTGGACGGCAAGTCTGTTCCCGCTCCGGCCTTTACGCCCCGCTCGCAGGCCGCAGCCCGCGAAGCCTCCGTTTAGCTGCGCGGCAGTCGGCGGTCGTCTAGAACATTGCGGATCTGGCTCTGGTGCCGCTCCTCGTGAGCAGCCATGATGCCGAGGATGTCCAGCACGTTATTCAGCCCTAATATCGGGTGACTGATCGTCATCCGGCGAGGATCTCCAGGCAGCGGAGCCGCCAGCAGTTCGCCCAGCTGAATCGCCGATTCCAGCAGCCGGTCGCGCATGACCGACATCTTCAAATCCGGCCTCGGTACAGCCACTGACGGCGTGCTCGCGGCCAACACAGGAAACCGAATCACCGTCTGCCGAACCACGGCCGGAATGAACCGGTTCGCGAACTCGAGCGGAATCTCGATCACTGAAAGCGCCGCCTGCGGCACCAGCGGAATGGAAACGTCGATGTCAGCCAGCGTGTACTTGATCTCGGGCGTTCTGCCCTGCCTCGCCAGTTCGAACAAACTCTTGATCGCGTCGCGGTACAGAGCTTCCGTCAACACGACGTGATCCAGAACCTGCGCTACCGACCACGAGCCGGGTCGCCCCACGAACGTGCCCTGCGCCTCGGAGACCGAGTGAATCAGCGCAAACGTGCGGCGGCGAATCATCTGGAGATTCTCCAACTCGCTGTCCACCGTATCGGGACGGGCAGTGAACTGCCGAACCAGGCCGGAGAGGAACCCTTCTATCGGATGTGTCTGACTCATGTCTACCCTCTCCCGGCGACTACGCCACCGGAATCCCGGCCAAGCTCACGCAACTGCTCCTCCGTCATATACCGGAACAGATGCCCGATACGCCCCGCCCGCTCTATTGTGGGATAGATTTCATCCAACGCGATCGTCGCCGGTTCTATAACCCAGCTTTTCCACAGCGCATGCGAGACCCCGCTGGGATATTCGCCGCCCGTATAAGGTCGCAGGAGAGTGCCATCTAGGGGCGCCATGTGCCGCCAGGCCATCAACGCCGACGTCAGGCCGTTCCTGAACGCGTCACCCAGCTTCAGTTCAGCGCAGACCTCCGCAAAGGATGCAGCCACAGCCGGACGCGGCAGATTGACCAGCACCGCCGCCCAAACCAGCCCCGAGATCATGTTCAGCCGCGAATCCTCGTCCGGCGCATCGTCCAGCGCCGCGCGCAGCAGCCGTCCGTGCGAACCCGGCAGCGGGATGAAGCTCGAAGGCGAAAAATAAGCTGACCTTCCGGCCCCGTGCCAAAAGAGTGAACGCAACACCGACGATGGCATTGCATCCGAGGCCCTCTTCAGCCACTGCGGATACAGCCCCCGCACCACCAACCCGAACGGCTCCAGCGCGGCCGGTTCCCAGCCCGGTCGTGACAGGCGGCTGGCCTCGGTGACGAATTCGTTCACTGCGACCTTGAAAGCCGCGTCGCTCGGGTCCTTCCCGAGCCCGTCCAGGGTGCGCTCTGCCAGCGCCGTTCCGATTCCGGCATGCGTCGATACTCCCGTCCGGTCGGGCAGGATAGACGGATTTGGAGCCGTTTGCCGCATCCCTCGCTCGTGCGCAATACCCTCCAGAACCCAGATCGCACGGAAGTCCGGCAACCGCAACGCCATCGCCACAGCCCCTTCGCGATGTGGATCCCCCACCTCCCGCTCCGGATACTGAAACAACCGGAACGCCTCCAGCTTGTTGTCAAGCTCCTTCCAGTCCGTCAGGGCACCCGAACCCGGCAGGAACCGCATGAACCCCGCCGAACTTTGTGCCACGCGGAGTCCATTTTCGAATACGTCCCGGAGTGTCAAGAATCCAAGTTAGCGCATTCGGTTGTGAACGTGCTTCGCTCACCATGACAGCCCTCCAACCGCACCGAAACAGCCCAGCCAGCCAGATCGCGCAATAATATGATTCATGGCTGACGAATTCGACCGCAGGATGCTCCCTGATCTGATCCAAACCACCTTTGCGGTTTCGCTCGGCGCCGCGTACAAGAGCGTCAACATGCTGCGAACCCCGCTCGAATCCTTCCCCGTCATGCTCGGCGAAATGAAGTCGCTGGTCGAACTTCCTACCGAAGGCGAACTGACCCCCAGAACGATCGCCCAGGCCCTGGCTGGCAACATCATGGCGAAAAGCGCGGAGCTCATGCAATCTTGCAAAACAACCGGCGAGCGCTTTACCGAAGATAAGAAGTAACGGGAACACAGCACGCGGCAGCCACACCCTGGCCACCCCGCAAGACCACTATCAATGCGTCTCCGTTACCTCGTCACCTGGCTTCAGCGCTTCTTCGAAGTCAATTCAATCGTCTTTTCGCGCATCTTCCTCGCGCTCGCCCGCCTTCTTCTCGGACGCCCCACCCAGGGCGCCGAACTCATGCGCGACGGCCTGGAGAAAATCGGCGGCTGCTTCATCAAGCTCGGCCAGATCATGTCGCTCCAGATCGACACGCTGCCCAAGGAGTACTGCGATGCGCTGCTCACCCTGCTCGATCGCGTACCCACCTGCTCCCGAGAAGAAGTCGATTCCATCATCTCCACCGAACTCGGAGCCCTCCCCGACGAACTCTACAACGAGTTCGACTACGTTGCCATCGGTTCGGCCTCCATTGGCCAGGTTCACAAAGCCCGCCTGAAAGACGGCACTCCCGTCGCCATCAAAGTCCAGCGCCCCGGGGTTCGGCAGGCCTTCCAGCGTGACCTCCAGCTGATGCGCACCTTCGTCTGGTTCATCTTCATGTTCGGCATCCGCAGCCTGTACTTCATGCGTGATCCGATCCGCGAACTCTATTCATGGACCGGCGACGAACTCGACTACCGCCGCGAAGCCACCCAGTGCAACATGCTTTTCCGCAACGCAGCGGGCTCCACTACCGAACGCATTCCTCATGTCTACTGGAATCTCAGCACCGGCCGCGTTCTGACCATGGAGTTCCTCCAGGGGCCCAGCGTCTCCACCTACATCCGCATGGTGGAACGCAACGACACCGCCGCCATTCAGGCCCTCAAAGACACCGGCTTCGAACCCTCCGTCTTCTGCAACAACATCATCGCCAATTTCCTTCGCGACGCCTTCCACCACGGGGCCTTTCACGCCGATCTTCACCCGGCCAACCTCCTCATCCTGCCGAACAACGTTGTCGGCTACGTGGACTTCGGCATCGTCGCCAAGCTCACTCCCGAAGCCCGCCGCAAGCAGATTGAACTCACCCTCGCCTACGCCAGCGGCCTCTCCGACTCCATCCACCGCGAGTTCCTCAACATCTGCATGCTCACCGACAATGCCGATGTGGAAGGCATGCGCCGCAAGATTGCCGAGATGTCCCGCACCTGGTACGCCCAGCCCTTTATCAACGGGCAGGTGCGGTTCAAGGTCACCGTCACTAAGGCCATGATGGACCTCCTCGAAGTCTGCCGGACCCACGGTGTTCTAGTCGATCGCGAAATGATCAAGTACATCCGCTCAACCGTTCTGGTCGACGGCCTCGTCACCCATCTCGCCCCCGGCTTCGACATTGCCGGTGCTCTCCGCCGCGCCGTCGAGAACTACATGATCGAGGAGTCTCAGCGCAAAGTGCTCTCTCCGGGCGGCATGCTCTCCTTTCTCACTGACGTCACCGTCTGGATGCAAAGCGGCCCCACCTCCATGGTCCGCGCGCTCGACCAGTTCGAACGCCGCCAGATCGTCTTCCGCGCCTCCGTCTCGCAGCCCCCCCGAAAACAGGATGCCGCGGTCCTGCGCCTCTATGCCACTGCCGCCACCCTCGTCATCACCATCCTCTTCCTGACCCTGACCAACGGCTGGCCTGACTTCGCCCGCCTCACATTCTCCGCTTATATTTCGGTGGCTTTTGTGACATCATGGAGTCTCTGGCTGCTCACTTCGTTGTGGCGGCAATTCCGCGCCAGACCAATTCCCCGCAATTGACCGCGGTAACAGTTCTGGTTGGCGTAGACTAATAACGCAGGATTCTGATTGAGTCGGGCCGTTTATCTTTTATTCGGGAGCCGGCGATCAGGGAGGCACTGGAATGCAGGAACTAATTAATTCGATCGTGCGGCTTTCGGCCGCCGCCACCATGTACGGGATGCAGCAGGTTCAAACCACCGTCGGTGGTTTCGACACCAAAGAATCCCTGGACAACCTCCGGTCCGTTATCGACGGCGTCACCGCCACGCTGACCGCGAAGCTTGATGAAAACAAGAAATCAACCGTGGACAGCATCTCCAATGCCGGCAACGAGGTGGTCAGCCGGACCTGGACCGTGCTCAACGTCGACGCGATGAAGCCCAAGGAAGTCGCCGACAGCGCCAGCGATTTCGTTCGTCGCACATCTGACGCGTTCTCGTCCATGATCAAGAGCGGCGAACCGGCTCCCGCAGAATCGGCTCTCGCCTCCTAAGCAGTCCTGAAGGCCCCGAAATGATCTCGGCAAGTGGCGCAACTGCCCGGCTAAACCGCCGGTCGGGTGCGCCACTTGCATTTCCGGCTTTCGTATCTTGAGGCAGGCGGCACCCACCTTTCTTGAAGCGACCCCATTCAGACCCAGCCGCTGTTTTTCGCCGCCTCGGCCTCCGTCCGGAGTCGCTCATCCGCCTCGCCCTCCCGCAGGCGGAAGCCCTTGGTATACGTCTCGCCATGGCTCTCGAAGAACTCGGCGGCCTCTACCTGGCCTTCGGCGTCTTCCTCCAGTGGCGTTCAGACCTTCTCTCCTCCGGCCTGATCGAAGCGTTGTCCGGCCTCAAAGTATTTCCCCATGCGCATTCGAGGCAGGCCGTCGCCGAGATCCTCAACTCCCGCCTCGGCGCCCCCGGCTCGGCCATCGCCGCCACGCTGTCTGACCAGCCTGAGTGGGTCACTCTAAACCGAACCGCCTGGCGCGCACGCGTTGACGACCTCGCTGTGATTGTCGAGATCGCCGCCCCGCCGCCACCGCAGCCTGAGATCGACGCCTTCCTCCGCGGCATTCTCGCGCTGGGCACGCCGGATCTGATCCATCTCTGCGCGCCCGGCGTCCTCAATCAGTTCGTGGAATGGCTGCAGGCTGGAACCGAAATCGCCGAAGAACGCAACTTCCTCGACGCCATCCATCACTACGGCGGCAACACCCAGGCGGCCTACCCCATCCCCGTCCCCCACCTCTGCGGGCCTGATCTGCTCGTCTGGAAAGCGATCGACGGCACGCCCGCACTGGACCTCGTCCTCAAAGGCGATCCCAACATCTGCACCCTGATCGCGAGCGCCGTCTTCGAGCAATTCTGCGCGCTCGGCATGGTCGAGTGCGATCTTCGGCTCGACGCCATGGTGCTCACCGCCGAGGGCAAACTTGCGTTCCGCCGCATCGCCCGCCCCGGCGCCACGCCCCCGGGCCTGACCGCCGCAGCGCTCGAATACATCGCCGCCGCCATCGGGCGTGAAGCCGCCCTCTCCTCCCGAGCCCTCCTCCGCCTCGCCATCTCCTACGAGTCCCCCGTTCTCGAAAAAGAACTGATCCACCACCTCTCCGCCGTCGACCCCGAACTCAAAGTGCAGCGCTGGTACCCACCCTCCGCCGAAACCTTCGAAGCCAACTGGCGCGCCATCACCCGCCTTGGCGGCGTCAGCCGCAGCCTCTTCCTCGATGCCTTCCATCGCAACGTCATCGCCATCGGCTACTGGATCAGCGATACCGTCCGTGTCGGCGCACCACTGCAGGACGGAATCGCCGAAGCCCAATGGCCCGTCGTCGGACGCATGCTCCGCGATCGCGTCAAAGAGGTGATGAATACCAAAACCGCCACGGAATGGGCCGCCAGCAGCGGACTCCTCATGCTCGGGCTCTTGAAAGAAGCCAGCCGCCTTGCCTCGGAAGTCCGCGACAATCGCCTCAGCATGGGTTTCGACCTCACCAGCACCCGCGACCACACCGAAACCACCAGACCCAACTGGCTGCTTCCGCTGGGCATGCTTCTGCTCGCCATATTTCTGCTTTGTTTACGTTGGGGAAATATGGCGCCCGCACTGCTTACTTTGCCCGTTCAGGCACTCACAATTGCTACATTGATAGGACTGTTTTGGGTAGTATTGAGAATACGCTGACGTTATGGTGCTAAGCGAAATCATAAGAAACATCGAGTTCTTTGCCGGCCTGGATCAAAAGACCCTGCGCCGCATTGAACAAAGCGCCATTGTCTGTCAGTTCGGGCCCGACGAAGTCATCATCAAGGAGGGCGAACTCGGCCTCGGCATGTACGTCGTGATCTCGGGCAAAGTCGAAGTTCTTAAGAAAATCCCCGGCGGTAAACTCAAACTCGCCGAACTCGGCCCCTCGCAATTTTTCGCCGAGATGTCGCTGATTGACGATAAGCCCCGCTCCGCAACCGTCGCCACCCTCGAAGCCACTGAATGCCTGCTGCTCACCCGTGACAGCCTGCTCAAGTTGATGGATCGCAGCCCGCAGATTGCGCTCCGCATGGCGAAAATGCTTGCCGCGCGCCTCCGCGTCGCCGGCGAAAAACAAGCATCTGTGCCGCCCAAGCCCGTGCTGCCTCCCGAAGCCGCCGCCACCAATGGCAACGGCCATCACGCGCCTGACCCCGCCGACGACATCTGCCCTCGGCCTGGTTCCGCGAAAGCAGCCATTCAGGACCAGTTGGTCGGCGCATTTTCGGCCGTCTACGCACTGAAAGCGATGACGCGCTTCTCGGTCGCAGTCCTCGGCTGCCCCGTCGAAGGCTTCGCCGCCAACGCCATTGATGAGATCCGCCTCGGCGACGTCAAGGTCTTCATCCTTCCTGCCGGCGAATCCGTCCACCTCGCCATCTCCGCCTGGGCCGAAGGCAACTTCAATCTGCACGTGTTCCACCCCCAATCCGTCACGCCCCTTCGTTTCGGCCCTGTCCCGATCGCCGAGTCCGACAGCTTCACCCTCAACCTGCCAGCTGCCGGCGCGGAAGCTCCAATCGAACTGCGGAGGCTCAACTAAATGCTGGGCCGCATCGCCATGCGCCGCCGCGCCTCCATCTCACTCCCCTGTGAACCGGTGGTCGCCTACGACGTGCTTTCCGACTATGGAACCTATGCAGACTGGATGCCCGGCGTCGCCACTTCCAGCGTGCTCGCGCGCGAAACCAACTTCGCCATCGCCGAGATCGAGTACCACGCCCGCCCCGCTCATAAGTTCACGCTCGAATGCATCCACGCGCCCACCCAGATGGTGCTGGCTCGCTCCCTCAGCGGCCACGCCTTCAAGCTGAAAATGGAGTGGAAGATCACCGCAGCCGCACCCGGTGAATGCAACGTCACCCTCACTGTCGTCGGCCCGATTTTCTTCTCGGCGATGATCGGCGGCTACGCCAAAATCATGAGCCCTGCTGCAACCCTGCGAGCTCTGCGCGCCCAGGTCTCCACCTTCGCCACCGTTTTGCCCACGGGCGAGGTTCTCATCGAGATTGCCGAAAGCGAAGAGGGCCTGGTCTGCACCTACAAAGGCAAAAAATACAAAATGGAGCCCGCAAGCTGAGATGGTGAACCGCAAATGGTGAAGGTCGTCAACCAGCTCGATTCCGTGCGCGCCGTCGTCTTCGGCGTACTCACTGACTTCGAGCGATACCCCACTTGGGTTCCAGGCTGCGAAAAAGTCGTCATCACCAGCAGCGCCGACAACGTCACGAACCTCGACATCACGCTCAACAACATGAAACGGCTGACCCTCAGCCTCAAGTTCGAGTGCGAGCCCGACGTTCTGATCAAGTTCGAGATGACTGCCGCCTCTGACGTCAAAGCCTACTCCGGCAGCTACCGCCTGCTGAACTCCGAAGGCAACAACGGCACCGTCCTCGTCACCGAACTGGAACTCGACGCCGGCCCCATGGCCCCTAAGTTCATGGTCGACCGCATGCTGAAGAAGTCGCTCGAAGACTCTGGCAACGCCCTCAAGA
>JAOAPO010000532.1 GCA_025462945.1 Bryobacterales bacterium
TTGCTGGTCTGAAGAGAGAATTCCTGAATGGAGTCGACAGAGGGCTGGCTCATGGAGGACTCCCAGCCGATATGGTTCCCGCTGGTGGCATCCATTCCCTCTACCTGAACCCGGTAGGTTTCGGACGGCAGGCCGTTGATGCGGGCGCCGGTACCGCTGCCCTGGACGCCAGGCGACAGAATATTGAAGGCATATGCGCTTCGGATCGAACCAATGTTGCCGCCGCCCCCGCCAAAGTTCAGCGGAAGAGTGTTGATCTGATCGCCCGAAATATTGACGCTCTGCTCGGCATTCTCGGTGCGCAGGAGCGTAGCTTCAGCGGTGACATTGATCGACTCTGAGGTGGATCCCACCTGAAGTTCCACGTCGATTCTGGCGGTTTGGTCAACCCGAATGTCGATACCCTGCTGAATGAATTTCTTGAAGCCGGTGAATTCAACGCTGAGTTCATAAGGCCCGGCTGGCAGCGCGGGAAGAGTGTAATTGCCCGTTTCTGTCGAAACGGTCTTTGTTAAGGCTCCGGTGTTTACGCTCTTAGCGATAACAGTGGCGCCAGGGACGACGGCCCTCGCGGTGTCCAGAATCGTGCCTGTAATGGTGCCACGGTCATTCTGGGCCAGACAAACAGACGCACACATGGCGAAACAGACAATCAGTGTCTTGAACTTCATAGTTCCCTCTCTCTGAATCGTGCTTGCCAGGCAAGGCGATATTGGCCTCACGCAACGGCGCAAGCGACGCCCCGTATCAGGAAGGGTGCGCCGGACCGAAGAACCGAAGCAAGACTGCTGGCTGTGAATTGTTCGTAACCGTTTGTTCATCAGATAAGTGACTGATTCAACAGGCACTGCGGGTGCACATCATCTGGACACGCGTAAGCGCGGCTCAATTGAACGCATCGCTTGCCTCGCTTTTGGATCAGCCTGAGACGTATAGGTTTACCAGATTAAGGTAAAACGACTCTTCGGAGATGCGAACCGAAACGCCGGAATGGCGTCATTCGGCTTTCCCGTCCGAAGATACCGAAGCGCCAGGTCACTGGCCGCCGGTGCATAATCCCGATCTCCTCCGCTGCCCCGGAATCGCCCAACCCTGAGCGCCTGAGCAAGGTTGATTAGCGATGTAATCGTATCGGGCCGGATGCCAAGCGCTCGGTTGCGGTACTCGACAGCTTTCCGGTCGTCCCCTTCGCCCGATTCAACAGCCCCGAGATTGCGCCAGACGTCAGCGGCTCCAGTCGAGAGCAAGAGGCCTCGCTGATAGTAGCCCCGCGCGATATCCCACCTCCTGGCCTCCAGATGAAATTGACCTGTCGTGAAGAGCATCTTAAAGTTGTTCTGCGGGGCAAGCTTAAGGTAACGGAGAGACTTCCTGGAAACCGCTCCCGAAAAGCGCCGCGCAAGGTCCTCTGGAGGTGCATTGAACATGATCTGGCGTGCCGATTGAAATCTCTCGGCTCCTGCGTCAGAAGACAATCGCCCGGCGGTCAAATCGAGCATAACTTAAATGTCATCGTACAAACGGCTGATTACAAAGCGCGATTTAATCGGAGCCCGGCCTCTTTTTGAGACCTCGGCCCCTCGTAGACATGACGTCTTTGTGATAACGTGTTCACAATGGTGGGTTCATCCACAGTCGGAGACAAGGTTCGATTCGGCCCTTTTGAAGCCGATCTCCGCAGCGGCGAGTTGCGTAAGCTCGGCATTCGAATAAAGCTTCAGGGACAACCGTTCAGGGTTCTTTGCTTGTTGATTGGGCATAAGGGTGAGGTGGTTTCTCGCGAAAAATTGCAGCGCGAGATCTGGGGTCCAACAACGGTGGTCGATTTCGACCGAGGTCTGGGCACCGCCATCAACAAGGTTCGGGAAGCTCTTTGCGACTCGGCAGACTCACCCCGGTACATCGAAACGCTAGCGAGGCGGGGATACCGATTTATAGCTGATGTGCAGGCCGTCGAACCAACGAGGGCGCCGGAAGCAAAAATTCCGGAACAGAGTCATGAGCCGGTTCGTCTGGAAGTAGTTCCACAACCAGCTCCAGCTGTCACGTTACAGGCTTCCCCGCCTATTACGTTGGCGGAAGACCCTGCGAAGAACCCTCGTGGCTGGCGGAAGTGGCTCGTTTTGGGCCTCGCTGTTGTTACGGCGTGCGCCTGGGCCCTTGGATTTTGGAGCGCGCGCAGCCCCATTGTTCAGTTCAAGCAGGTGACATGGTCAGAGCACGTCTATCCGGGTGACAGCGCACTCGAGCGATTCCCCGGTGTCGTAACAGATGGCCTGAATGTTTTTTTCCCAGAAATGCGGGATCGAAATCTGGTACTTTCCAGAGCCTCTATTAGAGACGGTGACGCAAGCCCCGTTTCGATGCCAGCCGATATCATCCGGCCCTCGGTCGCTGACATTTCGCCGGACGGCACGAGGCTCCTGGTCCTGAGCATGACGTGGGCAGAACCCGAACATCCCCTCTGGGTTGTCCCTTCGCACGGTAGCGCTGCACACAAAGTCTCGAATGCGTTGGCCCACGATGCGACATGGCTCCCGGACGGAGAGTCGATCCTGTTTGCGTCGGGCCACGACCTGTTCGTTACGAGGAACGACGGCTCAGCCCATCAAAAACTTGCGACCCTTTCGGGCAGGGCTTTTTGGCTTCGCTATTCGCCCGACGGTAAAACGCTTCGCTTCACTATGCGGGACCCGCAAACCCGCGCAGGCATCCTGTGGGAGATGGCGGCGGACGGGAGTTTGCTGCATCCGCTTCTCGCGGGATGGGATGCAGCGCAAAACGAGTGCTGCGGAAGCTGGACTGCCGACGGTGACTATATTTTTCAGGCCACCAGCGGTAGCATGAGCAACATTTGGATCCGACACGAACACGGGCGCCGGTTATTGCCGGATTCAGTGCGGATAGAGCAGCTAACCTCAGGTCCATTGAGCTATGTATCTCCCGTTCCCGATCGCCACGGCCAAGGTGTTCTTGTCATCGGCACGCACTCGCGAAATCAATTGCTTCGTTTTGATCCGGCGTCGCGGCGGTTTTCGCCAGCCGCTGTGGGAACTAACAACGCGAATCGAATTGTGTTTACCCGAGAAGGAGTTCGGGTGGCGTGGACGAGCAGTGTCGACGGAACTTTATGGCAGTCGCTGAGTAACGGATCCCAGCGATTACAGTTGACATCGGGCCCCATGCGCGTTTCTCTAATGAACTGGTCTCCCGATAATCGGAGACTTGCTTTTGCCGCGCGAAAGCCGGGCGGACCGCAGAGGATTTATCTTGTAGCAGCCGATGGCGGAACTCCCGAAGAACTATCCGCAGAAGCCCACAGCCAGACTGACCCCTCCTGGTCTCCCGACGGGAACTCAATCGTATTTGGCAGATCCCCGCAATACCTTGGCGAAGATACGGTTCCGAAGGCACTGTATGCAATAGATTTAAATACTCGGAAGCGAGTGACTTTGCGCGGCTCCGAAGGTCTCTTCAGTCCACGTTGGTCTCCGGATGGTCGCTACATTGCAGCGATATCGCTCAATCAGCGTCGACTGCTGATCTTCGATCGTACAACCGAAACCTGGCGCGAAGTCGCCTCGCAAAGTATCAACAATCCCACATGGTCAAGCGCCGGGGATGCAATCTATTTTCAATCCTCCGACATGGAAGATCAGCCGATCTATAAAGTCACAATTTCGACGGGACGCGTACAAGCAGTGGTGGACTTCCGCGACTTCCGACAGGCCGACAAGGTTAACTATCTGGGTCTGGCACCCGACGACAGCCCGCTCGTGTCGCTGCGATTCGCCACAGCCGACATCTATTCTCTGACCCGCGATTAGCTGCACCCCGGGCGGATCTCAGAATTAGGTCGACGGCTCCGTGACATCAAAAGCGAAGCCATCGATCGGGGAGGGCAAATTCGCGGCCCCGGCCCGATGTGTGACGAAAATAAGGGAGTAATCCGCACTTCCGCCGAAGTGCCAACTGTTCAGAACGTAGCGTAGCGTGTGGATCCGCCGGCACCCGAATCCGGGAAACGTGGACGTTTCTGCGTCACCATAGCCGAGGTCCACATGGCCGCGTATTCGGTACCATGTCGCCCGACTACGAGCCTTTGCCGGGCAGCAATCCATTGAAATCGACTCTTTGTCGCAATGCCTGACCGGGACAGTTCGAGAGCGTCGCCCGTCCGCGAAACGACCGCAGGGGAGTCAGGCCAATAAATCTGGACCAGTTTCAGCCATCCTCTGATTCGCTCCCGAAACTTTCGTTGCCGGGCGTATCCATGCACACCCAACGGAGCAGCCAACCCAAAGGGCCCGAACAGAGGGATGCGTTCCGGGCCTCCGGCCTGATAGCATCGCCAAGTCAGCCACGTGTACAGATCGAGGCAACCAGGATTGTTTGCCAGCATCCGGACCACGTCGGCATCGACTGGGATCGGGTGCCTCTGCAGTTCCGTCCAGAACGCTGCCGAAAGGATGACCAGGTTCCCGGGAGTTCTGCCTTCCGCGCGGAACCAAAGGCGAAGGGCGTCAAAAAAGTGGACCCTGCTGCAGTTCCAGACTTCTGAACTACGCCGGTCATCCCTGGTGCCGAAGAAGATCGTGCTGGTGAAAACTCGCTTGAAGGCGGCGGCCAGTGGCCAATAGTACACACCATTAGTCGGCAGCCGCCATTCATTCAAGATCTCTGCGGCGCTCCCGAACTCCACCACGGGACTCTTCTTCCGCACGGCCTGGGTGGCGAGCCAAAGCAGAACGAGACGATCCTGGCCAAACGGCACGCCGAACTCCGGATGCCAACGAGCTCAAGGAAGAAGCGCCCGTTTCGACGAGTGTAGGTCAGGTCGCCTGCGGGAAGGCGGTGAATCGGTAGTCCACACAGAATAAACGGTCGGGCTCCAAAAGCGAGGTCCTGAACGCCCGATTCGCGCTTCTCTCTGGCGACCACGACCGCGTCGGCCTTGCGCTCGATGCGGGATGCTGCAGTTCCCTCAGCGAGGATGTCCTGAAACAGCTCAAGAGCAAGGTCGCCGGAGTGTCTCAGCATGGTGCCAGATCCCTGGACGAGAAGGGGCCAAAAAGCCGACTTGTGTTCAGAATAGTGTTCAATAAGCGCCGGACAGGCCGAAGAAACAGCATATGTCCGAAGAGGAGTGTCTAAAGAATCAGCAATATAGGCAACGTCAAGTAGCTACGAACCAGAAAGTCGCATGTTCGAATCATGCCGGGCGCACCATAGAATCAATAACTTATGGGTGATCTTGGGGTTTTTGGCTAACCAGATGGTCACCCAATAATCGTTAGTAACCGGCTAACAAAATCAACAAGATACGGAAAGGCAACCGCTCTTGTGTTCAAAACGTTTTGAGGTTTGCAACTTTCGCTGCGTAAAGGCCTCTTCACTGCGAACCAGTCGCTCCCCACGCTCCTTGGCCTTTGCGCTCAAGATCGAGAGTTTCTATCGGGCAACGAACGAGGCAAAGTTCGTAATGATGTCCAGTCCGGAGACAACTTCACCGATCAGTCAGCACGGGGCAGCAGCCTGACTGCCGACCATTCGTTTGTCGCGGGTTGGTCGTCCGTTCTCAGTCCGACAAGAATCAACGACGTGCGGGTGCAGTGGAGCCAACGCGCGGCTTCGCTCACGCCGAACACCACAGGCCCCCTGTATGAGATTCCCGGCGTTGTGACGCTGGGGCAAAGCTACCGGCTCGATCAACAAAGAACGGAGCGCCACGCGGAAGTTGTGGAAACCTTCCAGTGGGCGACAGGGAAACATCTGTTCAGCGTCGGGGCCAGTGTTCACGGCGTGTTTTTCGATGGCCGCCTTGCGAACATGTTCCACGGCATCTATATCTTTCCCACCCTGAACGATTTTGTGGCGGGCCAGCCCGACGTTGCCATTCAGGCCTTTGGCAATCCCAGAACGAACCTGACAACCGTTCCGGTCGGCTTCTGGTTTCAAGACCACTGGCAGTTGACTCCCGGCCTGACCATCGAGGGCGGCCTGCGTTACGACCGCCAGTGGCTTCCGTCAGGCATTCCCGAAACGAACCGCAACGTCGCCCCGCGGCTCGGGTTGGCATGGCATCCGGGCGGCGCGTCCAGTTGGGTGTTTCGTGCGGGGACGGGGCTGTTTTTTGAT
>JAOAPO010000570.1 GCA_025462945.1 Bryobacterales bacterium
CAGGTGTTGGAGCCGGACTTGGTGGTTAGATTCACGTTGCCACTCAGTTGCTGTCCGTACTCGGCAGGAGTCACGCCCTTCGTCGTTTCCACCTCCTCAATAGCTTCCATGCTGAGGGTGTGGATGATGTTGAAGTTGTTCTTAAGACCGGTGCCGGCATTCTCAGGATTGGACGATCCATCCGTGCCGTCAACGGTGATCTTGACTCCGCTGCGGCCGATCCCGTTGAGGCGCAGGCCTCCGGTGCTGCTCAACTGGACTCCCGTGCCGAGCGACAGGAGATTGTCGAAGCTCCGTTGCGCAACCGGAAGTTCCGTCAGCTCCTGGCGACCGATGGTTTGCCGTTGTTCGGCGCTGACAGTATTCAGTTGCGTGGACTGGCCTTCGATGGTTACCGTCTCTGAGACGCTGCCAAGTTCCATGCCGAACGTGCCGCGAAACTTTTGTGAAGCGGATAATTCGATTCCCTTTGTGCTGCGCAGTTTGAAGCCTTGCGCTTCGATTCTCAGATCATAGGTCGCAGCCTTTAAAAAGTCGAAGGTGAACTCCCCGGCCGGATCGGTGTTGGTGGTAATGACGGCCCCGGTGTCCGCCTGCGTCAGCGTGACGGCAGCGCCCGGTATAACGGCGCCGCCAGGATCGGTGACAATACCGTAGAACGTTGCCGTCGTAACTTGACCCCATGAGACGCTCGCAATGAGCAACGGCAAGATGGGGAACCGCAGGAATATGGCTCGAAGTGCAACATGGACGTTCGTCATTTCTCTCCTTCTTCCGCGACAACGCTGCCGCCAGCCTGTTGGCTGTAACTACTGGTTGTACGCCACGCGGCCTGTGTACACTTCGGGCTCGACTACCGTGGATATTCCTTCAGCTTCCATCGCTTTTCGAAACACTGCAGCGGTGGGTTCCGTGGTCCGAAAATTACCGGTCCGATGCACGCCCGCCGCGATCCGCAGGGGCGTCCATCCATAAGCATTACTTTTGTTCCAAACCGCGCTTTTGGCCCCATGGTCGATCAGGAACTGCGCGACCGCCGGCATTTGTTTGTAGGCGGTACCGTGCATGGCCGTTTCTCCCTTAGCGTCAACGGCGTTCACGTCGTTACCCAACTCGATGGCCGCCTTGACGGCTTCCAGCGCCTCGGTTTCAGTGCCGGCATCCTCGCCCGGAGAACGCGTACCGACTCCGGCCGCAGCCATCAGCGGGGTTGTCTTCTCGTTCGTAGTCAGTGCAGGGTCGGCGCCCAGCTTAGCCAGCAGGCGCATGAGTTCAGCGTCTCCGGTTCGAGCCGCCATTAGAAACGGAGTTGCGCCGACCATATTGAGAGCGCTGGAGCCGAAGTTCGTCCGCTTTGTCATTCGCGCATTCAGATTGGCACCGTGCGCGGCAAGTCTTCTCACGATCTCCAGGCTGTCCATATTGCCCTTGCCTTCCGGAGCGGGATCGTTTGTGCCGGTTCCGGGCTTGCGGATCCAGGTGATGGTGTGGAGCGGAGTCCAGCCGGGTCCGGCCGCATTCGGATTGGCGCCTTCATCCAGCAGCATGGCTGCGAGTTCGAAATGGCCATTCGAGATAGCGAGATCCAGTGCTGAGTAATTTCCTTCGGGCCCGCTGATCTCGCCCGCTCCCGTCTTGCGCCGAACGCGGGGCGGCAGAATTTCATTCACGTTAACGCCGGATTTTACCAGGAATCGGGCCACATCGATTCGGCCTTCCCGAACAGCGAATAACAACGGGGTAAAGCCCGTGTTGGAGCGTGCGGTTTGATCGGCACCCTGTTCAATCAGCCTTTCCGCCACTTCCAGGTTCCCTTCGGCGGCCGCCCACATCAGAGCAGTCTGGCCGTGCCAGGCTTCTTTCCGGTTGACCTCGGCGCCCCCGGCCAGCAGCAGCCTGACCGCATCCAGCTTGCCCGTCTTCGAGGCCGTCATCAAAACGGTCTCGCCTTCCGGAGTGGCTGTATTCGGATCCGCGCCCGACTTTAGCAGCAGATCAATCATTGCCGCACTACCATTCTTGCAGGCCAGAGTCAGCGGAGTGACACCGTAGCGATTCACGGTCTTCACCGTGGCGCCCGACCGAATCAGCAGACCTGCCGATTCGACATCGTCCCAGTGCGCTGCCCAGTGCAGCGCACTGGTTCCGTCGGGTGCGGTTTCGTTCGCGTTGGCCTTCCGCTCCAGGAAGGTGCGAACGGCTGCTGCGTCGTTGCGCTTCGCGGCCCCGGGTAACCCGTCGGTCTCAGCAGAGGCAACCAGGCAGGTAGCGGCACAGAGTAGAGCAATCGTGAATCTAAGGCGCTTCATGGCGATCTCCTGAGTCAAAGCGATGCAGGCTGCCGGATTTCGGCGATCTTGCCGTTGCTGTCGGCAAAGGATTCCATCGGGACCCCAACCCGGTCGAGCAGTGTCAGGTGAAGATTTGCGAGAGGTATCGGCTCCTTGTATCGGATATGCCGCCCGCCCTGGACGCGGCCCGCCGCTCCACCCGCCACGACGACCGGCAAATCCACGTGATCGTGTACGTCTGAGTTGCCCATTCCACTGCCGAAGAGGTACAGCGAGTGGTCGAGCAGTGAGCCTTCCCCATCGCGCGTCGCTTTAAGTTTCCCCAGAAAATAGGCGAAAAGCGAAACGTGATAGGCATTGATCATGGCCAGCTTGGCGAGCTTCTCAGGATCGTTTGAATGATGCGACAGCGGGTGGTGCGGATCGGAAACGCCGGCTTCGGGATAGGTCCGGGTGCTGGCCTCGCGGGCGAGCTGGAATGTAATGACGCGCGTCACGTCGCCCTGCAGTGCCAGGGTCTGCAGGTCGAACATCAACCTGGCATGCTCTCCATAGGACGCCGGAACGCCGGCCGGGCGATCCAGGTCCGCCTGTTGAGAACCGGCCGTCTGTTTTTCCGCTTTTTGAATTCGGCGTTCTACTTCGCGGACCGTATCCAGATACTCGCCCAGTTTCGCGCGATCGCCGGGGCCAATCTGCCTTTGCAGCGCGGCCACATCATCCAGAACCCAGTCGAGAATGCTCGCATTCTTCCGCAATTCCACGAGACGGTCCGCTGTGGTCCCGCCATCGCCGAACAATCGTTCGAAAACCACGCGAGGGTGAGCTTCCGCGGGAAGGGGCGTCGTCGCCGAAGACCAGGAAAGGTTGTTCTGATAGGCGCAGGCAAATCCGTTGTCGCACGCGCCAATGGTCGTCAACAGATCCATCGCCATTTCGAGCGAGGGCAGCCTCGTCTCTTTGCCGATCCGCTGCGCCGCGATCTGGTCCACCGTCGTGGCCAGTTCGTAGTCGGCTCCCTCCGTCATTTTGGCCTTCGCGGCGCTCAGGAATGCGCTGTTCGCGGTGGCATGGTTACCTGGAGAATAGGCGTTCTTTAATTCGAGGTTGCCGATTACCGTGAGTTGATCCAGATAGGGAGTAAGCGAGTGCAGCGTAGGCGAAAGCTCAGTCAGCTTGCCCACGCTGGCAGGAGTCCACCTCGCCATCGGCGCGCCCATGGGCATGTAGACGAATCCCAGGCGGCGGACCGGCTTCGCCGCCGTCGCAGCCAGAGCGGTCATCGCCGGAACCATGGCATCCAGCAGCGGCAATGCCAGGCTGGTGCCAACACCCCGCAGGAATCTGCGACGATGGAGAGCCTTCTTCAAAATAATCACAGTGAACTCCTCATTTGAAACTGGGGGGACCTGACGATGCCGATAATGAGCGACGAAAAGCGATAGTCGTTTTTGCCCGCTTCCCGAACGAGGTCCCGGACCGCCGGTGCATCGTAGTACTCCAGACCTCGCCCCGATGCATAGGTGAGAAGCTTTTCTGCCAACGTGGATACAAAAAGATCCGGCCTCGCGAGCAGAGCCCGTTGCAGTCCGGTTGCACCATCAAACCTGACACCATCCGGAAGACTGCCGGTGGCATCCACAGGCAAGCCATCATCAGTCGTGCGCCAGCGTCCGATGGCGTCATATTTCTCCAGCGCGAAGCCCACTGGGTCCATTAGATTGTGGCAACTTGCGCAGGCCGGATCCGAGCGATGCTGGGCCACTCGTTCGCGCATGGTCATGCTCTTGCCACCGGCGACTGTCTCCTTGAGCTGCGGTACTAACGGTGGAGGGGGCGACGGCGGCGTACCGAGAATGTTTGTTAGAATCCATTTGCCCCGAATCACCGGCGAGGTTCGCGTGGCATACGAACTCACGGTAAGGATGCTGCCCTGGCTGAGCAATCCGCCGCGCTCGGTGTCATTCCCAAGTTCGACGCGCCTGAAATGGCTGCCGTACACGTGAGGAATCCCATAGTGTTTCGCGAGGCGTTCGTTAAGAAACGTGTACTTCGCCCGGAGCAGATCAAGCACGTTCCGGTCCTCGCGCATGACGCTTGCAAAGAAAAGCTCGGTCTCCTCCCGCATCGCCTGTCTCAGGTTGTCGTCGAAATCCGGGAACAGGCGTGGATCCGGGTGCGCGGATTCGAGGTTCCTGAGATAGAGCCATTGATCGGCGAAGTTGGTAACCAGGGCCTGGGACCTGCGGTCGGCAAGCATCCGGCGCACCTGCTTCTCCAGGACCGCCGGGTTGTGGAGGCTACCCTGGCTGGCAACGTCGAACAGTTCCTGGTCTGGAATGCTGCTCCACAGAAAGAAGGACAGGCGGGAGGCCAATTCAAAGTCGCTGACGCGATAGGCTGTTTGCGGGGCCGTGCCCGACGGATCGCGTTCTATCCGGAAGAGAAAGTGCGGATTGACCAGGATGGCACGAATGGCCATTTCGATGCCGGCTTCGAATCCTTCGCTGCCTCGCCCATCCCGATAGAATTTGAGAGGAACCTGGAGATCGGAGTCGGTGACCGGGCGTCGATAAGCGCGCCGCATGAATGTCGAAAGGATCTTCCTGGCGCAAGCCTCGTCCTCAGAAGGGCGCGCTGGCGCACACACCAGAAGCTGACGCCGGCTGGGCGTGTCGCCGGGTCCGGTGGCGGCATAGGGACCGAGAATGGAAATGGAATATAGAGCGGGTTGAGTTCGGGGATGGCGCTCTGCGTTGAACCGGGATTGATAAGGCTGCCGCGCCGTCTCGATTAATGCCGAGGTCTTCCGGATAAAGGAGGCGGTTACGTCATGGGGGCCGGCCTTGATCGGAAGCCGTACCTCCATGCCGCTGTCAATATGTTGGTGGTCAGTCAGCAGGGGAACGGGTTTCACAGAGAACGTTTTCACCCTGACTCCATCAATGGCAATCTCTGCCTGATGCGCATCAGCCAGTCCTTCAATGCGCTCATCACGGTCCCGTGATAACCGGATTTGAATAATATACTCCGCGTCGCGCGGGAAAGAATAGCGAACCACGGTGCCGCCCCGAGTTCCAAACGGGAGTCCATCGAGCGTATCTTCCTGGGTCAGATCAGGCGGCAGCACGATTGTGTCGCCTCCGGGGGAGCGAACGGGACTGCCCATCGTCAGGCGGCTGATTTTCTGAGCGGCGGTCAGATATCGTTCTAATAATGTGGGCGAAAGGCCACCCACTGCGATGTTGTCAAAGCCATGGCCCGTTTCGTCGATCGGCAACATTGAAGCTACGTCGACGTCCACGGCCAGAAGGTCCCGGATTGCATTCCGGTATTCGGTCCGGTTCAGCCGCCGAAAGCTCGCAGTCCGGCCAGGGTTCGGCCTGGCTGCTGCCTGCGCGTCCACCGCCTTTATCAGGGAGGCCACCACTTGCTCGTAGGTGTGTTCGTCGGGCCGGGGCAAACCGGGCGGCGGCATGTGGCGATGTTGCAACTTGGTGATGATCTTTTCCCACATTTCCGGATTGCCACCGGAGACCGCCGTGCCGACGGCTTTGAGATCGAGTCCCCCCGATCTGACCTTACTGTTGTGACACCCGGCGCAGTAGCGGTCCAACACCACCTGGTCCGGCTCAACCGCGGCACTCAGGCAGGTGACGGCGCTCAGCGCGTAAATGCAGACAGACAGAGTTCTCATTGACATCAGTGCAAAATCAAAGTCAGGACGTTTTTGGATGATGCCATATTTGACGCGCATTTCCCCGGAATATCGGGTCCAGAACGGTTACATGATCTGTACGAACCCCTTTGAACCCGTTACAAACGCAGGAAAGATGTTGTGATATAGTTCTGCTGCTTAGTTCAGAGTGAAAGAATCAGTTCATGCCCGGGAGCCTAGGATGCCCGTCGCGACACACGAAGGGAGCGAGGCTTCGCCCGATGAGGTTCGGGCGCAACTGGAACTGTTGCTGGCCAGCGCCGCTTTCGGGCGATCCGAACGATGCCAGCAGTTCCTGAAATACGTCTGCGATCTCACCCTGCGCGGCGACGCTGGGCAGATTAATCAATATCTGATTGCCAGCGAGGTTTTCAAGAAAGGGTCTGACTACTCGACCGATGAGGACTCGCTGGTTCGCCGTCAGGCGCACCTGCTGAGAAAGAAGCTTGACGCCTATTATTCCAGCGAAGGAAAGCTGGATCCGATTCGCATCGAGCTCCCGATGGGCCACTACGTGCCCACTTTTAGCAGGCAGGTAGTTGAGACTCCTCCGGCGGAAGCGATACCGGCATCTGTACATCTTAATACGATTTCGGCCCGGCCTTTGCCTTTGCGGTTTACGTTGTTCGCCATCGCAGGGGGCATTTGCCTCCTTGCCTTGGGATGGGCCGCAGGCCGCAGGACGTCCGTATCTCAGGAGCTTCCCCCGTTGCCTGTGGCAGTTCGCGAAATCTGGGGCCCCTGGCTGCAAAACCCTTCCGGTCCTGCAATCTGCCTCAGCAACCCGATGACAGCGGCTGTAAAGCACAGCCCTTTACCAATACTGCTTGCCGGGCGCCTGCCGGTTGGACCCGAGCAGGATAAGGCGCTCCGGGAGCTTTTCAATCTTGCTCCCGGGGGAGTACTGTCTTTGTATCCAAGCCGGGTCAATACAAAGGTGGGCGAAGCGATGGGCCTCGCTCTCCTGGCGGTGTTTTTTACGAAAGCGTCGGTTCCCGTGCATTTCACGCAAACCCGGCTGATCTCCTGGGATGACTTGCGAACGCAGGACTTTATTCTGATGGGACACAATGAAGAAAACCCGTGGCTCGATCCTCTCCTCAGCAAATACCCGTTCCGGCTTGGGTCGAGCCCCGAAGGACGGCGTAACATTCTGATCGCGTCCCCCGGAAAAGGGGAGGCGCCGACCTACGAGGTCAGCCGGGTTGAAGAACAGAATGGCCCAACGCATGAGTATGCGCTGATCTCCCTGATTCCCGGCCTCGATTCGAGACGCAGACTGCTGTTGTTGAACGGCCTGAATACCCAAGCGACCCAGATCGCCACCGAACTTATGACTGATCCGGATCGCCTTCAGCAACTCTACACCCGCTTGAAACTCGCGGCGCCTGACCACCGGGGCGACTGGTTCTTCCAGGTGATAGTTCGAACCGAGGTACGTGACAAACTTCCCACGACCGGTCCGGAAATCATCGCGCTACGGGTCTTGTAAGACTGTCATTCCGGGGTTGAATCCGTACAATGGCGGCCGCCGGGCGGGTTTGTGATTGCGGCGCTGACGCCCAATCTGGCTGCCAACTATCTGGTGAAATCTCCGGAGCCCTACGGGGGCGAAAACTACTGGAGAGTTCGAGCCAGGTCATTAGTTCAATCGCGTCTAAGTCTCTCATTCTGGGTCGGGGTGGGGCGCACTGAGACACCTGCAGAGTCGGCTTGCGAGCCGTTCGCGCGTCACTTTTTGGTGGTGACTTGTATTCGATTCGATTGCGTGGTTCTTATCACCGGAAATGTATTCTTCGGGAATGAGCCGCCTTGGCCTGCTTCGCCGTGAATAAAGCCCTGCTGCTCGCGACTTTTAAGATCCGACGCGACGCTTCACGGTGAGACTGAGCCATAACACGGTACTACAGCCTTCGTTTAGTGCATGTTAGGTTCGTTAATCTTCTCCGCTGCCTTTTCCCAACAACACATGCCAGCCATCCCACGTATTCCAGAAAGGTGCGGATAGCACGGCCCTCCTTAGGCGCTACGATTTATCAACCGGCACATTGGGCATCTCTACCGGCGTTGACAGTGGGGAAGAATCCGGCGTGTACTAGTTGTTCTAACGGCCGTACTGCCGGAAGGTAATTCCAGTCCCGGTCACCACAAGACGAATGCACGAGATGACATAGAAAGCCACTCCCTTACTGAAATTTTAGTGCTATGTCGCAGGTTTGAGCTCCTGCCCGGCTCACCAAGCGATTGATTTTCAGTAAGTTACAATTCTGAATCAGAACGAAGGACATCGCATTTTTGTGGACCAAGTCCCCGACACTCGGCAAACGACCAAGATGCTCTGCACGCGCCGCCGAACCTTGATCTTCAAAGCAAAGGGGCGCGGGATCTCCTTTTGTGGGGGAGCGGGCGAGACCTGAATTATGCTGGCGGGCGTTTGATGGGTTTATCGCTCGCAGAGTGCAGAGAGCAGCGGTTCACGAAGCTCCCGTTGTGCGCAAGTCTGTGCCCAAAACAGCGCACACCAGAGCAATCCACGGCTACCTTCGTGGCCCCAAGGCCTTGAAAAGTACCGAAACCGCACTCCACAGCCACGGCCATTCCGGTCTTTTAATGCGGTGGTCGCGGGTTCGAGCCCCGCCCGGCTCACCATTGCTCTTAGTCTTGACGGATTTATGAGTTTCGTGTGATCAGAGGGCATCCAGTTTTGTGCAGATGTCTCCCTGAGGCGGCGAGACGTCCAGGATCCTGGCTACGGGAGACCAAAAAGGCACTCCAGTGCACTTCAGTTCCTGTGGTTTTCACGGGTTGTCAATCGGGAGACGCCAGAGACGAGCGGTTTTCATGGATTATGCTGCACGTGTGCCCAAGGCTCTGCCTGTTGAGGGCACGAGGGATTTCTGGCCCGCCGTTGTTGCGGGCGATTAGGAGCGACGAGTTCTGAAGGGCAGTCCGTCAGTGGCCTCACGTTTGTTCCGTTCCGTCGGTCAGTCCGCCCAAGGGAGTGAGATTGGAGCGTCCCAGTGTGGTCGACGGTCGCGTTGCCATCGGTCCGGCAGCGCCGGAGGCTCGGTAGCGTGAAAAGTGCGCAAGCACAACGTCAAGAAACCCGTTTCGCAGCATGCGTCAGGTTCAGTCCGAATGCACGATTCCGCTCGTTCAGTCTCCGCGACACGCGCCGTCAGCTCTTGACGATTGGGCGTGCGCTCCCGTGCCCCGGCCCTCGTTTTTGATATGGTGGGATTCCGATGAGACGCACCGTCGCCGTCGCGTTAATCGCAACATTCGCCGCCTCCGCGCAAACAGACGAGTGGACGCAGCTCAGCCAGCGGCTTCAACCCGGAGATCAAATTCAGGTCTACCCCAAGACTCAAGGCAGCAAGTTGGAAGGAATATTCGTCCGGAACTCGGACACAGAAGTTAGATTGACAGCAGACAACAAGGAAATCGGGCTGGAGCGCTCTCACATTCGTCGCATCAAGGTAAAGCGCGGTTCCGCACGTGTGAGAAATGGATTGATCGGGGCGGCCATCGGAGGCGGAGCCACCGGGGCAATCGCCGGTGGCATCAGCGCCCGGTACGGCGACGGCCCTTTCCCGCCAGAAATCATCGGCGGAGCCATCGCCCTCGGAGCCGGCATCGGTCTTTTAGCTGGCATCGGAGCACCCGGCTACCAGACCGTCTACAAAGCGCCTCGCCGGTAACTTAGGTTCGCTTCCGCATCCATCCGTTACCGGGGCGCTGACCACCTGAGACCCTTCGATCCAAGTGATGCCGCCCGGCTCGAGCAGCCTCCAATCGCCGATCACCGAGCAAACGACTTCCCTGTAAACAGCTGGTGTCTTCACTTCCTTTTGCGCTTCATGCAGCATACCTGCTCATACTCTCCTCATCTTGACCAAAGGAGCAGCGGCGGCAAGTTTCCGCAATCGCCGTTCTCCCGCCTTCCGGCGGTGAGATGATCCGGGCCAATCTTATGGTCCGAAAGCTGCTGCAACTGCCCTAAGACAACTGCTTCTGCGATGCTGCAAAGGAGAAAGAAGTGCGTGTGATGGTGCTTGTGAAAGCACTGAGGACAGCGAGAAAGGTTTCAAGCTCACGCCGGAGATCAGGGAATGATGGAGGCGATGGGCAGATTCAACGACGAACTGGTCAAGGCGGGCATTATGAAGCCCGGCGACTGCGACGGCCTCACGCCCTCCTCACGAGGCAAGCGTGTGGCGTTAGACGGCGCCAACCGCGAGGTGATTCAGGGACCGTTCGCCCATCCTCGAGAAATGGTCGCCGGATTCTGGCTCTGGAACGTTAAAGATGTAGACGAGGCAGTCGCGTGGGTGAAGCGGTGCCCGAATCCTATGCACAGACCGAGCGAGATAGAAATCCGACCGCTCCAGGAGATAGAGGACTTCACATAGCCCGGGCCAATTCGCTGCTTACTCCCTCGGGACCTTACACGAATTCGGTGGTGACAGAGAGCGCGGCCAACAATACACCAATGAGGCCATGAGCGGCAAGGCGTCGTATCCCTGCCCAAAATAGCGTTCGCAAAATGGGGGCTCTGGTCACAACGGACGGTATCGCCGTGTCCCGATCCCAATCTCCGAGTAGCCGACAACTCCTCAAATGGGACAGTAAGCGCTACGCCGTCAGGGGAGATCAACCCGTGGCGACCACTTCTCATCGTCGGGTGTTTTACGGCCAAGTAACCAGGCTGATAGGTCGAATCTTCAAGTTATCGGTCACTTCGCATCTGGTGAGCTTGAGGTCGGAGTGGATATGGATGCCCCATTCACAGTCTCAAGCTAGCCGTCGGCAGGGCCAACTCTGTCGAAAGGAGTGGGTGGGGCGGAGAGTGGGTTCACCTGTTCATGGCAGTGCCCAAACTGAACTAACACATGCCAGATCTGCCGGAAAAGCCGGACGACATCCCAGTAATCACCCCACTCGCTCCACGGCGCAGGGTCGCGGTGCAGCGAAGCAGCGGCCTGCCCGATCACTACTGCGTCCAAAATATCCGTCGCTCCGGCGATGCGTCGCGCGAATCGAGGCATCGCGGGTCCGCGAAAGTCATTCGGTACATCGCCAACCGAGAGCCGGAATCCGCAATGCCATTGCAATTTAAACCCATACTTATCCGCAAGCTCGCTCAGCACTCGCCCTGTCGGCGTGTTCGCGAATGCCGGGTCGGCCACCAGGATTTCGACATCCCGGTCCAGGACGATTGGACCGTGTACCTGGGCCTCCACGCCCGTGTCTAACAGACGTCCCGGTTTGCCGACCGATGGATTCGCTCTGAGATCCACCAGAGCATGCGCAAGATCACAGAAGCGGCTTACGGTGATTCCCGGAATCCCAAGCGTGGGTGTATTGAACGGAGGCCATTCGGGTGTTGCCATACCGCCGTTCTCAATCTCGGAAAGAAGTGCCGCGATAGCGCCGTGGGGTCTTGCAAGAGTGCCCACGCGAGCTTCGGCTTCCCTGTGCTCGCTCCCCATGAATGTGATCGAAGTGCGTGCGCCCACGTCTCGAAGGATGAAGTAACAGGATCCGAACCGCGGCGCCGGGCCGTCTGGGAATCGCACCAGTTCGAGTGATCCATATTTGGGGCGTTCCGAAGCCATCACGCCGTCGGAGTGGTACGCTCCCCCGAACAACGTCCGCTCCCAACGGTCGCGCTCGCCCCCCGGAAACGCTGTTGGACTCCCGCTGGACAGTCCTGTTTCAAATTGATTCCGATACACACCTTCGATTAGGAGGCTGTCAGCCACACTGACGGCCTTGTTTCCTAACCGATCGGGATGGAAGTGCAGCGCGATTCGAGCGTGTTGCCGGACCGACTCAATTGCTTTCTGATATATCTCGACTCCATACCCCGCCCGTTCAAAAATACCAGCAATTGACACGAGCGCCCTCGCCTCGCCCTCCTTCGCAGTAGCCTCCACATGCCGTAGCGCTGCGGATTGTGCGGCTGAGAGCATGATATAGCCCGCAGAGACGTCTGGGCGCCGACTTCTGGCGATCCTTTTCATTTCAATGTACACCGAAGGACCGCAATTCTGGCTGAAGGGCATCGCGCACGCACCACCTGGACATGTCGTCGCCAAAGCTGAGACTGGCGAGAGCGGCGTTGAAGACTTTGCTTCCTCCTGGTCGCGTAGCCTTTAGCATTGCTCCGATCAACTTGACGGGAAACGCGTGTTGCATGGGGTCGTGCTTTGCGCCTGTAAGGGTCCGCTCACCGGAAACTGACTCCGAGCCGAACCTAACGCGCGGTGCAGGCTTGTGAGCGTGCAGGTGACCCCGGCAATCATCGTCTGGCTGCTTGATTCCGACCCCGTACTGCGGTGGAGGTGGAGAGGGACCTGATTGGCGCGGCGCGAGAGGTTTGGGAGTCGACGCGAGCCCGCATCCCAAAGGAAGGCTTCGCGGCACGATTGCTGGAGCTTCAGGATCCAGACGGACAGTGGGCGGGCGGGGCATACTTCCCGAAAGACTGGGATTTCAAGAGCCCCGAAGTTGAGGGTCAGCCGTGGGTAGCGACGACGTGGACGCTGAATATGCTTCGTGAGTGGGGCGTCGATCCGGCATCGCTGGGCGATACCGCCACCCGTCCGGCAGCCAACAGCCGTTGGGAACAACCTGCCGTACTGGAACGGGGAGGTTGACTGCTGCATCAATGCATTCACGCTGGCAAACGGGGCATGGCTGAGCGTGGATGTCAGCCACCTTGCCCGCTGGTTCCTCAATCTCCGCATCGCAGACGGGGGCTGGAACTGCGAATGGGCGAACGGATCGGTGCAATCATCGCTTCACTCTACGTTGAACGTCCTGAAGGGACTGTTGTTGTACGAAATGGCCACGGGAGGTTCCGACGAACTGCTCGCAGCACGTCGTACCGGCGAAGAGTATTTGCTGCAGCGCCATCTGATGTATTGGCTGTCGACCGGGGCGGTCGTGGGACTGTGGATCCAGCGGCTCGCGTATCCGTTTCGATTGTGCTACAGCGTGCTGAACGCCGCCGATTACTTCCGGACTGCGGCGCTCCACAGTGGACCCTCCTCTGGCAGACGCGATGGCCAGTATACGTTCTGCCCGCCAGCCCGACGGCACATGGGTCCAACAACATCACCACCTCGGGCGAGCGTGGTTCGAGGTGGATGTCCAGCCGGGGCAACCATCGAAGTGGCTTACGTTCCTGAGCATCCGCGTTCTGGCGTGGTGGGACGGTCGAGTTACTTGTTGAGGACATCCCGGAACGCCGTTACATGCAGGCCAGTAGCTGCCAGCGGACGACGACAACCATCGATTTCGGAGGGCTATGTTCAACCGGCCGCAGACTCACTGCATCTCAGGCAATAAAGAAGCAGGACCGGACCAATCAGGAGGAGAAGAATGGCGTTAAAACTGGAGGGCAAAGTCGCAGTAGTCACCGGAGGCAGCAGCGGGCTGGGGCTGGCGACGGCCCGGCGCTTTGTTGAGGAGGGGGCGTTCGTCTTCATCACAGGGCGACGCAGAACGAACTGGATGAGGCCGTTCGCAGCATCGGTCGCGACGTGATCGCAGTGCAGGGCGACATGGCAGTCCTGGCCGACGTACGGCGGCTGTATACGACAATCCGAGAGCAAAAGGGCAAGGTCGATATCGTATCTGCGAACGCTGGCACGGGCGCTTTTTCTCCACTGGGTCAAATTACCGAGCAGCACTTTGACACGCAGTTCGACATCAACGTCAAAGGCCTGCTCTTCACCGTCCAGGAGGCGCTGCCGTTGCCGCGGGACGGTGGTGCCGTGGTACTAAATGCCTCGATCGTTTCGGGCACTGGCAGTGCCGCAACGAGCGTCTACAGCGCCAGTAAAGCAGCGGTCAGGTCTTTTGCGCGTACGTGGTCCGTCGATCTGAAGGACAGGCGCATACGGGTTAATGCGATCAGCCCGGGTATCGTACCGACGCCCGGCTACAACACGAGTTTGGGAATGTCCGCAGAGCAGGTCGAGCAGTACGTTGCGAGCGCGATACCCTCAATCCCTCTCGGGCGCGTCGGCACTCCGGACGAAATTGCCAAAGCAGTCATATTTCTGGCATCGGACGACAGCAGTTACATCACAGGCATTGAACTGTTCGTCGATGGCGGCATGAGTCAGGTTTAGTGGGCTATACGTCCGGAGTGCCCCGGCGCGGCGGTGACAAACCTTTCGCGAATCACTCGCACTCGGAAGTCTAGCAGGCTGCTGAAATTCAGCCTTCTTCAATTTTCGTAGTTTGTCGGTGCAAAGTTCTCGCG
>JAOAPO010000619.1 GCA_025462945.1 Bryobacterales bacterium
TGAGCCGTGACCGTAAGGGAGCGGGACCGACAAAGCCCATAAACCACCACAACCAACCGCAACCCCAATGAAAACAAAAGTAGCAATCATCTACGGAGGCCGCTCCGGAGAACACGAAATCTCCCTGCGCTCAGCCGACGCCGTCGTCGCGGCCATGAACCCCGACCGGTACCAGATCACCCGCTACTTCATCACCAAAGAAGGAGCCTGGGAACCCGGCCCCATCCTCCCCGTCCCCGGAGCCCACCCCGACATCGACGTAGTCTTCCCCGTCCTCCACGGAACCTTCGGCGAAGACGGCACCATCCAGGGCCTCCTCGAACTGGCCGACCTCCCCTATGTTGGAGCCAACGTCCTGTCCTCCGCCGTCTCGATGGACAAGGACATCATGAAGCGAGTCTGCCGGGACCAGGGTCTGCCGATAGTCGACTACCTCGTTCTATCCCGCGATGAGATGGACGCCGCCGCTGTAGCCGAACGTCTCCCGTTCCCCATCTTCGTGAAACCCGCGAACCTCGGCTCATCAGTAGGTATCTCCAAAGCCCACGACCTCGCCGAACTCGAAGCCGCCCTGAAGCTAGCCGCCGAATACGACCGCAAGGTCATCGTCGAGCGAGGCATCGAGGGCAGGGAATTCGAATGCGCCGTGCTCGGCAACGAACACCCCGCGGCCTCGGTCCCCTGCGAAGTTCTCCCGTCGAAAGAGTTCTACGACTACGAGGACAAATACCTCCTCAACCTCGCCCGAATCGAACTCCCCGCCAAACTCACCGCCGACGACACCGCCGAAATGCGCCGCCTCGCCGTAGCCTGTTACGAAGCCGTAGGCTGCGAAGGCATGGGCCGAGTGGACTTCCTGCGCGAAGCCGCAACCGGCAAGCTCTACATCAACGAGATCAACACCATCCCAGGCTTCACCTCGATCAGTATGTACCCCAAAATGTGGGAATACACCGGCATCCCCTACGCCGACCTGATCGACCGCCTGATCGAACTAGCCCTCGAACGCCACGCCCAAAAGAAGGCCACCCGCTTCACCCGCTAGAGTTCCGCGGGTGGCGCTGCTATGATCGCCGAATGACAAAGCTGAGCGGTCGGTGTGCCTCCGTGGTCGCAATCTCGGTTGCGCTGGGTGCCTGTGTGACCGGCCCGCTTGCCCGCGAGGCGAAACCGGATCGAGCGAAGACGGACGAGGTTGTGATCCGGCGAATGCTGGCAGAAACCGAACGGCGTATCAACGCCAGTGATCCGGGCTTCGTCGAAGTCTTCGCGAAGGATGCAGTGATCATTATGCCGGCAGCCCCGGACGTCATTGGATTTGAGGCGATCCGAACTCTGTATACGGAAACGCTGAAGCAGACCTCAATGGAGGTGCACTTCTCGACCGAGGAAGTCGCAGTTGCCGGGGATCTCGCGTACGAGCGAGGCACCTACACGCTGAAGATGTCTGACCGCGCCAGCGGCAAGGTTTTGCAGGACGTGAAGAACAAACATATTCACATCCTAAAGCGCCAAACGAACGGCGACTGGAAAACGTGGCGAATGATGGTCAGCAGCGCCGCACCGGGAACCAACAAGCAGTAGTTTTCGCCAGATCACCGGTAGTTCTTGTCGTCAAGATGCGTAAAGTCCACGCCGTCTTTCATCACGCCAATGGTGATGATGGCGAACGTAAACACCTCCGAACCTGGCTCCAGATGTCCGCCGAAAGCCTTGTCCGGAGTCGCCAGCGTCATGTGGCAGTGAATCTTGCCGTCGATGATGTAGCCGTTCACTGAAATCAAATCCGCCGGAGCAGTCGGATCTTTCTCGAACATGTTTTTCGAAGGCAGATCGCGATTGCTGACCTGATGCAGATGATAGCCGCGCAGCGACCCGGCGCCTGAGAGGAAGACCGCGTTCTTGATCTTCTTCTCGGCAACAATCTTCTCGATACCCGCGAGAAGATCAGCGCCGAACTTGAATCGCAGCGTGATCACCCGATCGAACTGCCCGTCCACGGCATAGACGTCGGGGATCTTGCTGCTGCTCGGCTTCGCATCATCCGCCGTCCGATTCGTCTGCTCGCGACGAGTCTCCTGGGCAACCAGCGCGGCGGCGAAAGCAAGAAAGAGTAAGAACTTCATGGGTCTCATTCTATAGAATCAGGAGATGGGAATGCTCGCACGTTTCGCTGTGGTTTTTACCGCGTTATCCGGACTCGCTTTTGCAGCGAACTGGTCACTCAAAGCTACCCCGCAAACCGTCGTCGTCGGCAACTATTCGGCAACCAACACGCCCGTTCTCACGATAAAGTCGGGCGATACGGTAGAAATCCAGACCGTTTCGGGCAATTCCGGCACCCTTCGGCGAATCGGTGTCGCCGAAAAGGACATTCCGCCCGCACTGATCGCGATCGAAAAGGAAGTAAAAGATCGCGGTCCCGGCGGACACATCCTGACCGGGCCAGTCTTTATCGAAGGCGCCGAACCGGGCGACACGCTGGAAGTGCACATCGAGCGGATCACCCTGCCGCTGCCGTACGCCTACAACAGCTTCCGAGTCAACAGCGGCTTCCTCCCGGAGGATTTCCCCCACGCCGCCTCGAAGATGATCCCGCTCGATCTCGCGCGCAACGTCGCGAAATTCGCGCCCAACATCGAGATCCCGCTACGTCCGTTCTTCGGCAGCGTGGGCATCGCCCCGCCGCCCGACGCGGGCCGCATCAACAGCGCGCCACCCGGGATGCACGCGGGCAATCTCGACAACAAGGAACTGATCGCCGGCACCACGCTCTACATTCCCGTCTATGTAACGGGAGCGCTGTTCCAGGTCGGCGATGGCCATGCCGGACAGGGGGACGGCGAAGTCGACATCACGGCAATGGAGACCTCACTCGATGGCTCGTTCCGCTTCGTCGTTCGCAAGGATCTTCACCTGAAGTGGCCCCGCGCCGAAACGCCCGCAACGTACATCGTCATGGGCATGAATGAAGACCTGACCCTAGCCACAAAGCAGGCTGTTCGCGAGATGATCGACTTCCTCGCCACCGAAAAAGGTCTGACACGCGACGACGCCTACATGCTGACCAGCGTCGCTGCCGACTTCGCCATCACCCAACTCGTCGACGGCAACAAAGGCGTTCACGGCATGATCAAAAAGTCGTTGGATGTGCAGCCGAAGTAGCCCGCACCAGCATCGACATTTTCATCCCCCGTCGCGTCCAGCTATGGACGATTCGCATTGAGAGCAATTCGCCGATCCGCCCCGCCGTCAACGGCGGCTGATAACCGTAAGCCTTTTGCATTACCCACTGGACCGGAGCGCTCTCGAGGAGATGGAGCGGGTCCCACTCGGTGCTGTAAACGATCAGAACGTCCGGCTTCTTCCCGATCAGCGGCGCAATCGACGCCGCGGTGAAGTCTTCAAGTCTGATCACCTTCCGCGGCCTATCGATATAGCCGAAGTCGGGACGCTTGAGCGCGTCCGTCATCGGAAAAGTTGTAGCAATCACGCCGGGAGTAAGGAACACAGCGTTCGCCGCCTCTGACTGCAGCTCCGTGAAAGTCACGAAGCTCAGATTGTTCTCGAACGGGAAAGGATAAACAGGATTGATGAAGTTCGCTATAAGCAGACAAACCAGCAGGCCGCCGAACGCAATGCGTCGTTGGGTCGGCAGCAGCGCCCGAAACGACAGGGCGAATGCGGTATAGAGAATCGGCATCACCGGCAGCAGATACCGCTCGAGCACCGCGCCGCCAAGCGCGCTGACCAGGAGGACCTGAAACGCGGCAAACGAGGCTGTCACCTTCCAGGCCCGCGACTGAAACAGCGGCATCGTCCGAAGCGCCATAATCAGCGCCGCGGTCCCGAAGAAGTGCCCCGAGCCGACGAACAGGTAGTAAAAGCGCCGCAGCAAGGCCAATGTCAGCCGCGCGGGATGCAAAGGATAAAAGAGGTTGTAGTTCGTAAACCCGGCGTTGCCAAGCAGGTGCCCGGAGCCGAGCTTGAGCGCCACCAGCCAGGAGCCAAGGAACACGAAAGGAAGCGCGAACCAGGCCGCCTCCCGGGGTCTCTTCTCGTACAGAAGCCAGGCCGCGAACACGATCGGCGCGGCAATTCCTGTCTCCTTGATCATCACAAGGACAACACAGGCGACCGCCGAGGCCCGAAACCGGTTTTGCAGGAACAGCAGCAAAGCGAGCGAAGTCGCCCCCATCGCGGGCATATCGAGTTGAGCCAGCATCGACTGCGCAAAGAACAAAGGAGAGATGCAAAGCAGAACCGGAGCCATGATCGCCGGAGCGCCAGGACTGCCCCGGGATAGATCGATAGAAAGGAGGAAGCTAAACAGGACGCCGAACGCCGCCAGCACCAGCATCGCGATCCGGGTTCCAGCGATCGAAAACCCGAAGACTTTCCAAACGCCGGCGAGGAAACCCATCACCAGCGGCGGATGGACGTTGGGCGTGGTCGTGAACGGGATCCACTTCCCGGCATTCAGAATGTCCAGTGACGCGGGGATGAACTGGCCGACTTCGTCCCAGAAGAACGGGACCTCGAAGATCGGACTGTGCGCGACCAGCAGAAAAACCGCGATGACCGCCCAAACCAGAACGTACGACTGCGGACGCACGCCCTGTCTGGCTGCGCCTAAACCGGTCCGGGATGGCGGTGGTGCAAGAAATCCGGCGTTACTGGATGAACCCTGCGCCGTTTTTGGGTTCCAGGCGGATTTCACCGAAGGCAGCTTCATACTGGGAGACGTTCTGTTGCAGGAGTCCGAGGAGGGCCTTCGCTTGCTGCGGGCTGACGTAAACGCCCTGGAAATTCTCGATGTTGACCGTGTCCGCCGACGTTTGGTTCAGCTTGCCGAACATGATGAAAAAGTCCCAAAGGTTGACCCGAATCTGCACGCTGTTGGCATAGTCGTCCCGATACTCAGAAGACTTTTCAAGGACAATCCGGGGCTGGGTTGGATTCATTGCCCTTCATAGTAACCTGGGAAGTAACGTCGGAAGTAACCTCGGAAGCTTTCCGCTACGTCGTGTCAGAGTCTCCTTTCTGTCATAGAATAAGTGCAGATTATGAAAAACTTGCCAGCTCGATGGTCCCCGTCCGGCCTCAGGCTGCTACAACTGGGCGCGGTCTCCGTCGCTGGCCTCGTTGTTGTCGCCGGCTTCGTCCGCGGTGCGGACGCGCCAGCCGCTAACGCGACGCCAACGTTTCAAAAATATTGCTTCCAGTGCCACGCCACCGACCCTGGCCCCGGTGGCGTGAATCTGAAGAAAATCACCTCCGGCGGCATGACCGACGAGGGCTTTCCCAAGTGGCAGCGCGTCGTACAGGCCCTGGAAGCCGGTCGGATGCCCCCCAAGGGCATGCCGCAGCCGAGCGAAGAAGAAAAAGGTCACGCGCTGACCTGGGTTCGGGCTGAGCTCGACGCGTATGCCCACAAGAACGCGGGCGATCCAGGCAAAGTAACTGTACGCCGCCTCACGGGCGCCGAATATGGGTACTCGATCAAGGACCTTACCGGCCTCGATCTCGACCTGACGCGCGATCTGGCGAACGATTCGGTCGGCGGCGAAGGGTTTATGAACTTCGGCGACGTTCAGTTCATGCAGGACGCCAGCGTCGAACGGTATCTGGAAGCCGCAAAGACGGTGGCCGACCACGCGGTCATCGGCGCTGGTCCGCTGCAGTTCTTCACGGATCCCGGCCAGACTGGCTTCGAGCTTTCCGCCATCGACCGCATTCAGAAGATCTACGGGACCTATGGTTTGCGCACCGTCTCCGGCGAGGGCGGCATGCCGTTCGGCCTGGACAAGTACGGCCGGGCGTTTTACATCGCCTGGCGCTACAAGTACCGCAACGAACTGGGTGACAAAACGGCGACCATCGAAAGCCTCGCGAAAGCGGAAGGCATTCACCCGATTTTCGCCCGCCATGTCTGGTCCGTACTGAATCGCCCGACCCTTGGCTACCCGGTCTCCGAAGTCGCAGCTCGCTGGAAAAAACTGCCCGCCCCGAACGCCGATGCGAAAACCAGCGCTGGTCTGGCACGGGCCGGCACAGAAGATATTCAGAAGTTCATCACGACTTTCCCCAGCTGGCTGTTCATGCGCGGCGACGTTGCCGCCGGCGGTGCAGGCGACGAAAGCCCTCTGGTGTTCGATGACAAAACGCTGGCTGCTGAAAAATCGCACCACTTCGTCTTCAACTCCTTTGCGGGAGGCGGCGGTCGTGGCCGTGGTCCGATGCCAGCTGGCCCGAAAAAAGTCTATCTCATTGTGGACGCGGTCAACCCCGGTCTGACGGCGAAAACGACCATAATCTGGCGTAATCCGACGGTCGCCATACGCATGATGCCTCCCACTCCGCCCGCCCCCGCCGGCGGTGCCGCTGCCGGAGCCGCTGCGCCTGCAGCTGGTGCCGGCGGGGCGAGTCCCGCCCAGCAGCAGGCGATTACTGCTGCCCTCCGCGGTCGCGGACCCGCTTTGCCTCGCGTCGCTCTCAATACGGTTGTGGATAAGGCGACTGCCGAGCGGCTGGGATTTGGCAAAGGTCCCGAGGGCGTAACGCTCGGGGCTAATGACTTTGTGTCCGACGGCTCTGTCTCGTTCGAAGTTCCGGTACCAGCCGGCGCCCTGGGTTTCGACGTCCAGTTCGACGCGGAAATCGGCACGAATCATGATCAGGTCATGCGCGTCACCGTCTCCGACCGTCCGGAAGGCGGCGCGGCTCGTGGAACACCGCCGCACGCCATCATCGCTGACCCCGACTCCCCCGCCTATCGCGCGTTCAAGGCCGGTGTGATGGAGATGGCGACGATTATGCCGCCAAACTCGCACGCCGAGCCGACCCCGGCCGATAAAGATCCGCCCCCGGCTCCCTTTGACCCGACTTACAATACGCCGGAGCATGATGCATTCGGCCTGCGCGTAAAATACATCCGCGAGGACCGGTTTGTCGTCGAGAACATGATCGACACCGCCACCCGTAAGCAGCTCGACGACGCCTGGCACGATCTGAAGTCGTCCTTCGAGTACTACGACGCCTACCTCGGCATGCTGGCCGAGCACTACAAATACGACCTCAAGGGTGCCAAAATGGCGACCTTGACAAAGGCTCAGGTCGACGCGATGCCAGCCGAGATGCGTACCTACGTGGCGCCATTGCAAAAAGATTATCTCGAAACCACGGCTGCCGAAAAGGCAGGCGAAGCTCAGCATATTGAAGACGCTCTGAAATTTGCGAGCCGTGCGTGGCGTCGCCCCCTGACGGAAGCCGAAAAAGCTGGTCTGCGCACCTTCTACCGCACCACGCTCACTGAAGAGAAGGACCATCGGAAGGCGATCCGCGCGGTTCTCAGTCGCGTGCTCGTTTCACCGGGGTTCCTCTATCGCGTGGAACTCGCCTCCGACGCTGCTGGCAGCAAGACGCTCTCCGACTGGGAACTCGCCAGCCGACTGAGCTACTTCCTCTGGTCGTCCATACCCGACGATGAGTTGCGCCGCGCAGCTACTGTGGGGGAACTCAAGAATCCGGAGCAGGTCCAGAAGCAGGTGCGGCGCATGCTGGCCGATCCGAAGGCCCGTCGCGTTTCCACCGAGTTCTTCGGCCAGTGGCTCGGTTTCTACCGCTTCGACCAGTTCAAGGGCGTTGACACCGGTCGTTATCCCGAGTTCACCGACAAAGTGAAGTCGTCGATGTACGACGAAGCCGTTTCGTTCTTCGAGTACGTCGTTCGCGAGAACCGCCCGATCAGCGAGATTCTCTTCGCCGACTACTCGTTCCTTAACAAGCCGCTCGCTAAGTACTACGGCATCGCGAAAGAAGTGAAGTCCGAAGATGCTCCCCAGAAGATCGACGGAGCGAACGCCTTCAACCGCGGCGGTCTGCTGCGGCTCGGTGCGGTGTTGACGGTCACCTCGGCACCGCTTCGCACCAGCCCCGTGAAGCGCGGCGACTGGGTTCTGCGGCGGATCCTCGGCACCCCCGTTCCGCCGCCTCCCGCCAACGTCGGCAAACTGCCGGAAGACGACAAGCAGTTCGGTACCACTGTGCGCGAGCGCCTCGAAGCGCATAAGCGGAACGCCACATGCGCCACCTGTCACGTCCGGATCGACCCGCTTGGCTTCCCCCTTGAGCACTACGATTCGACTGGCCGCTGGCGGGAAAAGTACGTGGACGGTACCGCAATTTATGACGGCGGCGTGCTGCCGGATAAAACTGAGATCGCCGGTGCCCAGGGTCTAATCGATTACCTGAAGACCAAAGAAGACCAGGTGCGCCGCACTCTTTCATTCAAGCTGATCGGCTACGCCCTTGGCCGCACCGTTCTGCCGTCAGATACCCCCCTGATCGACCAAATTGTGGCTTCCGGTGGCAAAGCGACCTTTGCTGACATCGCCGGGCAGATCGCCAACAGCCGCCAGTTCCGTAGCCGGCCTTCGAAAGAAGAACCTGTTCCTGCACCGGCACCCAAACAAGTCGCGCAAGTAGTGAGAAAATCAGGTAAGGCGGAATAACCAGATGGCAAACAAAGAGAGCTACTCATCACGACGTCATTTTCTGCGCGGAGCGGGTGTTGCCCTGGCCTTGCCGTGGATGGAATCACTTCCACTGTTTGGCGCTGAGACTCCGGCTGCCGCGGGTAAGCCGCCGGTTCGCTTCGCTTACGTGTACTTCTCGAACGGCGTCGAGCCGGCCCACTGGTGGGCCAAAGGTGCGGGCGCTGGCATGGAGTTCGGCCCTGCTGCCGCTCCTTTGAAGCCAATCGCCGAAGACTTAGTGTTCCTGCGCGGCCTGTATCACCAGAACGCCTTCAGTTCCACCAGTCCCCACCTCGGCCGCATGAATGTGCTGTCCGGTGAGACGGTCAGCCTGGATCCGAACCAGATCCGCGTCGGAACGACGATGGACCAGATTATCGCGAAAGAGATCGGCGGGCGCACCGCGATACCGGGCATGGCCCTCGGTATCGAACCCAATGAACTCCGGCTCGAAGACGGCCTCTCGATGATTTACGGTTCGGCCGTTTCCTGGGCGACTCCCACGAAGCCGGCCACCAAAGAAATCTACCCCGCCCGGACCTTCGATCAACTCGTTGGCGATGGTACGGGGCGCAGACTGGATAAGAGTATCCTCGACGCGGTTTTGGGCGATGCCAAAGGTCTGCAGCCCAAGATCAGTCCCAGTGACAAGCGGAAGATGACCGAGTACCTCGACTCGATCCGCGAAATCGAAACCCGGATCGAGAAAGCAGGCAAGCAGGAACGGCTGGAAGGCTGGCGTCCGACGCTGGAGAAGCCGAACATGCCGCGTCCTGCCAACGAACTGCCGCAGAATGTACCGGATCACGCAAAACTGATGCTGGACCTCTCGGTGCTCGCGTTCCAGATGGACAAAACGCGTGTGCTGACGCTGATGCTCAACAACGATCTTTCGCAAATGAACTTCAAGTTTCTCGAAGGCGTCCGTGGAGCGCTTCATCTCGATCTAACGCATAACGGGCACGCTCCCGAACTGGAAGCCATGTACCTGAAGACCAACCAATGGCACGTCCAGCAGTTCACGTACCTGGTACAGAAGCTGAAATCGATTGACGAGGGCGGATCCTCGCTGCTCGACAATTCGCTGCTCATGGCGAGTTCCAGCTTGTTCGATGGGGACACGCACGGCGCTGATCAGTTGCCGATCGTGCTGGCCGGTAAGGCTGGGGGCGCGCTCAAGACGGGTCGGGTTCTCGACTATCTCGAAAAGGGTAATGACAACCGTCGGGCCTGTAGCCTCCACCTGTCGATTATGGACCACATGGGAGTGACACTCGACCGCTTTGGCGATACCGACAAACGCCTCGAAGGTCTCTGGGCGTAATTCGAAAGGCAGGTATGACGCCAAAAGGGGCGCTCACCGGTCGGTGAGCGCCCCTTTTTGGCGTTCAGATTGGGTTCGGCGTGAGTTAGCGGGCAGCGAGCAGTGCGCGCAAACGGCGAGCGCGTTCCGGGGCACGAAGCTGGCGGAGCGCTTTGGCTTCGATCTGCCGGATACGTTCACGCGTAACATCAAACTCCTGGCCGATCTCTTCCAGGGTGTGTTCGCGTTCGCAGCCGATGCCGAAACGGAGCCGAATGACCTTTTCTTCCTTCGGCGAAAGCGTCTTGAGGATTCCGGCGGTCTCGTCCCGAACGTTTGTCTCGATGACAGCGTCTACCGGAGAGCCGACCCAGCGATCTTCAATGAGATCGCCAAGGGCCGATTCGCCGTCGCGGCCGACGGGCGTTTCCAGCGAAACGGGATCGCGTGAGATGGTCTTGAGCTTCTGGACCTTCTCGACGGGGATGTCCATCCGCCGGCTGATTTCTTCGTTGGTCGGAGTCCGGCCGAGTTCCTTCTCCAGTTCACGGGAGGCACGAAGGAACTTGTTCATGCTCTCGTTCATATGGACAGGGATACGAATCGTACGCGACTGATCCGCAATGGCACGCGTGATCGCCTGCCGAATCCACCAGGTTGCGTACGTGGAGAACTTGTAGCCGCGGCGATACTCGAACTTATCGGCGGCACGCATCAGGCCGATGTTGCCTTCCTGGATTAGATCCAGAAGGTGCAAACCGCGGTTGACGTACTTTTTCGCAACCGAAACGACCAGTCGAAGGTTGGCTTCGACGAGATCTTTCTTCGCTCGTTCGGCTTCCTGCTCACCGTGACGGATCACCATCAACGTATGCTTCAGCTCTTCGAGTGAGGCACCGGCGCTGGTCTCTCGCTTCTTAATCTCCCGCTTCAGTTCCCGAACACGCGTCACGTTGGCGGGATTCGGGCGAGCCTCCAGCTTGCGGAGTTCCTTATCGAGGTGGTTCAGTTCATCGACGGCGCGGTCGATTTCGCGGGTGAAATCGCGCCATCGCGCCAGCGTCCACGACACGCCACGGATTGCCAGGGACGTCTCGACCAGGGCCCGGAAGTACTTCACCGTCATCTTCCGCTTCGCCTTTTTTTGGACGGGAGCCGGAGCGGTGAGCAGCTTTTCGTGCAACTGACTCGCGCGTTTATGAGACGCAGAAATGTCGGTGAACAGCTTCAGCGCTTCGGCGCGCTTCTTTGTATCGACGGGCGCGGCACCCTCTTCAACCATGTCGCCGCCGATGTCGACGTAATTATCGAGGTCGTCAGGGTTCTTCCTGATCTGTTCGGCGAGTTCAACGACCGCGAACTGCACCAGGGCAGAGCGGCTGATCGCGCGCTGCATGCGCACCTTCCCGCGCTCCATGCGCCGGGCCAGATCGACTTCACCTTCGCGCGTCAACAGCGGGACGGCACCCATTTCGCGCAGATAGACGCGAACGGGGTCGTCGGTGTAGATCGATTCTTCTACCTGCTGGCTGGGATGGAGGAAGTCCGCTTCCGCTTCGGGGTCGAAAAATTTAGTGGCTTCCTCGTCGAAATTAATCCCGAGGGGAGCTTCGTGCAAAAACTGATCATCATCTTCCATATGAACGGAACCTCTTCCGGAGCGGGCGCGAACCACCCGCCGAGTCGCAAGCAGAGCAGAAAAGGGCGAGACTGTGCCCTATCGAGAAATATTTTTTAAGATTATTTGGGCGAAGGCGCCACTGTGCCGCACGAGCGGGGTTTTGGGAGTCAATTGGCGAGGTCGCAGCAGTACGAGTCCAGCGCGCGGAACTCCCAAGTTTCAAATCTAACACAAATGCCCCTGTCTCGTAAAGCCCCCTGATCTTTACACACATTCACGTTGCCAGCGCCGTGCAACAGTAACAATCGAATGAGAGCGTCGTCTCAACTCTAGAGCCTCAACGCAGCACAGACGTAACGAAGATCAGGCGACTCGATCAAGAAAATATATGCAAAACAGCTTCAGCAGGTTTCCAGCCCGGGTGTTCCTTAGCAGAGTGGCCCCACTTGTATTGATGGTATTCGGGGTTGCGCAGATTCACGCGCAGAACGCGGGGACCATTCGCGGCTCCGTGACCGATCCCTCCGCCTCCGTCGTACCCGGTGCCACAGTACAGATTCTGGGAAGCGGTTTTTCCCGCACCGCGAAATCCGATGGGCAGGGCAAGTTCACGATGACAGTGCCCTCCGGTACATATTCGGTGCGTGCTGATGCCAAAGGCTTCACAACCTTCACGGCACAATCGGTGGCGGTTTCGAACGGGCAGGTGACGCCGCTCGACATCGCGCTCCAGGTTGCGGCGGAAGCGGTGCAGGTCCAGGTGCAGGAAGATGCGGTGGGTGTGGTGACGACTGACCCCTCCCAGAACGTCGGCGCCCTCGTGCTGAAAACGGAAGACCTCGAATTCCTGCCGGACGACCCGACCGATCTTGAAGCCGACTTGCAGGCCCTGGCCGGACCAGCCGCCGGACCCAACGGCGCACAGTTCTTCGTGGACGGCTTCAGCGGCGGCCAGTTGCCCCCGAAGAGTTCGATCCGCGAGATCCGTATCAATTCCAACCCTTTCTCGTCAGAGTTCGATCGCCCTGGGTTCGGCCGCATTGAGATTCTGACCAAGCCGGGCACCGACAAGTTCCACGGCGGTGGCTTCGCGAACTTCTCCGACAAAAATTTCGACAGCCGCAATCCGTTTTTGACCACAAACACCCGTCCGCACTACAGTGCGCAGATGTTCTCCTTCAACATCGGCGGCCCCATAAACAAGAAGAGTTCGTTCTTTCTGGACTTCAACAACCGGAACTCTTCCGATCAGGCGCTCATCAACGCCACGGCGCTTGACCCGACCAACTTCACGAACCGGCTGGTCAGCCAGGCGTTCCCGGTGCCTGCAAAGAACTACAGCATCAGCCCGCGGCTTGACTATCAGATCAATTCGAGCAACACGATCGTAGCCCGCTATAACTTCCTGCATGCGACGAACACAGGCGGCGTCAGCACCTTCGCCCTGCCCTCGCAGGCGACTCAGAATTCTTCGAACAACCACAACATACAGATCACAGAGACCGCGATCCTGGGTACAAGGGCCATCGATGAGACTCGCCTGCAGATCAGCCGGCGGTCCAACGACAGCACCGGTACGGGCCTCACCGGTCCGGTCATTAACGTCCAGGGTTCCTTCACTGACTTCGGCTCGCCGGTGATCGCCAACTTCACGGACACAAACGGGATTGAGGTACAGAACACCGTCACAACGACTCTGGGCCGCCAGACCATCAAGGCCGGTGTTCGCTTCCGCTACGACACGCTGGCGAACAACTCGACCTCGAACTACAACGGTACCTACACCTTCACCAACCCCAACTCGCTGTCACTCGCGGCACCGTGTCTGGCAAGCTATGTGAACGCCGGCGTCAAGCCGACCTCCATTGATGTTTATCGCGAAACCCAACGGCTGATTTCGCAGAACGTGCCGATGTCGACGATCATTGCCAACGGTTGCGGTCCCACCAGCTTCACCCTGAATGCGGGAACACCGCTTGCGAGCGTTAACCAGTTCGATGCCGGGCTGTTCGTGCAGGATGACTTCCGGCTGCGTCCGAATCTGACGGTCAGCGGCGGCCTCCGGTACGAGGCCCAAACGAACATCAGCGACAAGCGCGCGATCGCGCCCCGCATTGCCATTGCATGGTCTCCGGACAGCAAAGGCGGCCGTCAGGGCAAGACCGTGATCCGCACCGGCTACGGCATCTTCTACGATCGGTTCAGCGAGAACAACTACCTGAACACGCTTCGCTACAACGGCGACCCCAACTCACAGCAGAACTACAACATCAACATCACGCAGAACCCGACCCTCGCGGCACCCGCGCTCGCGGCCTATCCCAACAAACCTTCCCTTCAGTTGCTGCAGGCGCAAAACCAGGCCCTCTACAAGGTCGACCGGAACTACGTCGCACCGGGGATGCTGCAGTTCTCAGCCAGCGTGGACCGCTCGCTCCCGGGTCGGACCTCGGTTTCTGTGAATTTCGTGGACACCCGCGGCATCCACGATCAGCGCACGCGCAACATCAACGCTTATGTGCCCGGATCGTATAACCCGCTGACTCGGTTGGGCGGCGTTCGGCCTCTCGCCGGTGGCGATCTCTACCTCTACGAATCCAGCGGCATCTACAAGCAGCGCCAGTTCATCGTGAACATGAGCACGCGCTTCAACAGGCACTTCACGATGCAGGGCTACTATGCCAATGGTCATGTGAACAGCAATGTCAACGGCTTCCCGAGCAACCAGTACGACACCTCGGTGGACTACGGGCGGGCCGCATACGACATCCGGCACCGCGTCAGCCTCAGCGGCAACGTGGGCCTGCCCTTCAAGATGTCGATCGCGCCGAACGTCAGCTTCAATTCGGCGCCGCCTTTCAACATCACCACAGGCACCGACTACAACGGCGACGGTATCAACAACGATCGGCCCTCATTTGCGACCAGCAAATCCGACCCGAAAAACGTCGTGGCGAGCCGGTGGGGCACCTTCAACGGGGCTCCGTTGCCGGGCGAAACCATCATCCCGATCAACTACGGCACAGGTTACAGCAACTTCACCGTAAACGCTCGCCTGAGCCGTTCGTGGGGCTGGGGTGAACGGGCTGGAGCCGCTCCCGCGGATGGCATGGACGGCGGCGGTCCGGGTCGCGGTGGTCCGCCTCCCGGTGCCGGCGGCCCGCGCGGCGGCGGTGGAGGTGGTCCTCGCGGCGGTGGCGGCTTTGCCGGCGTCGGTCGTGGCGGCTTCGGCGGCTTCGGTGGTGGTGGTACCGGCAAAAAGTACAGCGTCACTTTCACGCTGGCGGCACGCAACGCTTTCAACCACGTGAATCTGGCTGCTCCGCAGGGAGCACTCACTTCTCCCAACTTCGGCAACGCCATCTCAACTGGTGGTGACGGCGGCGGTCGGGGCGGTGGTGGTGGCGGTGGAGCTACCGCAAACCGTCGCGTAGAGCTTTCGCTGCGCTTCTCGTTCTAAGCATTGATCCGAAAAACGGTAGTCATCGGGCCGGTCCTCACCAGAGGATCGGCCCTTTTCAATTGACGCGTCACAACAGCAGACCGTCAGTTCAGCTTCTTACGTGCAAACGGTTTCGCGTACGCGGCCGGAGGATTGTGGGCCGTCGTCTGCAACGCCCGCGTATAGAACTCTTTCGCCTTCCCACTGTCGCCCTGCTTCTCCCACGCCTGGCCCAGGAGGCACTGGATAAAGGGATCGCTCTGGTTTGCTTTCTCCAGGTCAGCGATAGCCCTCACCGTATCTCCGAGATAGAACGCAACGTAGCCGGTCAGATACGGCAAAAACGGCTCCTGCTGGGCTCGCAGCGTGGTCATCCCATCCAGAGCCGAACGGGCGGCTGCGATCTGCTTCTCGGCTTCCCTGCGATTCCCGCGGCGGGCCGCAATGCGGGCCTCGGCATGAGCGAGGCGGTACGCCCAGAGTGCTTTCCGGTCGGCGGAAATGCCCGGCTCCTTCAGCCCAAGTTCGGTCCCTTTCCGGTACCACGTTTGCGCCATATTCAGATCGCCGGAATCAATGCACACCCGTGCCGCTTCATTAGCCATTTCGCCCTGCTGATAAAACGCGTTGGCCGGCTCCTCTTTCTCGCGGGTCACCCAGTACGCGATCACCATCTGCTCGTACTCCACCGCCCCTGAACAGTTCGCATCGAAGCCCCACGACATCGCCATCGCGCGCTGTGCAGCGGCCTTCGCGGCGGGAGTAGTCGCCTGGTCAATCTCTTTCTGGATCAGGGCGCGGGCTTCGCTGCCTTTCCCGTCCAGATCCAGCTGGATTGCTTTGCCCATACCTTCCGAGCCACCCCGTCCCTGGGCGGACAGAACGGAGCAGGCGGCAGCAAGAACGAAAGAGGCGCGAATGAGACAAGTTTTCACCTCTTTATTTTGCCCTAATCTGCGCCTCCGGTTGGCTCAGCCGTTTCAGCGCATCGATATCGGCGCGCGCGGTCTCGTCATCCTCAGTCGGTGTTTCCAGGATAAAAGCCTTTTCGCGCAACGTCGGATGGGTCAGGATCCGCTGGAACCCAATCTCCCCAATCCGCCCCTTGCCGATATTCTCGTGCCGATCGAGGTGAGACCCCAGCGCGCCCTTTGAGTCATTCGCATGGATGACCTTCACCTCCGAGAGGCCGAGAATACCCTCCGCGTGAGCCAGCGTGGTCTCAAGCCCCTCCCCGTGAGCCACATCGAAGCCCGCAGCCAGCAGGTGGCAGGTATCGAGGCAGTAGCCCACCGGAAGGTCGCACTCCCGCTCCGCCAGGTCACGAATCATCCGCAGCTCCTCAAACCTGGAACCCAGCTGATTGCCCGAGCCCACCGTGTTCTCCAGCAGCACCTTCAGCTTGCCCGCGCTGAACTCCCGCGCCGCTTCAGCCAAACCCAACACGAATGCGGCGATCCCCTGCTCAAGAGGCTGGTCCCTGTAGTTGCCCGGGTGCAGCACCAGGTAATCGGCACCGATCGCGACAGCCCGATCCAGCTCACCCCGGAACGAACCGATCGACTTGGCCCGAATCTCCGGCTCGATGCTGGCAAGGTTGGCCAGATAGTTACAGTGGATCACCATCGGCGAAAGATCATACGTCTCGCGGGCAATGCGGAGACGCCGAATATCGACCGGATCGGGTACCGAAGCCCGCCACATACGCGGACTGGCTGAGAAAATCTGAAAAGTATTCGCCCCCAGTTCGTGAGCCTTCAGAGCCGCGTGTTCAAGTGATTTGGAACGCGAAGTATGGATGCCGATGCGCAGACCGCCATCGTAGCAGGGCCGCCCGGGCTGCTCGCACGCATTCGTGGTCGTACGCCCGACGGTGATCTGTCTCCGCGGAACACAACCGAGCCCACGCCGCATGCTAGCCTCATGGACGAAATGCTCTGGAAGCTCGTCGCACTGCTGCTCGTTACCTGGCTGGTCTTGCTCACAGCGAAAATCCGCCTCGGTGGCTGGAGTCACGCGCTCTTCCTCGCCGTCATCCTGCTCGGCGTCTTCGAAATCATGCGCGGCCGCCGGCCCGCCGGCTAACCCCAGCCATTCCCTACTTCGCGGCACCAAAGCGGCGTTTCACCGGCACCGGCGCGGGCGGCAGCGCAACCACAGCCCGGTCTACCGCTTGCATCGCCACCGGAGCCATCAGTCGATAGCCCTTCGCATTCGGGTGCAGTCCGTCATCCGCCGCATCCGCCGGGAACATGCCATTCGTATCCGCAACGGCCGTGTAGTAGTCCACGTAAGTGAACCCCTCGCGCTGGCAATACTGCCGCAGCCAGTCGTTCAGCTGACGAATGCTGGCCGGCGGACGCGCCGACACCACGTCGTAAGCCGGATTCACGTCCTTGTGATAATCGCTGACCGGCAGCACCGACCCAAACAGCGGCCGTATGCCGTGCGCCTTCGCAAGGTCTCCCATCATCGTGAGGTTGTCTTCGATGTTTCTCACCGGAATGCCGCGCGCAATGTCATTGATACCGCCGAGGATCAGCACCGCCCGCGGATTCACATGAACCACGTCCTGCAGAAACCGCCCCAGCATCTGCATCGTCGTCTGCCCGCTGATGCCGCGGTTGATGAAATCCCGGTTCGGAAAATACTCGTTCAGCCGCCAGAAATCCGTAATCGAGTCGCCCAGAAACACCACCCGGGGCGACTGACTCGCCGGCAGCAGCTTCGAATTCGCCTCCGCAAACCGGTGTACGTTGTTCGGGTCCGCCGCCTGAGTGGCCTGGCTGTTCGCCGTAAAAACCAGCAGGGCATCGAAATGCGCCTGAACGCGAGCGCCGATCACGTGCAGCTCCGCCAGTTGTTCCAGCGTGGTCGCCGGCAGATTCGCCGCGCGCGGAAACGTATCGCTCACCGCCAGGAACGCGTTGATCTGGTTCACCAGCTGGTGCGTCACCACCAGACTCCGCGCATTCCGCCGCAGGCTCTCCACCGACTTCGCCGTATTCCGCCGCAAAACGTCCGTCGCCGGCAGCAGGCCATCGATCCCGACCCCCGTCGCTTCCATCAGCTGCACCGCGCGCGTCCCCAGGTCCGTCGTGTCTTGCGCGTTCAGCAGCGGCGCGTTCACGGGCGGCGCATTCGGTGCCGGAGCGGTCGGCCCCGGATTTTGCGCGAACGCACTGGCAAGGCAGCAAACGAGAAGCAGAAAGTGTTTCATGGCTGGTGATCGGGGCGTGCCGTTACCGAATGTTGTTACCGAATGTTGTCCTGCGGCTTCTCCACCGGCGGCTTATCGTCCACCAGCCGGAACGTGATCGTGCCGATCGTGAATGCCAGTCGAACCTGCAGCTGAACCGGCAACCTGCGCTCGTCGTCCGTCAGCCAGACGTGCAAATGGCCCGGGCGCTTGAACAGCACGTCATTAAACAGAAACACTTCGTACTTAATAGTCCGGAAGTTGCCGAGCGGCGTCCGAACCTCCTGGCGTTCCTGCGCATCCACTCTGGCCTGTACAGTTTTCTTGCCATCGCTCAGCGGCAGGCGGACCGTCTTGCCAGGCTCCAGCCGCAGCCCCCGCAGCGCCATCAGGCCCCCCATCACGTCATGCACGCACGACGGAATGTCCACCTCGCGGTTAGCCGTCGCCCGGTTGACCAGGTCCTTCTCCACCCAGTACGCCTTGCCCGCGCGGCCATCGTAGGTCACCCGCGTCTCTTTGCTGCGGCTGCCTTCCTTCGCCAGCATCGTGCTCGTCTCCGCGCACAGGTTCGGACCCAGCACCGCGCTGTAATCGTCCTCCACCCGGAACAGGCGCGACACCAGCCCCGTCGATTCGAGGTGCAGGCGGACTTCGCTCGCCGGCGATGCGATCGCGCTGGCAGGCCACGTGGGGGACTTTGGCCGCACAACCGGGACCCACGTCAGCTTCGCCACCCCGGCCGCAATCAGGCGCCACTCCACCGCGAACTGAAAAGTCTCCGGCGGCGCCGCCGAACATTCGGCAGCAGCGAAGAGCAGTGCGGCAAAGAGCAGTGCACCGACGCGAAGAGCCGCGAAGGTGAGAAGTGCCGCGAAGGCGTTCGCTGGGTAAACCTTCATGCAGCCGTCAGTTTCTCACACCCGGATTTCTTACCAGCCTGCTGTCACCCGCACCCTGCACTGTCGTATGATGCGAAGCGAGAACAATCATGGCGAATCCTGAAATCATACCCGGTCTCGGCACCCTGGCGTTGCACGCCGGGCAGGAGCCCGACCCCGCTACCGGAGCACGCGCAGTTCCCATCTACAGCACCACCAGCTACGTCTTTCGGGACACCGACCACGCCGCCGATCTCTTCGCGCTCAAAGAATTCGGGTTCATCTACTCCCGAATCATGAATCCGACCAACGACGTTCTCGAAAAGCGCATGGCCGCGCTCGAGGGCGGGGCAGCCGCTCTCGCCTTCGCCAGCGGACAGGCCGCGACCACGGCCGCCATCCTCACCATCGCGCACTCCGGCCAGAACATCGTCTCCGCCACCAGCCTCTACGGCGGCACCTTCACGCTCTTCACCCAAACCTTCAAACAGCTCGGCGTCGAAGTCCGCTTCTTCAACCCCGATCACCCCGAAGAGATCCACGCCCTCGTCGATGACAAAACCCGCCTCGTCTTCCTCGAGTCCATCGGCAACCCGAAGAACGACGTGCCGGACTTCCAAGCCATCTCAGACATCGCCCACTCGCACGGCCTCCCGGTCCTGATGGACAACACCGTGCTCACGCCCGCCCTCTTCCGCCCCTTCGAACACGGTGTGGACGTCTCCATCTACTCCACCACCAAGTTTCTGGGCGGTCACGGCGTTCACGTCGGCGGCGTCGTCGTGGACAGCGGAAAATTCCAGTGGGCCGAAAACGCCGCGAAATGGCCGGAGTTCACTGAGCCCGACCCCTCCTATCACGGCGTCGTCTTCACCGAGGCGCTGAAGCCCATCGGCAACATCGCCTACATCATCTACATGCGGACCCACTGGCTGCGCGACACCGGCGCGGCCATGAGTCCCTTCGCTGCCTTCCTCTTTCTGATGGGCATCGAAACGCTGCATCTGCGGATGCCGCGGCATACCTCGAACGCCCAGGCTGTGGCGGAGTTTCTGGCCGCGCACCCGGGCGTGGAGTGGGTCAACTACCCCGGTCTGCCCGGTCATCCGCACCATGCGAACGCGAAGAAGTACATTCCGGGCGGCGCCGGAGCGATCGTTGGCTTCGGTATCAAAGGCGGACGCGAGGCGGGCATCCGGTTCATCAACAGTGTGAAGCTGGCGAGCCACCTGGCGAACCTGGGCGACGCGAAAACGCTCGTCATCCACCCGGCCTCCACCACGCACCAGCAGCTGTCTGAGACCGAGCAGGCCGCCGCCGGTGTGAAACCGGAGTACGTTCGCATCTCTGTAGGCATCGAGGAAATCGCCGACATCATCGCCGACCTCGATCAGGCAATTCTCAACGCGACCGTTACGAAGTGACGCCACCCCTGAAACGGGACTGTGGCTTTCGACACTTTGTAAAGGAAGATTCATTTTAAGCTGACAGGTGTGTGTTTTAAACCTGTGATAAAGTGAAATGTGGGCGGTTTTTCGCCCAAAATCGCGGAAACCGGAGCGCGCATGAGTGTGCACCGGTCTGAGAGTTGAATGTCAAGAGAACAGCAAGGTTTAGTCCCGTCCGCAGATCCCAATACCCGGCTTCCAGCGATTGTGGAGCGGGTTTCATACTTCCAGGCTCCGCAGCAGGAGCAGGAAGCGGAATCAGCCGGCGTCCCGATTTCTCACTACTTCTGGATGCTGTCACGCCACAAGTGGCACCTGCTGGCGTTTGTGGCGACTGCGGTGGCGGTGACCATATTTGTCTCCATGCGGTTGACTCCGTACTACCAATCGACAGCCACCCTCGATGTCGACCGCATGGCGCCCAGCGGCATCATCGGTCAGGAGGCCACCTCCCGCATCAGCAACACAGACTCGGACACCTTCATGGCGACCCAGATCCGGCTGATCCAGTCGGACTCCGTGCTCCGGCCCGTCCT
>JAOAPO010000627.1 GCA_025462945.1 Bryobacterales bacterium
TGCAGTCCCACCCCACGGCTGAGGAACCAACGATACTGACCATCTGCCATGCGATGGCGCTCTTCGGACTCGTAAGGCTCACCGGTCGCCACAGACCGGCGCCACCTTTCGAGAACGATATTTCGGTCCTCGGGATGGAGCATTCTCTGCCAACCGTCCCCCTCAAGTTCTTCGAGCGCGATCCCGAGGTCTGAACGCCATCGTGCGTTGCAGAAGTCGACCGAGCCGTCGCCCGGTCCGCTCCAGATCTGCTGGGGAATCGTATCAATCACCTGCCGCAACCATCGCTTGTTCTTGCCCAATGCTTCGGCTGGCGACCTCTTTTTCGAGAGATCGATGATAAGACCAACCACGACCGGGTGTCCGGTGTTCATTGAACTGAGCTGGCACAGCTCGCGTATCCAGACCGCATGGCCGTCAGCCGCCACAATCCGATATTCGAGATCAGACAGTCTCCGTTCCCGGATGGCCGAGCTCCTCTGTAGCCAAATGGGTCCGAAGTCCTCGTGGTAGACGTGATCGCTCCAGAATGAGGGGTCGTCTGTCCATTGATGCGCCGGATAGCCGAATAGAGTTTCCACATAACAACTGATGAAACTGAGCCGGAACGTCTCGGTGTCGGCACACCAAAAAGCGGCCGGAAGGCTGTTTTGCAGATCATCACATCCGTCGCATCGGTCGACAGAGCTGCCGACGCAGTTTGGCGATTGCTTCGGTTGATGCGGTTGATAGTGGGGCTGATCTGGAATTGAAGTCACGCTGGCACCATTATCACCAGATGCGGCGGCAAACGGCTAAGTTTCTAAGAGGCCTTTCAGCGCCTGCCGTATACGCGGGCCGGGGCGAGCCGCTCTACCGTCATCTTACGAAATATCGGCGGCAGCTGGCGCCGTTTCGTCGTCGCGCTTTGTTCATTCGCCTTCCGCGTGATTCGGCAAGGTGTTCCGAATGAACAACTAAGCGCCTCCGTGCTGGAAGCCTCGTCAATGGAAGCCCCGTTGCATGACGCAGGGTTGCGCATGGAGCCATTCAAGAACTCGCCTGACGTATGCGCACCGAAGCGGTACACCGCGCGGTAACGCGGTTACGCCAAGCTCCGACGTCCACTGATGGATCCAAAAACAGACCAATGAACACAAGACAAGGGACCGAAACGAACCAGGTCCCGAAACGGGATTCACGGCCGAACAGCTCACACGGTGTCCGAGGTGCGGCGCTGCGGCTCTTCGAGTGCGGCACCGCTCCTGATGGGAGTGGCTTATCTGGTGGAGGCGACGTTATCGATGCTTCATGTGCTGGGAGAGATTCAGCGCGGATAAATTCTTCAAATGGAGAGTCTGACCAATCGTCGATTCCATGCCAGGAACTGCTCCGTCTGGTGCAGCTGTACACGGTACTTGAGATCGCGGCGTTCAAAACGAGAGACCCGAGGGATCAGGCCCGTGCTCGGATAGCTCAGAGCGCTGTGAATGGGCACATCGCCGAACACGGTTGCTGGGGGTCTTATTCGGGACCTTTCGGCAGGTCAACCTTTGGGTCGAATGAGAGCAAATACGACCTGCTGGACTTTCAGAACATTGCCGACGCTCTCCCATCTGAAGGCACGCGGTCGAGTGCAGTGATGGCTGTTGAGAGACGAAAAAAGAATCGATTGTCGGCCAGAACCGGCATTTTTAGATGCATTGGCAGAGGACTCTCGCCAGCGACGGGAGGAATTCTCTAGCTCATGCCGAGACGCAGGGTCTCTGATGAACCAACGGTGAAGACCTTATTCAACTTCCCGCGACCTCTTCTGAAGAAATTCCGGAGACGATGCCTTGACCTGGACAACATGCCGCAGTCGGAGGGCTTTATCCAAGCCGTAACAGGCTGGCTTTCCGCGACTACGAACGAGGCGGTGCCCCCACAGTCTGAGACCCAGGGGACCATACCCGGGCAAGCACTCGGTTCTGACAAGAATCTCTCCGCCCAAGAGGTTTCCTCCATTAGCGCCGCGCTGCATATCCTGCGGTCGCCTCACGAGCTTGCTCGGAGAATCCTCAAAGGCGCCTTGGACGCCGCGCGAGAACTTCTGGGTCCGTTCGGCCGCTTCGGCGAGTCTCATGTCAGTCAGGCTTCTGAGAACGATACCGCGGCAGCACCGAGCTACCGTCCCGTAGCCCGCGACCATGATAATGCCGAGTCGGCCGCTGCTGTTGTTCCCACGGAAGAACTGCGGCGTTTGGCTGAAAATATTCGCGAAGTCCTCTGGATAACGAACGGTGCAGGAACGGAACTGCAGTACGTAAGTCAGGCTTACGAGGAGATTTGGGGGCAACCGTGTGACACTGTTCTGGCGCGTTCCGAAAGCTGGATACATGCGCTACATCCCGAAGACTACTTCGCAGCGGAAGAGATTTTTCGGCGGCAGCTCCGAGGGGAAACCCTAGAGAACGAATACCGCATCGTGCAGCCCGCGGGGGCGATTCGCTGGATACGCGATCGGGCGTTTCCTGTTCGCGACGCCAGTGGCACAATTATTCGTATTGCGGGAATCGCCGAGGACATCACGGAGCGGAAGCGGTCGGAAACGCGTCTGCTTCGTCGCGCTCTCTACGACGAGCTGACGGGACTGCCAAACCGCAATCTGCTGGCAGAGAGGACGGCGTGGACTATTGGTCAATGCAAGGGCGAGCAGTTCGGCGCACTTTTCGTTATAGACCTCGACGAATTTACGATGATCAACGATATTCTCGGTCATGCAGTTGGTGATGAAGTCATAAAAGAGGCTGCACGGCGCCTGCTAGATGTGACGCCCGAATCTGGCATTCTGGCTCGTGTCGGCGGCGATGAATTCACCCTCATTGCGCCCACCTTGGACACGCGGGGAGCGGTTGCTGTTCTCGGTGAAAAACTGCTTCGGAGTCTCGATGGCCTCGCAAAAATCGCAGGTCACGACGTATCGATGAGCGCCAGCATCGGCGTTTGCACGTTCCCCGATCAGGGAACCAACTGGGACGAGCTCAAGCGCAATGCGGATCTTGCTATGCACGAGGCAAAACGCGCCGGCAGAAATCAGGTGAAGGTCTTTTCCAGATCATATGCGGACACACTACGTGAAGGGCAGGAGCTCGAAAGGCGGCTTCGAACTGCTTTGGAACTAAGCCAGTTCAAAATGCAGTTCCAGCCAGAGTTTGCTGTGGACGGGTCGGGGCTCAGGCGCTTTGAGGCGCTGTTGCGTTGGCACCGTAGCGACGGCAGTCCAATATCGCCCTCGAAGTTCATTCCGATCGCAGAGCGGACCGGCATGATCATTCCGATAGGCAACTGGGTACTGCACGAAGCCTGCCAGAGATGTGTTGGGTGGCAGGCCGGCCGGCTGAAGGGAGTAGGGGTCGCCGTGAACGTTTCCGCGATTCAGTTCACGAGCCCGGATTTCTTTGACACAGTTGTGCGGACGCTGGAACGAACAGGGCTTCCCCCGAAACTCCTTGAGCTTGAATTGACCGAAAGTGTTCTCCTTCAGGACGCGAGAACCTCAGCCGCTACACTTGCGGAACTCAGGAATCTGGGTGTGACCATTGCCCTCGACGATTTCGGCACTGGCTACTCTTCGTTGAGTTATCTGCAGGGATTGCCGCTCGACGCCTTGAAAATCGATCGGAGTTTGCTGATCGCTGCAGAAAACCGTCCGCAGGGAGCCGCGGTTTTGGAGGGCCTCGTGAGACTGGCTCATACACTCGGACTGAGAGTCATTGGGGAAGGGGTTGAAACCCAGGCGCAATTGGATCTTCTGGGGGAGCTTGGATGCGATGAACTCCAGGGCTTCTTCCTCGGCAAGCCCTCATTCCATGCTGGCGCCGCTTCGGCACACTCACTCCGCCTCGTGGACTCGCGAGCCAATAGTTCGGCAGAGACCGATCGGGACCACCCCACGATTCACTGAACCAAGAAGCCATTTCCAGGAGGGACTCCGTCGCTTCCGTGAGGTCGTGCTCGGAAGCCCATAGCACCTGCCCCGGCCGCCTGGGTTGCCGGGCCGTCGAGTAGTCGACGTTGTCAGCTCTGGACGTTAACCAAGCGGGCAGAGATCCAGTTTTCCGGATGGTTGTTGCGATGCGCGATTCGGCGCGGCAGATCTCGATTTCGCGGCCGCTTCATGTCCTGCCTGGCCAGGTACAAGGTGAGGGCAAGTACGGCCCGACCATTTTCACGGCCATGCCATCCAGCCCGGCTGCAGGTGTGCGACAGGGCCGCCGGCTCAGGCATTTCAGTAGCTGGCCCCGAGTTTCTGCTCCTATGAGGGACTTTACTCAATCGAAGAAATTTCCTCAGCACGACGGCAATGGCGGGAATCAGTGCTCGGATACCGTCGCCGAATTCGGCCGGCTCGACGCCGCATTCAACAATGCCGGCGTCATGGCGCGCATCGCCCCGACGGCCGACAGCACGCGCGATGAGTGGGAGCGCGTCATTGGACCAACCTGCGCGGTGTGTGGAGTTCGAGGAAGTACGAACTCCGGGAGATGTAGCCTCAGGGAAGCGGCGCGATCGTCAATAAACGCGTCAGTGGCGGCACTGGGTGGCAATCCCGGTATCGGTTCCTATATCGGGGGCAGCAGCGACCGACGACGGCGGTGCCCAGCCCGTATTCCGTGCAACCTTTTGGTGAGCGGCAGCTTGGTGCCGTTCACGTTATTGGAAGCCAGGGCGGGCCTGCCGCCGTCAGTCTAGAGCCAGAGTCTCGGTTCAGTCTCCTTTCAAGGACTGGTCCTTCGGATAGACGAACTCCCATCCAGTCTTTTCGCCAGGGTAAGACCAGCTGTGAACGGCTTCGGGAGACCCGGACGGCCGCTCTTCAAAACTGATGGTCGGCTTGTCCGGGGTTTGTTCGGTGTAGTCAGGAATCGCCATCAGCGTCGCAACGAGGTCTTCGTTTCCGTCCGAATCCTCCGAGAAGATCTGGACGATGTTCCGGTCGGAATCGCTGTCGGCAAGTTGGAATACGTACTTCCCAGCCACCAACGTTTTGCCCGGAATCTGCACTGGCGCACTGAATCGGAATTCCGTCTTCTTGTTCCACTCATCTGCCAGGACAGGTTGCGCCACAAATGACGTAAGCGTCAAAAGCCCCGCAAAGCAGAGGGTTGTCAGTTTCATGTTCATTGCATTTCTCCTTTGTATTTCGGCGGCCGAGCTCCGAGTTTGTCTAACCGGCGCTTCGACCTACTCTCGCCGAGAGTTGGGGCACGCGAGTGCCCGCGGATGGGCCATTGATTTCAAAGGGATTGCTCGGTCGTTTGGCGCTCGAGATGTTGGGTACGTGACGGACATGCCATCCGCCTGACTCCCCGGTCGCTGTCGCAACATCATAGAATCACGTAGAGATCTGCCGCGCTTGGCACAGTGTGCGCATGCTGGGATTATGGATCATTCCGGAGTCGTTAAATCGGCTGAGCAATTCGGGCTTGGTGTTGCCGGCCTGGTGCTAATCACTTTCGCGGCGGTCCGGCTCGGTCTCCAGCCCGGCGCCGTTTCGCTGCTGTATTTGATCGCGGTCGTCTTCGTCTCTCTTAGAGCCGGGCTTGTCTCCTCGATTGCGGTTTCCCTGGTAGCGGTGTTCCTCCTGCAGTACTATTTTGTTCCCCTGTTCTCACCGCCGGCATCGAAAAACCCTCTCGCTATCGTGGCAAGCCTTGCTTTTCTGGTCACCGCCTGGGTGATCTCCGCCATGGTCTCCCGCGTCCGAAAAATGACGGAGGCTCAGGTAACGCTGAGATTCGAGGAGCGCCTGGCTGAAAGGACACGCATCGCCCGCGAACTCCACGACACGCTATTGCAAAGCTTTCAGGGCCTGATGCTTCATTTTCAGGCCGCAAGCGATATGCTTCCACCGGGCCCCGCAAAGGACGCCCTCGAAGAGGCTCTTGATCACGCCGACCAAGCTATCCTGGAGGGTCGGAACGCAATCCAGAACCTGCGTTCGTCGACGACCGTCACGAATGACCTTGCCGAGGCGATCGCCGCTCTGGGCGAAGAGCTGTGCGGTCGCGATGGAAGTAGCAATTCGGCAAAACTCCGCCTTGCGGTAGAGGGCAAACCACATGAACTGCATCCGATCCTCAGGGACGACATTTATCGTATCGTCCGCGAAGCTTTACGCAATGCTTTCTGTCACGCCCAGGCTTCCAAAATCGAAGCGGAAATTACGTATTCTGAAAGGCTTCTGCGGCTTCGGATTCGGGATAATGGAACGGGTATCGACCCAAACGTATTGGATGCGGGACGTGATGGGCACTGGGGCTTGCAGGGCATGCGTGAACGGGCTCAACAGATCGGGGCCCAACTCGAGATTTGGAGCCAAGCCGGAGCTGGGACAGAGGTCGACTTGAGCATCCCAGGTTCTGTCGCCTACGCTTTGCCCAGCAGACGTTCTGGTTTTCGGCTATTTGGCAAACGCAAGGAAGCGGTTGATGAGCACTAGGCACATTCGTGTTCTAGCAGTTGATGACCACTCGCTACTCCGCGATGGCATTGCGAAGCTCCTCGCTGCTCAACCCGACATGGAGCTCATCGCAGAGGCTTCGAATGGCCGCGAGGCAATCGAGCAGTTTCGTATTCATAAGCCGGATGTGATCCTGATGGACTTGCAGATGCCCGAGGTGAACGGCGTGGACGCTATCGTCGCGATCTGCGGGGAGTTCCCTCGGGCGCGAATTATCGTACTGACAACGTACACCGGAGACGTCCAGGTGTTGCGCGCGCTCAAGGCTGGCGCCCGCGGCTACCTGCTCAAGAATCTGCTACGCAAAGAGCTCCTCGACACGATTCGGCTGGTTCATGCTGGACAAAAGCGCATTCCCCCGGATGTCGCGACTGAACTGGCGGAGCATGCGACGGATGAGAGTCTGTCCGAACGCGAAATAGAGGTGCTTCGCTTGATCTCGGGCGGAAACGCCAATAAAGAGATCGGGGCCCGGCTCTCCATCACGGAAGAGACAGTAAAAGGTCACGTTAAGAATATCCTTTCGAAACTCGGCGCGAACGATCGGACACACGCCGTCACATTAGGGTTGAAGCGCGGAATCATCGAGCTTTAGCGGAGTTAGAGGCCTCGAAAGAGGTGTCTATCGGAGCTGCTTTTCAGGGTTCCGACTTTCGCGTGACGCGGTTAGCCTAAAACCGGGACCTATTGTGCAAAGGCTTTTCTCAACATTCCCGGAAGGTTGGCCAGGAGCCGGATTGGTGTTCTTGCGAGCGGCGACGACAATTCCGCTCGTGCAATTCATCGCCGGTTCCCAGGGAGCAACGTTGCCTGTTTCTGTCATCTTCCAGTTTCTGGCGGCCATCTGTTCGGCGCTCCTAACCATCGGACTTTGGACACCTGTAGCGGGCCTTCTCATGGCGATCTCCGAAATGTCCCTTCTCCTATTTCCCTCCACCGGCACTTCGATGCACGTCGTGCTTGCGGCATTGGGCGTTGCACTCGCCATGATTGGTCCCGGCGCATGGTCTGTGGATGCCCGTCTGTTCGGACGAAAGCGAATCCGCCTGCCGCAAAGATAGGTTCAATCCTTGAGCAGGCCTCGGGCACCATTGCCCGATTGGCGAGGCCGCCGCCCATCGGCGCGCACCATCGCGGTGCGAAACAATAGACTTAGGGTTGGAACCGATCGGAGTCTCTCCATGGCCACCGCAGCTCCACGGGAAATCGCAAGCACGGTGAAGAAGCTGTCGCACGGCGACCGCGTCGAGCTCACCGTCAACAGTAAAAATCTGCTTTCCGAACCGGAGGAGATTTTTGGGTCTTGGCGAAGATGTCTCCTCGACTATCGTGTCGACGCGAGGGATTTCTCGGCGCCTCATATCCTCACGCACAACGAATTGAAGGCTTCGCGCGAGCCGCTGGAGAACATCCTGTCTCAGGCGCAGGAAGAGATCGACCGGCTGTATGCCGTGCTTCGCCAGCACGGCTACGTTGTTTTGCTGTGTAACCGTCAGGGAGTGGCCATTTATCATCGCGGGGACGAAGGCAACGCCGGAGAATTCAAGCACTGGGGCATCTGGGTGGGCGGCGTCTGGTCGGAGGAAACCGAAGGCACCAACGGCATTGGCACGTGCATCGCCCAGCAGCGGCCCCTGCTGGTACACGGAGACCAGCACTTTCGCAACCGGCATACGCAGCTCAGTTGTGCAGGGGCTCCGGTTTTTGGCCCGCACGGCGAACTGATGGCTGTGCTGGACGTCTCGCGAGTGGCGAGCGGAGAAGACCAAGGCGCCCTGTCGTTGGTTCTTGATACCGTCACGGTTGCCGCACGAGCGATCGAAGAGCGTTTGTTTCGGGATTATTTCCGCTGCACTTGGACCATCGCTGTGCTGCCCTGCAACGACGAACGGGCAATGCTTCTCGCCGTAGATGGGCACTGTTTCATGATGGGCGCCGACCGCATCGCACGTGATGCCTTCGGCCTTGATGACGGCCGGCTTGCGGGCGGCGTTCCCTTGTCGGCGGCTTTCCAGTTCGACCCTTCGATCTTTCGACGGAATGACGGGAGGGACATCCCGGCCCGGGTCAACCGGGCCGGCGGCGGAGGCACGTGCTATGCATTGCTTACGCCGCCGCTTAGCAAGTCCCAAATGGCGCGGAGTTGGGCGGAAGGGATTGTGCATAGCCGGCCTCGGATCAGCACGCTGGGCCACCTATCAGTCACCGAGCCGCTCGCGCCCATCCGTGGAGGGCTGCCGCCCGTACTCACGCGTCGCGTCTGCGATTACATCGAATCCCACCTGGATCAGAAAATTGGGCTGGAGGCGTTGGCTGCCATGGCGGGGCTTTCCACTTATCATTTCGCAAGAGCATTCCACCAATCGGTGGGGAAGCCGCCACACAGTTACATTTTGGACCAGCGGCTGGAACGAGCTGACCACATGCTTCGTGAGACTGAGCTTCCGTTGTCACAAATTGCGGCGGCGACCGGATTCTCAGATCAGAGTCATCTCGCGCGACACTTCCGGCGGCGCACAGGAATGTCCCCGGGGCTGGCGCGCTGGAAAGAGCGCTAAATCCTTTCGCACAAAAACCTTAGAAGCCTGGACGAGCCACCGTTTCACGGGCTGCGCAGTTCATTAAAGGGGCGATCGACAGATCGTTTTCCCAAGGCTCTCAATGAGCAAAAACCCTTGAGCAAGAACGTTCCTATCGCGGCAGCTTCGTTCAAGATCCTTTTTGCTTTTACCAGTAGCATGGCTCTGTGATGCTTCGAAAACAACAAACGGGCAGGTTGCTCTTTGATGAGATGGCGCACCATCGAGGCTGTACGGTTTGTCTCAGGTTAGTCTCATGCCCCTCGAAAGTGGGGGTGCCTGACCTTACGATTCGGGCGGCCGGACAAGCTACTATCGAGGGTTTTCGAAAAACGGTTTCCACTCCAAAATCAGGGTGTATTCGAAAGCTTCACAAGCTTCTATAAGGAGTTGCTGAATGAGTGCAAGTAGCGTAGTCCTTCTCAAGAAAACTGAAGTGGCCCCGGCATATGAATGGTACGTTGACCTTAATGAGTTTTTAGAGTCGCAAAGCGATGTACCAGGAGCCCACAACCGATTCCAAGGCATCGTGGGTTCGAGCCGCGCGCTTCGCGCAGTATTCGATCAGGTGCGGATCGTGGCTCCTACGGATTCGACTGTACTGATTGAAGGCGAAACGGGCACTGGCAAGGAAGTCGTTGCGAACGCCATCCATGAAAACAGCAATCGCCGCAGCCGTCCCTTCATTAAGCTGAACTGCGCCGCAATCCCGCTGGGCCTTCTCGAGAGCGAACTCTTCGGTCACGAAAAGGGTGCATTCACCGGTGCGGTGATGCAGAAGCTGGGCCGCTTTGAGGCTGCGAACGGAGGCACGCTGTTCCTGGATGAGGTAGGCGATATTCCTCTTGAGTTGCAAGCAAAGCTGCTTCGAGTGCTGCAAGAGCAGGAGTTCGAGCGGTTGGGCAGCACCCACACGCGTCGCGTCGATGTCCGCGTAGTGGCGGCCACCAATCACAATCTTGCAGCGCGGGTCGCCGAGAAGCAGTTCCGAATGGATCTCTACTACCGCCTTAACGTCTTTCCAATCTCGCTTCCGCCGCTGCGTCTGCGGCCGGACGACGTCACGGCCTTAGTCGCCCACTTCGTCAACAAGTTCAGCGCGCGAATGTCCAAGCGGATCTCGAAGATTTCAAGAGATGCGTTGGAAGCCATGAAGCAACACCCGTGGCCTGGAAATGTTCGTGAGCTCCAGAATGTTCTCGAACGAGCGGTAATCCTGACTCAGGGCGATGTTTTGCAGATACCTGCGCTGCCCTCCCACATGCCCATTCGGAGGGACGAGATGACCCTGGCAGAAGCGGAGCGGGAGCACATCCTTCATGCACTCGAAGAAAGCGATTGGGTGGTGGGAGGCCGGACTGGTGCTGCTGCGCGTCTCGGAGTCAAGCGGACGACGCTAGTCGGCAAGATTCGAAAGAGCGGCCTCTCACGCGAGATGGCGCACGGAGCCATTTAGTCATGCAACAAACAAGCCATATCTTCTTGATTGAATCCAACTCGTCAGGACATCGGCTGACCGTAGATGGTAACGGGGCCGGCACATTCCCATCACTGAGCGCCGCACAGGCGATGGCTGCTTACATTGCTCTGCGCTTCCTGCCCACAGCGACCCTGACATTTGAACTCGACTTCAAATGGACGCTGTCGGATTTGGAGATCCGGGTCGCGACGTTAGAAGTGCCGCAAATACAGAACTTGGAGAATTCGTATGTGGATCGTTAAGCTTGCGCTCGCCCGGCCGTACACGTTCATCGTGCTTTCTCTGGTTCTGCTGCTGATCTGCCCTGTGGTTCTGCTGCGGACGCCGGTGGATATTTTCCCGAGCATCAACATCCCCGTTATCAGCGTCATCTGGACGTATAGCGGGCTCGTGCCGTCCGAGATGGAAACCCGCATCGTGTCGATTTTCGAGCGATCGCTTACCACGCTGGTAAATAACGTTGAGCACACCGAGTCGCAATCGTATAACGGCGTGGCGGTGATCAAGGTCTTTTTGCAACCCACGGCCGATATCAACGGCGCGATTTCAGAAGTCATCGCCGAGTCTCAAGTCGGCTTGAAGCAGTTCCCGCCGGGCATTACGCCGCCGCTGGTCATCAGCTACGACGCGTCCTCGGTTCCTATCGTGCAACTCGGATTGAGCGGCTCCGGGATGTCCGAGCAGCAATTGAACGATTTGGGAACGAACTTCATCCGCCCTCAACTGGCAACAGTGCCAGGCGCTTCACTCCCGCTGCCTTATGGAGGAAAGGTCCGCCAGGTAATGGTGGATATCGATTCCCATGAATTAATGTCCAAGGGGCTTTCGCCGATGGATGTCGTCAACGCCGTTAATGCGCAGAGTGTGATCCTGCCCTCCGGCACGGCCAAGATCGGCCGGACGGAGTATAACGTGGCTCTGAACGGTTCGCCTTCGGCTGTCGACGCTCTGAATCACATCCCGGTGAAGGTAGTGAACGGAGCCACACTCTACATTCAGGATGTCGCGCACGTCCGGGACGGATACGCAGTTCAGCAGAATATCGTCCGCCAGGACGGACAGAGAGGCGTGTTGTTGACAGTGCAGAAAACCGGCAGCGCTTCGACGCTTTCCATCGTGTCGGCGATCTACAACGTGATTCCCAAAATTAAGGCGACGCTGCCTGCGCAACTCTCCATCAAGCCGTTGTTCGATCAATCGGTCTTCGTGCGCGCGTCGCTCTCCGGAGTGGTCCGCGAAGCAGGGATCGCTGCTGTTCTTACGTCTCTGATGATTCTCATGTTCCTGGGCAGTTGGCGAAGCACACTCATCATCACCATCTCTATTCCGCTCTCGATTCTTACGTCGTTGCTGATCCTGAGTGCGCTCGGACAGACGATCAACATCATGACGCTCGGTGGGCTTGCGCTAGCGGTCGGCATCCTCGTCGACGACGCGACAGTCACCATCGAAAACATCGAGCGGCAGATGGCGATGAAAAAAGAGTTAAACCAGGCGATTCTCGATGGTGCGGAGCAAATCGCGGTTCCGGCGCTGGTTTCCACGCTGGCGATCAGCATCGTGTTCGTTCCGATGTTTTTCTTGACCGGAGTGGCGCGCTATCTCTTCGTGCCTCTGGCCGAAGCAGTTGTGTTCGCTCTGCTCGCTTCGTACTTCTTCTCGCGAACACTTGTGCCGACGCTGGTGATGTATCTGATGAAGAAAGAAGCCGCCGGGCACGCGAATCCCGACGCAGAGCACCGGGAAGGCATCTTCTCGCGCGTCCATCGTGCCTTCGAGAACGGCTTCGAAGCGCTTCGACGCAGCTATTCCGGGCTCCTCCAGCTCTGTCTCGATCACCGTAAACTGTTCGCGGCGGGCTTGTTGGGATTCTGCCTGCTGAGTCTGCTGCTGGTCACTCGCCTGGGTCAGGATTTCTTTCCCACGGTCGACGCCGGCCAACTTCGTCTTCATCTTCGTGCGAAGACGGGGACGCGCATCGAAGAAACGGCGCGCGTCACAAGCAGGGCTGAAGATGTCATTCGACAAGTCATTCCGGCGTCGGAACTCGGCGGAATTCTGGACAACATCGGCCTGCCGACCAGCGGTATCAACTTGTCCTATAGCAACAGCGAAACGGTCGGCAACGCCGACGCGGAGATCCTGGTATCGCTGAACGCAAATCATCATCCGACGGCTGGGTATATCGAAAAGCTCCGGGACGAGTTGCCGAAGCAGTTTCCGGCCACGGGGTTCTTCTTTGAGCCTGCCGACATCGTCACGCAGACTTTGAACTTAGGTCTTCCGGCGCCCATCGACGTTCAGATCGTCGGTGCAGACATGCCACACAATTTTGCGCTGGCGGTCAAAATGGCGCAGCAGATTCGAGCTGTGCCGGGTGCCGTGGATGTACACGTGCACCAATTGTTGAACCAGCCGCGGCTGGATCTGGCAGTCGATCGCGTGAGAACGCAGCAAGTCGGCCTGAGTGAGAGGGACGTGGCGACCAATGTTCTCACGTCTTTGAGCTCGAGCTTTCAAACCGCTCCGAACTTTTGGCTCTCGCCGAACGGCGTCAGCTACCCGATCGCGATTCAGACGCCGCAATACAAAGTGAATTCGATCGATACGCTCCGGACGATCCCGATCAACTCGCCGGCCTCACCGGCTCCGCAGCTTCTCGAAAATCTCACTGCGATGAGCCGAACTCAGGAACCCGCGGTCGTAAGCCACTACAATGTGCAGCGGACGATCGACATTTACGCGAGCACGCAAGGCCGCGACCTGGGTGGAGTAGCTTCAGACATAGCGAAGATCACCGCCGCTGCGCAAAAGCAGTTGCCCCAGGGAAGCACCATGGTGACGCGCGGTCAGGTTGCCACGATGCGTTCTTCGTTTATCGGACTGGGCGCCGGACTCGCTTTCGCAATCGTCTTGGTTTATCTCTTGATCGTCGTCAACTTTCAGTCCTGGAGCGAAGCGTTCATCATTATAACCGCGTTGCCGGCCGCCTTAGCCGGAATCGTCTGGATGCTCTACCTGACGCACACCACTCTGAGCGTGCCCGCCTTGATGGGAACGATTATGAGCATGGGCGTCGCCACAGCGAACAGCGTTCTGGTGATTAGCTTCGCCAATGAGCGGTTCGCGGAAACCAAGGATGCCTTGGGAGCGGCGCTGGAGGCTGGCTCCACCAGATTGAGGCCAGTCATTATGACGGCGCTCGCCATGATCATCGGCATGGTCCCGATGGCAATCGGGCTGGGCGAGGGCGGTGAGCAGAACGCCCCGCTCGGCCGCGCGGTAATTGGCGGCCTGCTCTTCGCGACCGTCGCCACTCTGTTCTTCGTGCCTAGTGTATTTGCGATTATTCGCAAGCAAAAGAATCAACATGCGTGAGGACCTTATGAATCAAACTCAAGATCTATCAAAAGAAAAGTCGCCACGAAGCGGAAAACGATTGCTGTGGTTTCTTGTGATTCCGGCGCTGCTTGCGGGTTCGGCCTTCTATGGCATGGAGACCCGGCAAAAGCAGGTTCAGCAGCTCCAGAAGACGACCCAGGCGCTGGACGTGCAGCCGGTCCGAGTGATTCATCCGGAGCGAGGCAAGTCCAGCCCGGATCTCAGCTTGCCGGGAATGATGCAGGCGTTCTCGCAATCTCCGGTTTATGCCCGAGTCGACGGCTACGTTCGCACGTGGTATGTGGACATCGGCGCACACGTTACCAAAGGTCAGTTGCTAGCCGAAATCGATGCGCCTGAAGTCGATCAGCAGTTGAACCAGGCGCGAGCGATGCTGGATCAGGCGCAGACCAGCCTAACGCTCGCCAAAGTCACGGCGCCTCGCTATCAGGAACTGATCAAAACCAACTCCGTGTCGCAGCAGGAGGTGGACCAGAACAACCAAAACCTCGCTGCGCAGGAAGCAAATGTTCAGGCGGCTGCTGCTGCCGTGGGCAGGCTGGAGCAGATGCAGACCTACGAGAAGATCGTCGCGCCGTTTGACGGAGTGATTACGGAAAGGAAGACGGATTCCGGCGATCTGGTAAACGCGGGGAACGCCGGTGTTGGACGGGAACTATTCCGCATTTCCCAGAACAATGTGGTGCGCGTATTTGTCACCGTGCCAGAGGAGTTCAGCAGCCAGATCAAGCCAGGTACAAAAGCGTCCATGGACGTCATTTCGCTCCCGAATCGCAAGTTTGCGGCTTCGGTTACGCGAACCGCGGATTCGATCGACATCACGTCTCGCACGCTCACGGTTGAGCTCGACGTACCCAATCCATCGGGGGAGCTGCTGCCTGGAGCTTATGCGAACGTGCACTTTCAGCTTCCGCTCAATGTAGTATCGCTGGTGCTTCCGTCAAGTACGATCCTGTTCCAGACCGATGGTCCGCAAGTGGGCAACGTGAATAGTCAGAGCCAGATCGAGCTTCGAAAAGTGACGCTCGGGCATGATTTCGGCGACACGATCGAAGTCCTGGCCGGCGTCCAGCCTGCCGACGCCGTGGTCGCGAATCCACCCGACTCGCTCACGAACGGAATGCGCGTTGTGGTCGAGTCTGCTGCCCCGGCACAAAACGCCACTCAGAAAGGGAGTTAAATATGTATCGCCCAATCACATCGTGGCCGGCTGCAACTCTCGTGCTGGCGATCCTGTCCATCACAGGATGTATGGTCGGTCCAAAATATCACCAACCTGCACCGCCCGTACCACCGCAGTTCAAAGAGGGCGGCACACCGGACTCAGGCACACCGGACATCGCCTACAGCGATTGGTGGCGCGTCTTCAAGGACCCCGAGTTGGCTCGATTGGAGAGCGAAGCTGATGCTGCCAACCAGGACATCAAACTGGCTGTGGCACGTGTTGAGCAGGCCGACGCGGGTGCGAGATACGCACGCTCTTTCCTGTTTCCTACAATCAGCCTTGGAGCCAGCGCTTCGCGAACTCGTGAAGCTCAGAGCCGACCGAACTCGGGTATCAACGGGAACACCAGCGGAAAGCCAGCGACCTATAACGATTTTCAATTCCCGGCTTTCCTGAGCTATGAAATCGATGCTTGGGGTCGCGTGCGCAGTTCGCTCAACGCCGCCAACGCAACAGAGCAGGCCACCGCGGCCGACCTTCGATTCGTTCGCCTCGCAGTTGAAGCCAACGTCGCGATGGACTACTACAGCCTGCGCGAGATCGACGCCGAACGGGAGGTTCTGGATGCGACCGTTCGAGATATGCAAAGCGCGGTGGACTTGACGACGAACCGCTTTCGGGGCGGGTTAAGCAGCGAACTGGAGGTGAAGCAGGCCGAGGCCCTACTTAACCAGACGCAGGCTCAAGCTCAGGCACTTGACCTGCAGCGCGCTCAACTGGAGCACGCGATCGCTGTGCTCGAAGGAAAGGCTGCATCGGAGTTCTCGATTCCGCGCACGCCGTTGAATGGCTTGCCGCCTGTCATTCCTTCGGGGCTGCCTTCCGAACTTTTGGCACGCCGGCCCGACATCGCCGAGGTGGAACGCCTGGTTGCAGCGGCGAACGCCGAGATCGGTGTCGCAAAGACAGCAGCCTTGCCCCATATTTCGCTCACGGGACTTGCGGGCTTCGAGAGCACGAACATGACCAGCCTGTTCAGTTGGCAGAATGGCATCACTTCGCTGGCGTCGTCGGCCGTCATGCCTTTGTTCACCGGCGGCAGAACCAAAGCCGGCGTGGACCAGGCGTGGGCGGTCTACCGGCAGTCACTCGCCCAGTATCAGAAGACAGTCCTGGTCGCTTATCAGGAAGTTGAAGATCAGTTGGCCGGTCTTCGCATCCTGACTGGCGAAGCCAAGTCGACTTCGGATGCCGTGACCAACGCGCAGCAGGCCGAGACAATCGCATTGAACCGCTATCGGGGCGGGTTGGTGAGCTATCTCGACGTGATCTATGCGCAGACAGCTCTCTTGGCCAACCAGCGGACAGCGACTCAGATTGGCGGCCAACGCATGGTCGCGACGGTGGTCTTGATCAAAGCGCTGGGCGGTGGATGGCTTGGCGTGCCGGCGCAGCCTGGAACCAATCCAAATCCAGGAGCCCCTGGATCAGGGAACAAAGCGAGTGGCCAGCCGGCAGTCACCGCGGGGATGGCGAAATGAGCAAACACTTTCCAATTGGCGCGGGCGCGGCGGTTGCATCGGCGTTATTGGTTGCCGCAGCTGCATCTGCAGCGGAAGCGCCCGCAGAGCGGGCATGGCACATTCTTCAGGAAGGCATCACCAGCAAAAGAACCGCAAGGCGTACGAACGCCGTCCCCGCACTTCGCATCGTCGTACACAACCCGAGGGCGCAGGATTTTGTTGAGCAAGCACTCGCCGATCCCGACTCCAAGGTGAGAGCCGCGGCCGCTCGAACTCTTGGTCCGATGGAAGCTGTGTCGTCGCAGCCCAGGCTCAAAGGATTGCCGAATGATAAGGAACCTTTTGTTGTCCTCGCGGCCGCTCACTCACTTTTCCTGTTGGGAGATCGTGGTGAAGTCTACGACATCGACTATGAAGTACTCAGCGGTGAACGCAAGAGTGCGGATGGGTTCGTGGCGTCGCAGATAAGCGAGTTCCGTGATCCAAAGGCTGTCGCCGTGATGGGACTCGAGACCGGTATTGGATTTATGCCATTCGGAGGGGAAGCGTACGAGGTGTACAAAAGGGCCCGTAAAGATGAGGATACGCCCATAAGAGTGGCCGCTCCGAAGGAGCTAATCGCGGATAGGGATCCAAAGGTTGACGCAGCGCTCAAAAAAGCGTGCTCCGACAGGAAGTGGCCGGTTCGCGCGGCGGCGGTGTACGCGATCGGCAAGAGGGACAATCCCTCTCTGCTGAACGTGATCACCCTCGCGATGGAAGACAGGAACGCGATTGTACGGATTTGAGGCTGCCGCAGCAGTGTTGCGGCTAAGCCGGGCAACCAGGTAAAGCAATGATCGGATTATTTCTATTCCTGGCGACATTTCTTGCGGCGACTATTGAAGGCGTGGAGATGGCGGCCATCCTGGTTGGAGTAGGGACGGCGCGCGGATTGCGGTTGACTATTTTGGGCTCCGTTGGGAGCGTTGCTCTTCTTACGCTGCTGACCATCGTTCTGGGGAACGCTTACTGCGCATTCCGATCCAAGGGCTGCGAGTGGTGGTCGGATCACTGCTGCTCACTCTGGGCCTTCAATGGCTCAAGAAAGCTTTGCTGCGGATCGCACGGCCGCGCACGAAAAAGAGAGCATCGGTTGACGCTCAACCGCTGTCACCTACGAAAATAGACTGGTATTCATTCGTCGTCGCATTCAAAGCCGTGTTGCTGGAAGGCCTGGAAATGGCCTTCATCGTTGTCACGTTCGGCGCCGAGTCGAATAGTCGAATCAGATCGGAACAGCCGTCATAGGCGCGCTGGCCGCGTTAGTAGCGGTCGGTGGCATCGCATTTCTAACTCGAAGATGGCTGTCGCGCGTTCCTCGCGAATGGCTTCGGTTCGCAGTCGCAGTGGTCTCGCAGCCTTCGGCACGTTCTGGGCTGCTGAAGGAGCGAGCGTCCAATGGCCCGGCGGCGATTGGTCGCTGGTGGGACTCCTGGCTGGAATGACGGCGATCGCATTCGCATATCTGGCTCGTCTTCGATCCCAGGGAGGGGCCAAGATTGCAGAGTCTTAGGCAGGACCGTCTTGCGATACATTTTGAGCTTCACAACATTTTCGCGTTCGAGCCTGGTGGGTGCTGCCACTGGCCGCAATTGTCACGTTAGGAGTCAGTCTCTGGCGTGACGCGTGAACTCCTAAAGCATCTCTAATCGCCGCTTCCGAGAGGCCTTCTTTGCGTTGCCGTTATATTCCAGCGACAGATTAATCCAATAGCCCTTTCATGATCACCGTCCGGCAGCCCTCACGTTTGAGCGGAGACTCATGGACGTCCGGATCAATGCGGCACATGATACGGCCTTTGCCCGCGCTGATACACATCTTTTCCCGGACCATGAATGTGACTCCGCCAAACATTCCCTTTTCCTGAAAATCGACTCTGCCGATCAGAGCGGCCCTGACCCGAGCGATCAGAAGATTCTCAGCAGGGCCGTTCTTCGCCTTGGCCCCAGAATCGCGATGAGACTTGTCGGGCCCCTCACTTTTTCGCTTTTTCACGGCAATCTTTTTTCATAGTTTCCACGCCCGCTTTTCATGGTCGCCTATTAACGACTCGTCGGAGAATTCGTATGCTTCCCGAAGCCAATCTGTGATCGGCGGCTCGACTTCGTCGCTATGGGTGATCCGGATGACCAACCCGCCCGATTTCAAGCGAATAGTGGTTTCTAGGGAGAACAGCGGTGATGCCGAGGCGTCATCGCCGTCAGCCCTGAGTCTTCTAGAAGAAGAGGATCTTCGCCATCATGCCTTTGTCCTCATGGCTCAGCAGATGGCAGTGAAATAGGGACATGCCGCGAATGATTGGATCAGTGAAGTCCATGATCAAGTTCACAGAGCCTTCAACCGGCACGTTCACCGTGTCGAGCCATTCCGATTGCGGCTCTCGCTGGTCGTTTGTGGCGTAGAACAGGAAATGGATTTGGTGAATGTGAAATGGATGAACCTCATGCGTCTTATTCACAATTCGCCAGTGTTGATATTTACCCACGCGGACCCGTGTCATCGGCGCGTCTTCGGGACCATATCGCTTGCCATTGATATAGAAACCCTGTTTATCTTCTGTGAAGGTGACCGTAAAATCAGGCGTGGTCTCCAGCGACGGGAGCTTTGCGTTAGAAACCGGCACGAACACGGGCTTTTGTATGCTCGCCGGAAACGTGCGAGTGGCAGGCGCGTCCGTTTTCAAATCGACCAGGTCCGCCAGCGCCATACCCGGATTGGGATCGCCGTCGGGACCTGTATCGAAGCACCTGGTCCGCAGCTTCGCTTTAGTTTGTCCGCGTGGTCCGGTGACGATGGCTTCGACCCGCCCTGCCGGCGGCAACAGCACATGACTCGCGCGATGCATCGCGTGTTTCGGATTGTGATAAGCGAGAGGCATTCCATCTAGCGCGACGATCTCCAGTTGCTCTCCGTCGATCTGCAAGTCCGCGTACAAATCGGGCGACGCATTCACGATTCTCCAGAACTGCCGTTCGCCAGCGGCGATGGGAATTTGCGGCCGCACGGTGCCGTTGACGGTAAAGATGCGCTCCAGTTGTTCGGTCGACGATCCACATCGGCCGGGGGGGATTTCGGCAATGTCCTTTAGGTGCGTTGCGTCAGGACTGTTTCCCTCGAACGCTTTGTCCCGCAGCACCAGGATGCGCTCACGCAAATTCCTCACTTCAGGTACGTAGCGTTCGATCCCCTCGATCACAATCGCGCCGGACATGCCATCCAGCACCTGCTTATTACTCTCGCCATGAGGATGAGGGTGATACCAGTACAAACCGGGCGGTTGGTTGTGAGGGATTTCGACTCTATATTGAAGCGACTCTCCAGGCATCGCCATCATCGAAAGGACGTCGTCCTGCGGAGCGCTCGGCGACACGTGCAGCCCGTGAAAGTGCAGATTCGTCATGTTCATGCACGGTCCCGTTGCGCAGTTCGAATTTGCATTTGGCGACATTTCATTTCGATACGTAATGTCGATCGAGTCGCCCGGATTTGCGCGGATCACAGGAGGTTTCTGTCTGCCTTCAAATGAGAAGGCAGTTCGTCCAGTGTAACGATCGTTTACGGCGGACAGGATGACCGGCGAATGTGCTGCCGGCGGATCCGCGACCTGCTCGCCGTAGGCGATAGCTATGGGCAGCAAAACGAATGCAATGTTCGAGAGCGTCATTTTGGAATCTCCTGGTGACCGCGGCCCGGTTCGCGGGCCTCCCGAGACAGCAGATGCACTCCATGACCCACAGACGAAGATTCGGTAGACTGAGGTTATCGCCACACACGCACAACCATGCGGCAGTGGACGTTTCAAATTGTCCATCGAACTCTCGCTTGAACGGTCGCTTTGTTAAATGCTTGAACGGTCGTCGAATTCGCAGCAGTTAACGCCGGTTTTGATAGCCGGGGTCGTTCAAGTGTCAATCGCGGCAAGCGTGACGACGGAATGGGCCGGTAGCGCCCAAGTCGGGCATCGAGGGCCAGTCCCAGTCCGCTGTGCGACTGCTAATCAAAAAGGATCGTCTGGGTCTGCACAGGCCGGCCGAACGAGATTCCGATGCGTACACTCATGCACTTCCTCAAGATGGCATCGTTGCGACTGCGGAGTCGTTGTGCTGACTCAGGTTGTCTCTAAGCTACGGTAAAAACATGCAAACACTACACTGCACCCCGGCGACTGGCGTGCCATCCAATGAGGCGGAGAGAATGCGGGCTTTGGCAGTCGCGGTGATTTCGGTTTGCAGCATCAGCACCGTGCTTGCGGAGTCCCTCGTCGATCAGCCACTAGTTGACCAGTCCCAGGCGCCGCAGGAGGCTTCGACTGCTGCTGCTTCATCTACGGGAACGAGCCTTCCAGCATGGCTCCATTCCGGTGAGGTCGTCGACCGGGCACTGCCGTCCTGGCTTCAATTCGGAGGGGACGGAGACGAGCGCGTGCTCGGGCCGTCTGACTGGATCAATGCGGGCCGAATCTTATGCAGCAGTCACGCAAGAACGAACGAATCACCCGACGGGGAATTTTCCGTGCAGGGTCTGCCGCCTTGGCGGCTGCGGCAACGCTCACAGTGGCGAATGCGCAGGACGCCAAACCCGTCACTAGTCCGGCCGATCACCATTTGCCGAATCAGAGCGATCCCGGTCCGAAGAACTCACAGCTTGAGGGCGGAAAATCCAGATTCCGTCTGGTCACCCGAAACCGATCGCGGAACCTTCGCGGTTGCACGCAAACGCGTGGAGAGCGGAGGATGGACTCGGCAGGTTACGGCGCGGGCACGTGAAGCTGCACACCCCTACGGGTACATGCACCTCAAGCAGGCGCGTCTGCCCATTCCAACGCGACCACGAACATCGATTAATTTGCCCGAACGCCTACCTCTGCGAAAATTGTGGTCGTCGTCTTTGGGTTTTCTCAGTCTGTTAGCAAACTGGCAATCGGACTGCGGAAATATGCATAACTGATTGAAATGAAATGGTTGCGGGGGAAGGATTTGAACCTTCGACCTTTGGGTTATGAGCCCAACGAGCTACCAGACTGCTCCACCCCGCAGAACAACAATAACAAACCATCTACGCCGGCGTCAAATATCTGAACGTACGGCGATCACACGGTCCCTGAGGAAGTCGAGAAGCTCACTTGTCAGGAACGGTTTTTTCACTAACTCGAAGTCGTGATCGTCGCAGATCTCGAGCACTTCATTCGACGGTTCAACGTCGCAGGTGAGCACGATGCGCGCATCTGGCCAGACATCGCGGAGTTCCGCAGCCAGCAGCAGGCCAGCTCCCTCACTCACGCCGATATCGAGGATGGCCGCATGCGTTTCGCGTTTCGCGAACTGCTTGCGGGCTTCGGTCACGTTCCTGGCGGGCAGCGGATCCCAGCGGCATTCGGTGGTTGCATGCGCCATGAAGCGCAGCAATTCCGCATTGTCGTCGACGAGCAGGACGGTAGGCGCCGCGGGCATTGGTGGTTCGCCGAATCCGATAGCGCGCAGGCAGAGAGAGTCGCCTGCGGGCGAGACATCGATGCGCACCCGGCCACCGGCTGCTACCTGCCGCTTCGCCACCAGACTTGCGAGCGGCTGCGTCAGGTGGCGGTGAATGGTGCGCTTCAACTCTCGCGCCCCATACTCCGAACTGGTGCCTTTCTCCATCAGCCACTGCCGGGTGGACCACGGCGCATCGATGACGAAGGCGCGGTGGCCCATCCGGGCATCCACATGGTTTTGGAGCCGGTCAATCTCGTGGTCCGTGATCGCCGCAAACGATTTGGCCGTGAGTGGTTCGTACGTGACTACATGGTCGATCCGGTTCACAAATTCGGGCGAGAAGCGACGACGAACCGCTGCCAGGCCGATGTTCTGCAGCTTCTCCTTCATCTCCTCGCGCGTAGCGGTCGCACCCGCTGCCTGAAAGCCGAAGTCCGGGGTGATCTCGCGCATCATCTCGCGGGCTCCCAGATTGCTGGTCATGAAGATGATCGTCTTCTCGAAGTTCACCGAAGCGTTATCGCCCAGCCGGAGGGAACCTCGGTCCAGCACGCCCAACAAGAGGCGATTCATCGATGGCGCGGCCTTCTCAATCTCGTCGAACAGAATGATGGAGAGGCCGCACTTCGGACTGGCTAC